>JAUNSO010000050.1:23643-23833 GCA_030539165.1 bacterium
GGACGAGGAAGATACATCAAAGAAGGAAGAGAATAAAGACGCTGAATAGGCTGAAATGTAGAAAGAGCCCCGTTTACAGAGGCTCTTTTTCTTTTGTGCAAATCGCCGAAGACAGGCACGGTATCATTTATTACCTCAGATTAGAGAATGAAATGTGTCTGTATGAGTGAACGAATTTAGAGGGTAAATT
>JAUNSO010000051.1:0-18405 GCA_030539165.1 bacterium
TGCACGGTCTGACTGAACTGATCCACAGCCTGCACTCTCTTAAGTTCATACCCACCGTCACACAGTATCCTCAGGTCACGGGCGAGGGTGGCGGAATCGCAGCTGACGTAGACGATGCGGTCTGGCTGCATCTTGAGCATGGTGTTCAGGCAGATTTCGTCGCAGCCTTTACGTGGAGGGTCTACGATGATTACCTCACAGGTGGCAGGAGTGGCGGTGCTTGCTGCCTTTTCGTAGAAGTCCGGAAGGACTTCTTCTGCCTTACCCACGTAGAATTCTGCGTTGGTAATGTGATTGAGACGGGCGTTGTTCTTTGCGTCTTCAATAGCCTGTGGAATGATTTCTACACCATATACCTGCTTTGCCTGCTTCGCTACGAAGAGTGAAATCGTCCCGATGCCGCAGTAGAGATCCCAGACAGTTTCATTTCCGGTAAGCTGCGCATATTCTAAAGCTTTACTATACAGCTTCTCTGTCTGGATCGGATTCACCTGAAAGAAAGACTGCGGTGAAATCTGAAATGCCACATCTTTAATATAGTCAGTAATATAGGGCTGTCCCCATAATACGATAGTTTGGTTTCCTAAGATCACGTTTGTATTTTCCAGATTGCAATTAAGTGACACGCTTGTCAGCTTCTGTGGTAACATTTTCTCATTTACAATTTGCTCGTCTGTTTCTGCCACCTTACAGTAATTCTCTTCTGACAATTCACCTTGCAGATCATCCCTTGAGCGTATTGCATCTGCTACAGATACTTCAACTTGGTGACTGGTGTCGACAGCCTCTCTCAATTTATCAATCAATACCTCTCTCTTCGGTATCGTCTTCCCATTGATCACAAGGCATACCATCACTTCCCCAGTCCGAAAGCCTTCTCTGATCAATACATGACGCACAAGTCCTGTACCTGTCGTCTCATCATACGCAGTCACATGACACTGCTTCATATAAGAAAGCACTGCTTCTAAAATCGCCTGGTTGATCGGCAAGCCAAGAGCACAGTCTGTATTAGAAATGATATTGTGTGTTCTGCCAGCATAGAATCCGGTTATCAGATTACCATCTTTATCGCATCCCACCGGAAACTGTGCTTTATTCCGGTAATGAAAGCCCTGCAGCATTTCCCCTTTTAAATTCATGACACATCTGTCACTCTCTCGCATACCCACAATCGGATCCATAATACCATCAATCAATTCCGGCTCAAACTTTCCAATATGAATCAGATTATTACGAACCTTCTTTTCCTTATATCGAAGCTGTGCTTCATAAGACAACACCTGAATCTGGCATCCACCACACTGCCTGTGATACGGACACACCGGTTCCACACGATCCACAGATGGTTCCAATATCCGCTCCAGTCTGGCAAATGCATAATTCTTCTTCGGCTTAATAATCCTCGCCTCCACCAGATCCCCCATCAAAGCATCCTTCACAAACAAAGTATAACCATCAATCTTCCCAATACCTTCCCCCTCAACTCCCATATCCTCAATTCGAACCTTCACTATCTGATTTTTCACATAACTCATACCCACATCACTCCTATATATACACATTCATCCCACAGAGTACAAAATCGTCGATTCGCCTATAGAAGAGTTGGATTTTGTGAATATGCAAGGAATTAGAAACACTTAGTATTCCGTACATAACCAGCAATTCCGTGACACGATGTCACGGAAAGGTTCAGCTGAGCCAGGGATGGCGAATCTGAACCGGTGGCGTTCATCCCCAAATATCTCCCCGGAATACTTAGCGTTTCTTATTCCCGGAATCCTGAACAAAATCTAACTCTTCTATAGGCGAATCGACGATTCTATACCCTATCCTCTTACTCCTTCGATGTCTTCCTAACATTCGACTCCAACAACCTATTATACCCCAGCCACCCATTATCAGCCGAGCTGGCAAAGAGCTCCGTCATCGTCTCCATCTTAGCATCCGTATTATCCGCAAAATTCAAGGCCACAGCCTCAACCAGTGCAGGCTTCTTCGGAGAACCATACTCATATTCTCCATGATGTGCTAAGATACAATGCTTTAATTCACCTAACAGCATCTTCGGAAACCCCGGAATTTCCTTTGCCTTTTCTCCAATCATTTCACTGCCCATTACAATATGTCCTAACAGCTGACCATCGTCTGTATAATCATTTTCCGGAAATAAAGAAATCTCTCTTGTCTTCCCGATATCATGAAAAATCGCCGCAGTAATCAATAAGTCCTTATTCAGCACCGGATAAGCCTTCGTATAATACTCACAGAGCTTTGTCACACTCAATGTATGCTCCAATAAGCCCCCGACAAAACCATGATGCACTGCCTTTGCCGCCGAACTTTTCTTAAACGCTGTAATAAACTCCTGATCCTTTTCGAAAAAAGATTGCGCCAGTTTCTTAAGATACTCATTGGACAATCCATTGATAAACCCTAAAATCTCAGCATACATTTCCTCTATGTTCTTGCTGCTGACCGGCAGATAATCCGCAGGATCATACTCACCCTCCCTGCAGCATCTGACACGCTTGACACTAACCTGCAGAGCTCCCTGAAAACTATTGACATCACCAAAGACCTCAATATAGTCCAGAGTCTCAAAATCATCAATTCCTGCCGAATTCGGATCCCAAATCTTCGCGTCAATCGTTCCCGTCTTATCCTGCAGAATCACATTCTCATACGGTTTCCCATTCTTCGTCACCGCCGACTGCTTGTGTTTACACAGGTAGATATCTGATACTCTGTCGCCCTCTTTAAATGCCTCAATATATTTCATTCTGTTTATATTCTCTCTTTCTCAATATACTTCATTACCATTTCAATTCCATGTCTATCATAATGCCTGTACGCTGTCACGATCTCTCATACTGTCTCTATTCCAGTGTCCCCAACGTGATATCATACGACAGATCAATATATCCGTCCTTACCCAGTCTCTTAACTGTCACTACTGTCAGATCTCCCGGCTGACTCTTTAACATTGCCGCCTTATAATCTTCAAAAGAAGTAATATCAGTCGTTCCGATTTTGATAATCACATCACCGTTCTGAATCCCCTCGCGCATAGCTGGTGAGTCTACAATCACCTCTGTCACATATGCACCTGTCGGAACTCCTAGATCTATATTTGCTGACTCTGTGACATCTGTGCCCTTGATTCCAAGATACGCAATATCTTGTCCATTAGAAAGCTTTTCAATTGTCGGAATGAGCTCTGACGCTCCATATGCCTTGATCAGATTGCTATTGTCTGCTCCCAGTGACTCCTGACAGATAATACCCAGTACCTTTCCTTCTAAGTTAATCAATACACCATTTCCGGTCTTACTTCCATATATATCAGTCGTAAGCAGCTGCAGATTTGTATCGACCAGATTGACTGTATAGGTATTGGATGTTACATAGCCCATTGCTACTGAGTCAACATAGCCCAGTGGATTCCCGACTGCTATAATCGGTGAACCAATCAAAGCGCTCTGCTTGGTATTTCCCCACTTTGCAGGTGCTATTTCTTCGGATGTCTTTTCATCAATGGTTTCCAGCTCTACTGCAATGATTGCAAGTCCTGTATTCTTGTCATACTTCTTGATCTGCGCCGTTGCAATGGTGGAATCACAAAATTCTACCTGAATCGTCTCTGCTTTTTCGATCACACTTCTATTAGCAAGTATCAACAGCTCTTTACCATTATCAGCTACTATCAATCCCGATGTCTGGTTCTGATTCTCATATGCATTCATGAACCAGTCAACATCAGGAGACAAGCCTGTTACCGTTACAATTGATCTGCCTGCTTCAGTGGCTACACCATACAGCTTTTCTGATAATAATTTATAATCATCTATTTCCAGATCAACCTTCTCTACCTTCTCAACGATCTGTGTGACCACAGGCTCCTTTTCCACCACTGTAGGAACTGCCTCCGCCGGGGTCACTTCAGGGGCCTCGACCGGCTCCTCATCCTTTGGAAATTCCACCTTTTGCATCTCCTCCGGATATAGCATCTGTGTAATATGTGGCTGAACCAGGAGAAAGGTAAAACCTGCAATCAAACCAAAAAGAACAGCAAGAAACATAGTAAACAATACTTTCCCAAGCAGTCTCTTTTTGTTGATTGGTTTTTCTTTAATTGTCTCTTTGATAAATTCGAAATTCTCTTCCCCTGACGATTCTCCGTCGGTTACAGATTCAGCTGTCACTTCCGTTTCCTTCAGGTTCTCGTTTTCTTGTTCATCCATATGTTTCTCCTTCTCCAAGTCACTATGGTAACAATCTTTACTCATTATACTAGACAACCATATATTTTACAATACAAAATGCCCCTGTGCGAATGCTCAACCGTTGCGTAATCACGCAAACTCTGCTAAACTGTAAGATGCACTTTCAATGACAAACCAATAACAAATGATCAGGTAAATAATATGAATCAAAAAGTATTTAAAACATTAGAATTTAATAAAATATTGGATCAATTATCCTCACATGCCGGCTCTGACGGTGGAAAAAAGCTGTGTCTGTCACTATTACCATCCTGTGATCAGCTCGAAATAGAACGGTCACAAACGCAGACGGGTGATGCTCTGACACGGCTGTTTCGAAGTGAAGCAGTGTCCTTTTCCGGTATCAAGGATATCACTCCCTCTGTAAAACGATTGGATATGGGCAGTTCCTTGTCCATAGAGGAATTGCTGGGAATAGCCGGATTGCTGGAAGCAGCACATCGTATCAAGGCATACTCTTCCAAGGAAAATGAGAATCTCCCTGATGATACTCTTACGGAGATATTTGATCTGCTGATGCCTCTGACGTCTGTTTCTGCAGAGATTCGAAGATGCATTCTCTCAGAGGATGAGATCAGTGACGAAGCCAGCTCCAACCTAAAACAGATACGCCGCAATATGCGCATCACCAATGATAAGATTCATACTCAATTATCCCAGATGGTCAGCTCCTCTTATAAGGCCTATCTGCAGGATGCTGTGATTACTATGCGCAATGACCGGTATTGTCTTCCGATCAAATCAGAGTATAAGGCAAACGTCCAGGGTATGATCCATGATCAGTCTGCCAGCGGATCGACTCTCTTTATCGAGCCTGCTGCCATTGTAAAACTAAATAATGATTTAAAAGAGCTTCTTTTGCAGGAAGCCAAGGAGATAGAGATCATACTGGCAACACTCAGTGCAAAATGCGGTGAAGTAACAGAACAAATCACATTAAATTATCAGACTCTGATACAGCTGGATTTTATCTTTGCCAAGGCCTCTCTTGCCATGGAGCAGAATGCAACAGCTCCTCTTCTCAATACAGAAGGACGCATCGTGATCCGTCAGGGGCGCCATCCTTTATTGGATTCAAAATCAGTTGTTCCAACGGATATCCATCTGGGAAGAGACTTTGATCTGTTGGTCATCACCGGTCCAAATACCGGAGGTAAGACTGTTGCATTAAAAACAGTCGGCCTGTTATCTCTGATGGGACAATCAGGGCTTCACATACCAGCACTGGATCGTTCTGAGATCTCCATATTTACAGAAATATTTGCCGACATCGGTGATGAACAGAGTATTGAGCAGAGTTTGAGTACCTTTTCCTCACATATGACAAATACAGTATCTATTCTGCAAAACGCAGATGAGCGTTCGCTGTGTCTGTTTGATGAGCTTGGAGCAGGGACTGATCCGACAGAGGGTGCTGCGCTGGCGATTGCGATCCTGACGGATCTGCATGAAAGAAATATTCGTACTATGGCAACCACACATTACAGCGAGTTAAAGCTTTATGCGCTGTCTACTCCCGGTGTGGAGAATGCCTCTTGCGAGTTCAATGTAGAGACTCTGCGTCCTACCTACAGGCTCCTGATCGGTATTCCCGGAAAGAGTAATGCATTTGCGATCTCTAGCAAGCTCGGACTGCCTGACTATATCATCGACAGTGCCAGAACACACCTGAATGAACAGGATGAGAGCTTCGAAGATGTCCTTGGAAAATTAGAAGCAAACCGTGTTACAATAGAGAAAGAAAAGCTGGAAATTGAGCAGTATAAACTGGAAATACAAGCATTGAAAGAAGCATTAAAGAGCAAACAGGAAAAGCTGGATGCTTCCAGAGACAAAATTCTGGCTGATGCCAATGAGGAAGCTCGTGATATCCTGCAGGATGCCAAGGATCTGGCTGATGAAACTATTAAGAACTTTCAGAAATACAATCATGGAAAAGGTACGATTCAGGATATGGAGCGTGCACGTGAAAAGGTTCGCTCCAAAATATCCAAAACAGGAAATTCTCTGTCAATGAAACAAAAGGAAGGCCAGCGGAAGCAGTATAAAGCATCTGATTTCAAACTCGGAGAATCCGTCAAGGTTCTGTCTATGGGAGGTCTGTCCGGTACGATCAGTTCACTTCCGGATGCAAAGGGCAATGTCTTTGTTCAATGTGGTATTTTGAGATCATCTATTCATATAAAAGATCTGGAAATAGTAGATACACCCGACATTACAGGCCCCGGCATCAAACACTACCATAACAGCAGCAACAGTAAAATGGATCTGTCCAAATCCTCTGCCATATCAACAGAGATCAATCTGCTGGGGTTAACAGTTGATGAAGCGATCGCAACGCTGGACAAGTATTTAGATGATGCCTATCTCTCACATCTTCCGAATGTGCGTGTCGTGCACGGGAAAGGAACCGGTGCTCTCAGATCAGGTATTCATTCCTACCTGAAAAGAGTAAAGTACGTTAAAGAATTTCACATAGGCGCTTTTGGTGAAGGTGACGCAGGTGTCACAATTGTTACTTTTAAATAATCTAATCAATTATCCATGCACAATGTGCAGAAAGGACCTGACCTAATGGCAAGTAAACAGAAAATACTGATTGTAGATGATGATACAAATATCGCGGAACTGATTTCTCTTTATCTGACGAAGGAATGTTTTGATACACATATGGTAAATGACGGAGAGCAGGCACTGACAGCATTTGAAACCTTTGAGCCGAATCTGATCCTTCTGGATCTGATGCTGCCGGGTATTGATGGATATCAGGTCTGCCGGGAAATCAGAGCCAAATCCTCTACTCCGATTATTATGCTGTCTGCCAAAGGAGAAATTTTTGATAAGGTACTTGGATTGGAGCTTGGTGCTGATGATTACATGGAAAAACCTTTTGATGCAAAGGAACTGGTTGCCCGTGTAAAAGCAGTATTACGCCGCACGACCGGTACCAAAGCCGCCGCACCTGTATCCGATACAAAATGTGTTGAATACCCAGATCTTGTAATCAACCAGACAAACTACTCTGTACTTTACTACGGTCAGTCAGTGGATATGCCGCCCAAAGAGCTGGAATTACTGTATTTCCTTGCTTCATCACCTAATCAGGTATTTACCAGAGAGCAGCTGTTAGATCACATCTGGGGTTATGAATACATCGGCGATACACGAACAGTTGACGTACATATCAAAAGACTTCGTGAAAAAATAAAGGATCATACAGCATGGCGTCTGTCGACTGTATGGGGAATCGGCTATAAATTCGAGGTGAAGTAACTTGCACATGAAGCAGACGCTCTACTTAAAGTTCATACTGGCCTACCTGATCTTCGGACTGCTCAGTTTTGTCGCAATCGCTACCTTTACTTCCGATCTGACACTTGACTATCTGATTCAGGACAAAGCTTCCTCCATCTATAAAGAGGCTACTTTGATTTCCACGAAATATGCCTCTAATTTCTACAAAGATGCCTTGTCAGCAGAGGATGTCAGCGACCAACTGATTGCGATTGATACCTATGTGTCCTCTCCTATTTGGATTATCAATTCTGACGGTAATGTCATATTTAATTCCAGACAGGATATTTCCCCTGATAATCCGATTGTTGTGGAGCATTTTGATCCTACTGATACCGGAAACCGCTTCTATATGACAAGTGATTTTTATGGACAGTTTGACGAAAATGTCATCAGTGTATTCTCACCGATTACTTCCAACTTCAAAGTGCGAGGTTATGTAGTCATTCACTCTCCGCTAAAGGAAGTAGAGTCATCACGTGATAAACTGCTAAATATCTCCTATGTTACACTGGGAATTATATTTATACTGTCCACCACGATTTTGATTGTATTTACCGATATGGTATATATTCCACTCAAAAAGATTACAAAAGCTACTGAAGAGTATGCTGCCGGAAACCTGAAGTATGAGTTTTCGGTAGATAAGGATGATGAAATCGGTTATCTGGCGGCTTCACTGGGGTATATGGCCAGTGAACTGAGTCGTTCAGAGGACAATCAGAAAAAGTTTATAGCGAATGTGTCACATGATTTCCGCTCGCCGCTCACCTCTATCAAGGGTTATCTCGAAGCTATGCTGGACGGCACGATTCCTCCGGAAATGCAGCAAAAATATTTAAAAATTGTACTAAATGAAACCAAACGGCTGACCAAGCTGACCAGCTCTTTGCTTTCCCTAAACAATCTAAACACAAAAGGAATGCTGTTGGATACAACAGATTTTGATATTAATAAGATTATTAAGAACGTGACCGCCACCTTTGAAGGTACCTGTACGAAAAAAAGAATTTCCTTTAATCTGGTTCTGACCGGAAGAACTTTGTTTGTATCTGCCGATATGGTGAAGATCCAGCAGGTACTATACAACCTGATCGATAATGCCATCAAATTCAGTCATGATGACTCTACGATCAAAATCGAAACAACCGAGAAAAATGATAAAGTGTTTGTCTCAGTGAAAGATTCAGGTATTGGGATTCCAAGAGAAAGTTTGAAAATGATATTTGACCGTTTCTATAAAACAGATTTGTCCAGAGGTAAGGATAAGAAGGGAACAGGACTCGGACTCGCTATCACAAAAGAAATCATCAATGCACACCATGAAAATATCAATGTAATCAGCACTGTCGGGGTCGGTACAGAATTTATCTTTACACTTCCCAAATCCAAAGGCTTTGAGTCATGATATCAGCTTTTTCGGGTACATTTGTATACAACAAAGCCGATCATACTACCTACCATATTTAAGATGATATCATCAATATCGCAAAAGCCAAGGCAAGTAATATATTGAAATAATTCGATGAAAACAGTAATGACAAGACATACTCCCATCGTCTTAAAAAACCGTTTTCTCTCCGGATATGCAATGGGGATCAGAAATCCGACCGGGATAAACAATAACAGATTTGCCAGTATATTTGTTGATGCATAGCTCTTGTCAAAATGTTTCAAGTATGGCCGAATCGTAGTCAATGGTTTCAGATTCAGATTTCTTTCACCGGCTTCTTTGGCCGATGATATGATATTCCAGCGTTCTATCACTGTAGACATATTATTTCCGGTAAACTTAACCGCAACCACCAGAAATAAGAAAATCATATAGACAAAAAATACTATTTTCATAATATTTTTCTTGTTTGCTCTTTTACTCATACTTTCCCCTGCTGTCCCCTGTTTTATTCTTTTATAAAATTATTCCTTCCAATGAAGTCTATGCAGCTGCCCCTCTAACTGCATTTTATGAAAATCTGTCTGTCTTAATGCTTCATACAATACAATGGCTACAGAATTAGACAGATTCAATGAGCGAATCTGTTCCAGCATCGGAATCCTGATACAGTTCTCCTCATTCTCCACCAGTATCTCCTCAGGTATTCCTGCACTTTCTTTCCCAAACATGATGTAGCAGTCCTCATCGTATTCAACATCCGTATATACATGTTTTGCTTTGGTTGTCGCCATAAAGATCTTTGCATTCGGATTCTTTTCCAGAAACTCTGCATAATTCATATATCTGGTCACATCCAGATGCTCCCAGTAGTCCATTCCGGCTCTCTTGATTGTTTTATCATTCAGCAGAAAACCAAGTGGCTCAATCAGATGCAGTTTTGTCCCCGTAGCAACACAAGTCCGGCCAATATTTCCTGTATTGGCCGGAATCTCGGGCTGAAATAATACAATATTCATTATTTCTCATTCCTTAACTTTGTAATAAAGTGATCAATTCTTTCCATGGCTATTTTTAGCTTCTCCAAAGAATAAGCGTACGAAATTCTCAAAAAGCCTTCTCCGCAGTCCCCAAATGCGGTTCCCGGAACAACAGCCAGATTTTCCTCCTCTAATAGACGAAATGCAAAGTCATCAGAAGAAATTCCAAACTCCTTAATGCATGGGAATACATAAAACGCACCAAATGGCTCAAAACACGGCAGGTTCATCTCTTTAAATGTGTGTATCAGATAGTTCCTGCGCTGATTATAGGATTCTCTCATCATTGCAACATCTTCATCACCATTTCTGAGAGCATCGATCGCCGCATACTGACTGGTTGTCGGTGCACACATAATGGCAAACTGATGAATCTTCATCATCTGCTGGATAATCGCCTCTGGTCCACATGCATAACCAAGTCTCCAGCCCGTCATGGCATAAGCCTTTGAAAATCCATTGATCAAGATTGTTCTCTCTTTCATACCGGGGAAAGATGCGATCGTTACGTGATCTCCCTGATATGACAGCTCAGAATATATTTCATCTGATATCACAAACAAATCCTTCTCGATCACGATCTCTGCTATCTTTTCCAGATCCTTTTCCGTCATGATTGCTCCGGTTGGGTTGTTCGGAAACGGTAGCACTAAAATCTTAGTTTTAGGAGTAATGGCCGCCAGCAGTTCTTCTGCTGTCAATCGAAATTCATTTTCATTCTTTAATTCAATGATGACCGGCTTTGCTCCTGCCAAAATGGCACACGGCTCATATGATACATAGCTTGGCTGGGGGATCAATACCTCATCACCCGGATTAACCATGGCACGAAGACCGATATCAATCGCTTCACTGCCGCCAACCGTAATCAAAATCTCTTTATGGGGATCATACTGTACATGTACTCTACGATTCAGATATTTACTGATCTCTTCACGCAGCTCCATCAGTCCGGAGTTAGATGTATAAAATGTACGTCCCTTCTCTAATGAATAAATACCCTCGTCGCGGATATGCCACGGGGTATCAAAATCAGGTTCGCCGACGCCCAGCGAAATGACATCTTTTCTTTCATTTGCTACATCGAAAAATTTACGAATTCCTGATGGTTTAATATCAACGACTTTATCTGCTAATGGGTTTCTCACGGCGAAACCACCATCCTTTCATCGGATTCGTGTTTCTCAATGATCGTACCATGATCCTTATATTTCTTCAGTACAAAATGCGTTGCTGTGCTGATGACAGATTCCAGTGTGGAAAGCTTATCAGATACAAAGCTGGAAACCTCTTTTAATGTCTTTCCTTCCAATGTAACTAATAAATCATAGCCTCCGGATATCAGATACGTCGCTGTAACCTCAGGATACTTATAGATTCTCTCTGCAATTGAATCAAATCCGTGACCACGCTGCGGTGTAACGCGTACTTCAATCAATGCTGTAATCCTTTCATTTGTTACTTTATCCCAGTCAATCAATGTATGGTATCCACAGATGATTCCTTCTTCTTCCATCTGTGCCATCTGTTCTGCAACCGCTACTTCATCCTCGCCTAACAGGATTGCCAGTTCTTTCAGATCAATTCTGCTGTTCTTCTCTATAAATGTTAATATCTTTTCCCTGATTTCCATTTTCTATCTCTCCATTCTCTTATATTTTATATAATTCATCAGATTTCGGTGGTTCCAGAAAACGCTTCTCATCTTCGTTGATTAAAACCCTGTCATTGCCGGTCGTCACCTTGCCGATTACAGTTGCTTTGATGCCTGTCTTTTCTATGGCTCGTACCAGATCGTACCCGTTGTCTGCTGTCATCAGCATTGCTCCACTGGATATCAGTGCATACGGATTCAGTCCATAATACTCACATATCTCAATTGTTTCCTGTTTCACCGGAATTTTCTTTAAGTCGATTTCCAGTCCGACGCCGGATGCTTCTGCAACTTCCCAGAGTGCTCCATAGATACCGCCCTCTGTAACGTCATGCATAGCACTAACGCCAGACTTAACGGCGGTGGCGGCCTCCGGTACTACCGACAGATACTGCCCGAAGCCCTTTGCCGTCTCGATGAAAGACGGTGGAAATTTGTGAATCAACTCACTCTCTTTTTCCTTTGCAATAATAGATGTTCCCTCGAGTCCGATCCACTTTGAAATAACAACATCCTGTCCGGCCTTTGCACCTGATGTTGTAATCACCTTATCTTTCTTTACCTTGCCCACACCTGTTACGGTAATGATTGGCTGGTTTACAGCTCTTGTAATCTCTGTATGCCCGCCTATCGTCTGGATATTCAGTTCTGCACATACTGACTCTACCTGTGCCATCATTGACTTCAGATCTTCCTCTGTTGTATCCTCCGGAAGCAATACACTCAGCATCACACCAATGACCTGTGCCCCTGCAGAAGCAATATCATTTGCTGTCACATGCACAGAAAGAGTTCCTATGTCATGTACTGTTCCGGTAATCGGATCTGTAGACATGACAAAAACCTCATCATCAGCAAGCGATATCACTGCACAGTCTTCTCCTACACCTGCTCCGACAAGGATTTCATCTCTTTTGGTCTTTATTTGTTTGATGATGGAACGTTTCAGTACGTTTTCAGGTACTTTACCGATTTTCATAACATCACTCCACTGGAATATCTGCCTCTGACGGTACCCCCGCCACTGCTGCAGCCGCTGCTGCCTTTAGTTGTGATACGACATTCTTGCAATAATCAATTGATCCTGACGCAATCGCTGCCTGTATCGTTGCCGCTATATTCGGATCTGCAGTTGCCGTCCCGACTGTAGCTGTTCTTGGTGTCATTGTATACGTACTTTTATTCATACGGGTTCTTTCTGTTTCAACACCATCTACCTTAACCACCTTCCAAAGCTCTCCTACATACCCTGTATGAGCTGACTGAACGTCAATCACACCGACCGGCTGAGCTCCATCAGCGATAATCTTCTCACCCTCTGGCTCTGTCTTGCTGATCTCCACGCTTTCAAAGGATACTTCTCTGTTGGATGGTCTTGTTTCAACACCATATACATTAAATGTAATTTTTTTATCGTCACTGGTCAATCCTTCGATATAGACAGGATAATCCAGATTGTTAACAAATCTAAAGTTCTTGGACGTTCCTGAAATTGCTGCATCAGAGGATAAATTCACATATGTAACAATCATAGAATGATTGGATCTTTCTGTAACCTCCAGCTCAGCACGAAGAATCGCATTATATAGTGTAGATGTTACCTGACAGATACCGCCGCCCAGGCTCTCCACTACCATACCGTTCAAATAGGAGCCTGCCATATAATATCCGTTTTCTTCTGTAAATGGATTGACTGCATCATATGCAGAAAATTCATCTCCCGGATATAAGACCGTTCCGTTGATCAGGCGTGTACCGTTTCTGACATTACCGCTCCTCGCAACTCCGGATGTCTTAAAGCTGGTCGTATAGGTGCCTAACAAATCCTTGACCAGTTTCAGATCCTCTGTCTTGCCCTTCGGCTCATCTACATCTACAGCCAGTTCTATTGTAACAGGTTCCTTGTTCCAATTGCCCTCCAGCTGGTTCATAATCGTAATCGTAGAAGACGAAACATTGACTGCATATCCTGTCTGACCCGGCACAATATCAAAATTGCCACCATTCTTGGCAATCGTCGCATCAACCGGCTTGATATTATCGCTCTCTCCCTGTGCCTCTACAACTGCCTTGATGGTCTCGCTGTCAAACCCGACTTCCAGATTATATACCTTGTTGCTGTATTCGAGATCCTTCAGTTCCTTATATCTCGCTACGATATTTCCTGCTTTGCCGAGACATACAGCTTCTGATATGATTTCCGGATTGGTCCATTTTAATCCCAGCTCTCCGGCTGTCACAACCTTTGTCTTCTGATCGATCGATACAAGAGTAATCTCTTTTGTCTTGAGAGACTCAACATACTGATTGACCGCTGCCATGGCTTCATCATAATCCATGTCAGCAAGACTGACTGTATCTACATACACTCCGGAGCTGATCGTTCCCTCCGGGATATCCTTTGGTACAGTAATATTTACCTGATTCTCTGAATCAGTATCTTCTGTTTCTGTCTGCGGTGCAGGATTCGTAACAGCTGCAGCGCCGCCGTTTACATTGATTGTAATTCCTGCAATCGTCTTATCTGAAAGCACAATACAACAAACCAGTGTCGTCAGTGCCAGTATGATTGTCCTTAAGAAACTTCCCCTTTTCATTGTCTACTCCTTTTGAGCCCACCTATTAATACTTATCGGTACAATCATAACATTTTCTTTAACTTTCTTTCAAGATAAATAACCACCAATATGTTTGACAGAATTGTTTTATTTATGATACAAAATAAATAAGCGTAGGAACGATCATTGCCAGTACTAAAATGATAATGATAATACTGGAAATAATTTTTTTCGATTTTTTATCGTAGAAATTCATTATGTTTCACCTCTTTTCGGAAAGGATCATATATGAGATTAGTACAAAGTATCATTCTTTGTTTTGCTGTATTTGGATTTGTTGTCTATCTGAAAGGAAAGAAAAAAACACCTTCCCTGCAGGAGACGTATCTAGAAAGAGAAACGAAAGCAAACAACGTTCGTAAACAACCACTGACGGATCTGGAATACATCTCCATTCCCTCATCATTTCTTCCTCTCCAGAAGAATACCACAGATCCGCAATTATTGGAATACCAAGAAACGATAACCATCCTCTCAGAGCAGAAGATCGTCAATCTGACAGGCATCTCAAATACTGACCTGAAGCTGCAATATGGTGCCGCCAATCTCGCAGCTCTGACCGAATACGATCAGAACTTTATCGTACTTGCAAGAACGCTCAATGACTGGGCTCACAGGCTCTATGAACTCGGTATGACAGACGATGCCGAAGGAGTGCTGGAATTTGGTATCTCCTGCAGGACAGATATCAAAGCTCATTATCTCCTGCTCGCATCCATTTATAAGGAACAGTTTCATCCTGAGCGTATTGCTTCCTTGATTGATGCCGCCGGCTCCATCCGTTCACTGATGAAGAATCCAATCATTACAGCACTGACTGAACTGCAGGAACTACCTTGATCCATCGGAGCCTTTCTTTTCCTTTGGCATTCTTCCGTACTGCTGGATCAGATGATCCATATTACGTGAAGCCTCATTTCTCGTCAGTGTCTCAATGTCATAATCCACCTTGATTCCTCTGTTCTTGATAAATTGATACAGATTTTCTTTTTGCTGTCTGGTCGCTGGATTTTCCTTTTTGATCTGATAAATCTGCTTCAGCGGGATAAAAACATCTGTATGATCATAGTATTCCTCACACAGCTTTCCATATAACTCCACTGTAGCCAGTACATCTTCAAGTGCACGATGGGAGCGTCTCTTGATTCCATAGTGTTCACACAAATATGGCAAACTGCGGCTTGGTAAATCCGGCAGGTATTTCCGTGCAATCTTTAATGTATCGATCGCCAATGCTTCGTACACAAATCCATGATTAACGGCACACCGTTTGATAAATGAATAATCAAATAAAATACAGTGTCCCAGCAGAACATCATCGCCAAGGAAATCCAGCAGTTCTGTGATTGCCTGTTTGGGATCCTTTGCTCCTGTCAGCATATCATCCGTAATGCCTGTCAGTTCTGTTATGGTTTCCTGCAGTATCCTTCCCGGCCTGACAAGTGTCGTATAAGTGTCTGTAACCTGTCCATTCCTGACTCTTGCTGCACCGATCTCTATCATTTTGTCTTTCTTTGCGTCCAGCCCTGTGGTTTCCAGATCTACTGCCGTATAAGACATGACCGGCTTATTTTCCATGTTTGTAGTCTCCACAGTATTTCTGCAGTCTGCATAGTTCACACTTCGGACTCCTTGCCTCACACAGGTCTCTGCCAAATGCGATTATCTGAAGATTATATAATATCCAGTGATCCTTCGGCAACACCTTCATCAGATCATACTCTATCTTCTCCGGATCTTCCTCTTTCGTCAATCCAAGTCTTTTGGATATTCTCTTGACATGAGTGTCAACTACTATACTCGGTTCATGATAGACATTTCCACGAATCACGTTAGCCGTCTTTCTTCCCACTCCGGCCAAACCTGTCAGCTCTTCCATCGTATGCGGCACCTCTCCCTGATATTCCGTGATCAACTGTCTGCAGCACTCTATAATATTCTTTGCTTTATTATGATAGAATCCGGTTGAATGAATATCCTGTTCCAGCTCTTTCAAATCTGCCTTTGCAAAGGCTTCTATAGATGGATATTTTTGAAACAGATCCTTTGTCACGATATTGACACGTGCGTCAGTACACTGTGCACTTAGTATCGTAGCAATCAGAAGCTGCCAGGGAGTCGCGTGATTCAGATAACACACATATTCCGTTGTATACTGCTCGTCCAGTATATTTAATATTTCCTTTGTTCTCTTTGTTGCCATTTGATCTATCACTCCTTTGTAATTGTAGTCTGAGCTGATGCCTCAATCCTCACTGTATTTGCATCCTGTGTCAGCGGATCTCGTATTTGATAATTAAATAGAACATAAGCCGTTGGTTCATGCTCTGTATGATTCATCTCTCCATGTATTTGGTTCCAATGATGGAATACTTCCATATGCGTCATCCGGCTGATCTGTCTGAGATCATACTCCTGATAATCCGGAAGATGTGCCCGCAGCAACATTTCATCACGATACAGTTTCTGTATCTGTTCCTGCTTCTCTTTGGCGTCCTGCAGAAATGGTGGTCTGCTCTTAAGATTTTCTCGAAGATACAGATCCAGGATCAGACTTTCTCTATACAAATGCAGACGTTCCCTGTCATATCGATCTGCAAATTCATATAATATCTCATATCGCTTCAGGCGGGAAGGCTGCTGTATCGTATAGCCTGATGTCTCATAGTATTCGGCAAGCTCTCTAAAGAGAGAATATCCATCCGGAAATGTCTGTTCCAGCAATAACATTGTATAGACAAACTGACTGCTGTTGTAATACATCTCCAGCATTTCTTCTACCGCCTTGAGCTGCAGGATGTCATCATAGGTAAGCCATTTTGTAGAAAGCACTTCATAGGGAGGATAAGAAGTATGTAGGATTCCATAACTCTCAGCTCTTTCTGCCATTGGGGAACCCTTTAGCACCTTCAAAAATCCTAGTTGTAATTGATGTGGATGCAGTGCAAATACCGTGTTGAATGATGTGACAAACGTGTCATAATCTTCTTTTGGAAGGCCTGCAATCAGGTCCAGATGTATGTGTAGATTATGTCCTTCCCGCAGCTTGTTCACAACTTCTGCAATTTTAGTGAAATCAGTTCTTCGATTGATTTCCTGTATCGTAATTTCATTTACAGACTGCACACCTATCTCCAGCTGTACCAGTCCCGGACGCATAGACGATAGTATGTCCAGCTCCTCATCTGTTAAAAGGTCAGCCGCAATCTCAAAGTGAAAATTGGTGACACCATTGTCATTTTCCTTGATGTAATTCCAAATGTCCATTGCATGTCTATGATTACAATTAAAGGTTCGGTCAACGAACTTCACCTGATGAACCCTGTGTTTCAGGAAAAAGGTAAGTTCTCTTTTTACAAGTGCAAAGTCCCTCTGCCGTACTGTTTTATCAATGGAAGACAGGCAGTATGCACAGGAGAACGGACAGCCTCTGGAGGATTCATAATAGATGATTCGGTTCTCAAAATCCTCTATTTCCATATACTCAGGTGCATATACAAAAGGTAATTCATCCATTTTTATATATTGTGACACATGTGTCGTAAACGATCGACATGCAACCCCATCTATATTCTGAAGAAGTTTTTCCAGCCGTGCATCTCCGCTCTCTAAGTTCTTCTGTAATGTATCACTATGCGTATTCGGTCTGTCTGAAGTGTTCAGATAGGCCCGAATTAAATCAAGAAAAGTTCCTTCTCCCTCACCGGCCATGATGCCGCGTACCGGCAATTTGCTTAAGATTTGCTTCGTATCATAAGAGACCTCGGGACCACCAAGCCATAAATCCACATCCGGCAATACCTTTTTTAACTCCGGTACAATCCGTTCCACCATCTCAATATTCCAAATATAACAAGAGAACGCCACCAGGTCCGGCTTACGCTGATAAATATCCTTGAGGATCTGTTCCGCATACTGGTTAATCGTATATTCCGCAATCTCAATCTCAACTTCCTGATGTCCTTCGTCGCGCAGATGCTTCAAAGCATATGCACGAAGACTGTATGCTGCCAGATTAGAATGTATGTATTTTGCATTAATTGCTACAATTAATATTTTCAATATTTGATACCCATAATTCCCATCTGCATATAACTGCGCCAGAATACATAGACAT
>JAUNSO010000051.1:18505-23001 GCA_030539165.1 bacterium
TATTTGATACCCATAATTCCCATCTGCATATAACTGCGCCAGAATACATAGACATAGCTAGTCTCCCTTTAGTAGGTTCCGGATTATCAAAATGCACCCTTCATCCTATTTTTTATTTTATCATAATTTAAATGACTTGAATGGACTATAATGAAAAAATTTCGGGAAGGTGTTATAATGAATCAGTTGGATGTGATATTTGACTATTCTAAGAGGAGATGTCATAAATGAGTTATCTAATCAAAGATACAACAAAAGAAGAACGCATACGAATCGTAGAGGAGTCAATCGGAAATACCTCCGGCGGTTGTGATGGCTGCAGTGCCGGGATTGCTGAGATGTATCAGGACTATATCGATGGAAAGAGAGAACTACGAGAAATTAATATGGAGTTTCGCGCAGGATATGTGTCTGGTATGGAAGCTCCGGAGAAAAGCCGCTGCCCGATTAGTTAGTTGCTGCTATTCTCATGTCTCCCGTTTCTTTAGTCTCCATGCTCGCACTCCTTATTTCACTTCGGAATTCTTGACTTTTTCTACTATGTTATCAATTCCACCTAATGAAGCAAGTTCTTGCCCAATTCGCCCAGCATTCTCTGCATAATCCGGATTCATTAATAGTTCATCAACGGCTCTCCTGATATCTTCAGCAGTAAACTGAGTCTCTGACAGTTCCTTTCCGGCTCCTACTCTCACAATACTCTTTGCATTATATTGTCGTTCAAACACCTTACCCGGACAAATTAGCTGAGGGACTCCATAAATCAATGCATCAATCATACTATTCTGTCCTCCATGATGGATAAACAGAGCTGTTTCCGGCAAAAGCCTGGAAAAGTCAAAATGTGAAGCTATATGAATGTTTCCACGACTCTGATTCTCTAATCCTCTTCCGGCTATGTAAATGGAATACGGACTCTTTTCAAAAGCCGGGACAATCTCTCTAATAATCTTTTTCTGAGGTATACTCCCACTTCCCATATAGACAAGAATCTTATCCTTCAAGGAGGATTCAAAAGGACTTATATCCTTCCACGCTCCGCAATAAATCACATTAGAAGCTTCAAAGGGCTCTAACTCCTGACAGCTTGGCACAAATCTCAGCTCTGCCCACTTGAATAAATCAATACATGACTGAACTTTTGGCAAATGATGTTCAGACAAAATCCGATTCAATCCCTTTGCAAATTGAGGCTTACAGCAATTGTCTGTCTGTGCAGGCAGACTGCCTGTGATGAAAAGTTTTATATTCTCCAACTTTGCTGCAACAATTGCCGCTATATTGAATTCCGAATATATTACATCCGGTTTGTAATCCTCGATTGCATTTCTGATCTCAGCAATACTTTTGCTCAGATAGGATTCATTACTATTCCCGGTGAAAAAGAGAACCTCGTCGAAACTATGAACTGCCTTTCTCCCGACAACACCCAACCTCTGCGCAACTGAAAATGTACGTGTGGCTATCGCTTTTGGTAAACCCAAGGGCATCGGAACCGAAAGATGATAATTCTTGACCCCTTCAATTGGCCGGAAATTTGCATCCTCTGCAGCACACAGTGCCACATCGATTTGACTTTGTTTCAGTTTTTGAACCAGTAATAAGGTTCTTGAAAATGTTCCTGCATTTTCTGCAAAAGCCGTCATCGGTATGACCAGAACTTTTGGTGTATCTGTCTTTGAAATCATTTAATTATAGTCTGCCTCCACTTCTATCAATCCAGAAACAGTGAATCTCTTTTATATGCTATGTTACTCATTCCACATATTACACACAATATCTCTGGTGGGTTGTTACCCTCCTTCTCCATGATTGACTTCGCAATGCTTCCACAGATTGACGAAGGATCTTCAAGATTTCTCGGCCATCCGCCTCTAACAGTATAATGAATTAATCTTTTAAACATCCTATTGGAATAATTTTAACACCTTTATCTGTTGTATATCCGATTGGTGCAGTCGCACAAATCACAATAAGCGCTGATGGCTCTCGATATACCGCTCTAGGATGCTTAAGATCTTTTAATGCCTCTTCATTGTGATTTCTGATTACTTCTTTAAATTTTAAGAGTGATTTCTCTGCGTCTGGTATTTTATTTGCTCCTGTTTTTATCTCTATTAATGCATATCTACCATCTTCCATCTGATATACTGCATCTGCTTCGAGACCTGTGTCATCTGTGTAATGAAGTATTCGAGCATTGTGTGCACTTGCAAATACGAGCAAATCACGTAATACCAGATTTTCAAAAACATGTCCAAATAAATCTAAGTCATTATTAAAATAGTCAGGATTAAGACCTAATGCTGCAATTCCAATAGATGGATCAACAAATATATGCTTTTTACCACTTCGTATCGCGGTCTTCGATCTAATCTGTGGAGTCCATGCATCGATATCCTTAAGAACAAATAGTTCTTCTAACTTTTCTACGTATGAATCAAGTGTTGCATCCGTAACATTTTGTTTTGCCTTTACATCTGCATAAATATTTGTTTTCTTTGCATTTGTTGCCATATTACGTGCGTATGACCACATGATTGTTCTTGCCCACTCTGGGTTTCTCTTAACACCGTCAATATTACTTATATCTGTTTGATATATTTGTCTATAATAGTCCTTTGCTATCTCTAATTTGGCATCTTCGTTTTTGAGTGCCAAACTTCTCGGCCAGCCACCCTGACATACAGCAAAAAACAAATCTTCCAAAGACAAATCTGACATTGCACCCTCAAACTCATATGTTTCGTCTTCTAAAAGCTGTGATAACGAAATTTTCCCATTTGATTTGCCCATTTCCCATAATGTCATTGGATACATCGTAATTTCTGTGATTCTGCCTGTACCCGTGTGAGGTGTTTCTACTTTTCTACTTGACGACCCTGTCAAATAGTACTCACCAACATTCTCAGGATGATCATCACAATCTTTTCGTATTGTTCCCCATATCTTGATCGCATCCTGCCATTCATCAAACAATATCGGTTTTGAATTTTTCAGAAATAACTTTGGTGACGTTTCAGCAACCGCTAAATAGCCATCCCTTTTTTCTTCATCCTGAAATTCAATTACTGTACTACATCTCTCCTTCGCTGTTCTTGTTTTGCCGCAGCCTTTAGGACCGATTATATTAAGTGCGTTAAACGCTTCCTTACGCTTATTTAGTTCATCATCCACTATTCTTTTTATATATTCCATATCAAAACTCACTCCTTATACACACAATTATAGCTTAATACTGATTATTATCAAGTGTATTTTGTGTTTTTCGGCACTTTTGTTTTGCTTTTTTCGGCACTTTTGTTTTGCTTTTTTCGGCTTTGCATTTCTACAACTGTTAGATTACAAATTAATATGTTAGATTAATAAATGATTTATTCTTTCCACTCCATACAAATCGTGGTCCTTCTTCTCCCATAACACCGTTTTCTACAAACCCGGCTTTCTGCAGTACTCTGCGAGATGCAACATTCTCCGACTCAGTCTCTGCTTCAATCTGCCTAACCTCCGGTTGGGAACCTGCCCATCGAACCATTCCTGTAACGGCTTCGGTCATGTATCCCTGCCGTTCAAATCCCGGCTGCACCCCATATCCAATTTCAATCACACCCAGATCGGATAATCCCTTAAAGCTGATTTCTCCAACTGAGATATTCGGGTTCTCTCTCAGCCTGACTATCCAAATGGCATTCCATTCACGCTGATTCGGATTCGCTTTCGCTCCCTGCAGCATTTCAGAATACGCCTGCTTCAGACCTTCATCCTTCTCATCTCGAATCATCTGCTCCATGTATTCATCCGAAGCTAACTCAATTGACAGCCTCTCTGTATCTATCACTTTCATATAATCACCCTTGCTGGAATGAATTCTTGTCCAATATTATCCCTGAAGCCCATCAGATTGTCTAATCATATCCTCAATTACAATATCATAAATCTCTCCAACCGTATTACAATACTCAAGCACCTGCCACGGCTCATTTGTGTGGAAATGTATCTTCACCAATTCCTCATCACCTGCAGCAATCAAACTGTTTCCTTCAAAATGCTCCGTAATGTACTCTGCAATCTCGTCCTCATCCAGATCCTGATTTCTTCTGTCAATCAATAACTGCGTGTCATAACGATATGCAAATTGATCATCCTCTGCGTCTATTGATTCTATTCCCATCTTTTTATTCCTCCTTAAATTGTGGAAAGCGTGATTCCAAGATACTAAAATAACCGCCCATCCCTGAGAAGACTGAGCGGTTATTTCTTATACTCGTTTATCAGGCTAACCGTCTATCGGTAGCACCTTTACACTTTTATACTACCATTTCGAGCCGCTTATGTCAAACATATATTCTGTTGTCAGAGTACGTTTTAATATACTAAAAGAGTCAAAACATTTTCAAAGTAATAACATTGATAGTATTCTCATATCTAATCGCTCTCCTCTCTCAAGATAGCTGTTTTGATATCAAGGTCAGCAATTGTCCGGTTAATCTATCTAA
>JAUNSO010000096.1 GCA_030539165.1 bacterium
TGCCATTTGTCTTACACCTCATTTCCTTCACGATTCGCACCGCTTGATAGAACAGACCGGAACGCTCACCGTCCAGTCCGCTTCGCTTGCCCGCCACCGACATATCTTGGCAGGGGCTTCCGAATGTGATGATGTCCACGGGCGGAATATTACCACCATCGATAGTTGAAATATCACCTAAGTGCTGCATATTTGGAAACCGCTTTGTTGTTACCCGGATTGGGAACGGCTCCACTTCAGAGCAGCTAATTGGTTCTATTCCACAAATTGCTGCACCTAAAGGAAAACCTCCTGAGCCATCAAAGAGAGAACACAGTTTAAGTTTTTTATGCATACTTCCATTTATACCCTCCACTTGATTTCCTCCTTCCTTTTAAGCAACAGCAAATATGAGATGCACATATCCCAACATTGCGAGCTGCACTTGCAACACCTTCATGCCGAGCAATAAAATTCCCGTACTTATCAAATTGAAGTACGGGTTTCATTTGCTCTTTATTTATTTCATAGTAGTTGTGCTTTGAAGCAACAACTGCGTAATCTATTGATCTTGCTTTATAATCTGTACTTTTCCTAACACGCTCTGTCCGTGTGCCATGAATATTTTGCTCATGGTAAGTTGCCCATTCCAAGTTTTCAACCCTATTGTCCTGCTTGTTTTCATTAATATGATTAACTGTAGGTTTATTCTGTGGATTTGGAATAAACGCTTGAGCAACCAGTCTATGCACAGAATAAATTTTCACAATTCCGTCAACCGACAGATGGGTTCTGCAATAACCAGTTTTTGACACAGGAAGTTTCAATGCTCTTCCGCTTCGGACACTCCAAATTCTTCCCATGTTGCTAACAAGATAAAAATCTTCATACCCACTAATGGGTTTCCATATTTCCGTATCATTCTCCATCGGCACTGACCTCCAAATCCTCAAATCGGATAGTCTTGCCATCACGGATAACAGAAATATCATCGGGCTGCCCATTCTTAAACTGAGCATATCGTTTTATCGCTACATCAACATATTTAGGCTCCAGTTCTATTCCATAACAGATTCTGTCTAACTGTTCACAGGCCATCAATGTCGATGCACTGCCGAGAAACCCATCCAATACGATGCCATTTGACTGCGTACACAGTTTAATCAGATATGCAATCATCGGCACAGGCTTACTTGAGGGATGCCCACATCCATCTTTTTCTGAATCCTTGATACCGTCAAATTCAAAAACTGCCGTCTGTTTCTGATCACCATACCAGATGTGCTTGCCATCTTTACGCCAGCCCCAGATGATTGGTTCCATATTGAATTTCCAATCGGTACGCATAAAAGGTGCCCTTGGCTTCTTCCAAATCAACCCTGCACCAACCTTAAACCCGGCATCCTCAAAAGCGTCATAAAATACACGGGTTTTCATGGTCGCATAGAATTCATAAATAGATGCATCCACCGCCATAGCATTTTTGAAATTTGTAAATACCTTCATAAGAAACTCATAGGCTTGCTTATCATCCAGATTGTCGTTTGCAATCGTACCTGACTTGTTTTTCAATGCCACAAAATATGGTGCATCAGTACATACCAGATTTACCTTGGTTTCTCCCAGCAGTTTTTCAAAAGTTGCCGGGTCAGTAGAGTCACCGCATATCACTCTATGTCTGCCTATTATCCAAACATCTCCCGGTTTTGACACGGCTGGTTTTTCCAGTTCCGCATCAACATCAAAGTCATCTTCTTCAGCATCATTATCAGCATCAAAGAGAATAGACAGTTCCTTTTCATCAAACCCGGTCAGACCAACATCAAAGGACTCTGCCTGCAATTCAGATAACTCAATGGCAAGCATTTCGTTATCCCAGCCAGCATTCATAGCCAGTTTATTATCAGCAAGAATGTATGCTTTTCTCTGTGTTTCTGTTAAGTATTCCTCTTTGATACAAGGTATCTTTTCAAGTCCGAGTTTTTGAGCAGCATAAAATCTGCCATGTCCGCACAGAATCGTATTGTCCTTTGAAATGATAATCGGAGAGAGAAATCCAAACTCCTTTATACTGGCGGCAATCTGTGCAACTTGTTTTTCATCATGAGTTCTTGCATTCCTTGCATAGGGAATCAGGTCTTTCACTTCTGCCAGATAGTATTGCGTTGTCTTATCCATAAGCATCCTCCTTAGAACAGACCCCATTCGGCAAACTTCTCAAAGCCGCCAATGGAGTCAATATAATCTCTCGCCTGTGCCACGATATTCTCATAAGGGATACCGTCCACTTCACTATCACCAATCGCACAGACCAGCTGAACAGGCTGTCCTGTTTTCTGTGCTTTCAGGAACGCATAAATATTGACGGACACATCAGCCTTGGATAAATCCTTGCCGTGCAGTCCGCCGCCTGTTACGGAATCAGCCATATCAGAACCCAGCTTGCGATTCGTGGCTCCCGTATCTACATCCGTGCCGCCGGTCCATCCGCCGAGCGGATTGATTTCTGCTCCCAGATATGTGTTTTTCAGTTCCTCTGCATCGGTATTGCTCTGACAGATGATCAGGCGGATACCGTCAAGAATGTACTTTCCGTCTGTTGGGTGCTTTTCATAGATATTACGAGCAAGCACAGACAGTTCCTTCTGTTCTGCCGTCAGCGGCATTCCCTTGAAGATGCCGTTGTCTCCGCAGCGAACACCGTCCGCTTGGTTATCTGAGAGATGTGCATCCTGCGGAACAATCACAATGTCGGTTTCCACATCGCCTGCGATACGAGCAACGGCAGTGCAAATATCTGCTTCGTACAATTGTGCCGTGGTTTCAATAACGCAAAAGCACTTGCCATGTCCAATCAGTATCTCCACGGCAATCTTCGGATTTTCCTCGGCTCTGTAAGCCAAGTCCACAATCGCACCTGCGATTCTATCCGCAATTTTATCTGGATGTTTTGGATTTACTTTTTCTATCATAATAATTACGCTCCTTTTCTGCATAAAAAAAGACCACACGATTGTGTAGCCGCTGCTGACTCTGCCAAATATGGCAGTAGCTTGTTCTCTATTCTTTTCTGCAATGATGCACCTGCATCCGGCACATCATTGATATGACCATGAAATTCTTTAAACAAAAGCATAGCGGCACAGTTATACATCTGAGCGCATTCAACTGGGTCCTTGGATTGTCCAAGATGAATGCTCCTGTTTCCAAGGCTTATTTTTGCTTTGTATGTTTTCTTATTTTTCAAAAAGCACACTCCCACATAGCCCGTTGTATTATTTCTGCCAATACTCCTGTTCATAGAATTTTGCTGTGGAGTAACAATACGAAGATTGCTTTTCCTGCAGTCCATTCGGTTACGATTTATATGGTCAACTACATTTTCTCCCGGTGTGTAATTTAAAAGGAAATTATGTAGTTTTTCAAAACTTCCATCTATAGTTTTTGTTGAAATGTACTCTTTGTGAACCCGCCAGTATTTTTTTGCCACACGAGGTACATCCTCACGGTCAATAAAAAATTCAGTACCATCATGGAGTGTACCAATTGCCGTATTTCCTTCATATCTGAACTGGTAATTGGGAGGACAATTCTCGCATCGGTTGGTCTTCACATTCTGCATTTGTGCTTTGGATTTTATTGCTATGCTGCCACACTGATTGCATCGGCACCGAAACTTTCTTGTACCGTTTTCCTTTTTTTCGACTTCTGCAATCACATACCAATTATTTATTGTCTGACCGGCAGCATTTCCTCTATCGCTCTTCCGAGCATATTTTCTGCTGCATTCCAAACACTTCGGGTTTTCTTTAAGCAGAAATCCTCTTTGCACGGTATACTGTTTTCCACAATCGCACTGCACCTCATACTGCCTGTGTCCCGCTTTGCTTTTCTCTATCTCAAGCAGCACTGTGAGCATTCCAAATCTATCACCGGGATTGATTTCAATTTTTCGTGGACGCATAATCAACTCCTCCTTGTTCTGAGAAGCCGCTCCATTACATCATCCTGTGGAGTTCCGCCTTGGTATTCAACCGTGCAGTTTTCCTTCACAATCTGATAAATCTGAAACCATAACTGATTGACCTGTTTCATGTATTGCTGGCTCATTGCCACATAAGGACTCGCTATAGCATTGCCTGTGGTTGGATGCTTTGCAAGGAATCCATATTCACTGATACATTCTTCGCACTGAATCCATCTGCTGACAGACATGGCATACTGCTCTATGAGCTGCTGGCTGACTAATCGTTCACAGCCTCGTGCTTTCAGCCATACCCATGTTTCTTTATATATTTCTTCCGCTACAAAGCCTTTCTCATTTTTCTGCCTTGCTTTCATATATGATTTTGGCTCCGGCATATCCGCACCCTTGAGTTCAGCATCATCCGGTGCTTTCAAAACTGTAATATTCGCAGTTTCTCCCTCGTTAATTCTGTCTGTAACTGCCTTGCCTTTTCTTCCGGCACCAACTCTGGCACCACCTCTTGCAGTTCCGTCTTTCGCCATATTATCACCTGCTTTCTGTTTTGGGGTTAATACCCCCTTTGAAAAAGATTTTATGTTTTTGTCAGGGGGCGCCGTTTTCCCGGAAATGGACCCGCAGAGATAAATTGGCCCCCTCCGGGGTCAGTCACGAATCTGACGGTCACCCATCTCTAAATGAATTTTGTTATGACAGGAACGGCACAGACTCATCAGATTGCTTCTGTCATGCGTTCCGCCCTTTGATATTGGTACCTTGTGATGCACCTCTGACACAGGAACTAAAATCCCACGCTCAAAGCACTGCTCACAGAAGGGATGCTCCTTGACAT
>JAUNSO010000052.1 GCA_030539165.1 bacterium
AACGGGTCGTGTGCTATAATGGTTTCTGCGGGTGAAAATTAAAACTATCCTTTTGGGGAGTAGAAGAAAAAGAAATATTATGTTATCCTATTAATATATATTACTATGCCCATTTTTTCGTCAAAAGGATATATTCGGTGTAAATTATGAAAAAAGTATTTTTAGTAATCATTTTAGTATTATGTATGATTTTATCTTCTTGCAGCTGTTCGCCGCCATCGGAGGATGAGGATGGGGTTACTCCGTATACAGGGTATCTGAAACAGTTTGATGATATGCTGGTAGCTGAGGATACTGCTGCAGCAGAAGAAGCCAGACTGGAGGCATTGAAGAAGGAGCAGGAACAGGAACCCGGATTCTTTGAAATCAATCATATTGATTGTGGTATTCAAATCGGAACACCATTTGAAGTGGTTACATATACCAAATTGGGTAATCCCATCAAGGTTCGAGTGTCTTTTGATGAAATCCAGGAGTTTAAATCTGAGGAAGGCTTTAAAATGATGGAGGGCTATCGCTGGATCGTCGTCACAAGAAGAGCGACAGTCGAGGATGAGTACTGGAATATTTGTGAAGAAGATGGGAGCTGGTATTTAAGAGGATTGGTCTATGATTATTATTCAGGCAAAAAAATCCCTTACGAAGCAATATCCGTACATGACGACCAGACAATAGAGAAGAAAACTACGACCACAATTCATTTTAAAAACCAGAACAAGGATATCATCGCGATGAAAGAGATTACATATGATGCTGATATCAAAACACTTGTGAATACCTACACGCTGCAGATACCGTTGGATTATGACGGCCTTACTTTTTTGACAGCACCGCAGAAGGACGGACAGACAGATGATCAGGATGATCTTGCAGACTCTCTGGATCCTCTGGATGTGAATGACAGTTATTATTTTCTGAGAATTCAGTAATTGGTAAATTGGAGAGCGCATGAAACAGACCAATGAAACAAATACAGCCGGAAAACTGAATATCATCGTACAGATCTTCAAAAAACTAAGAGATTACCGTGAGAAGATCAACCGACAGATGGAGAAGAGATATTCTCCTAAGTTTATAGCATCATGGACAACTGGACTCGCCGCAGTGTTACTGTGCCTGATGCTTTTCGTGCCGAACTATTTGGGTGTAGCGGATGATGGTTCTCTTTCTAAGGTTATGCGCGCGGCAGGACTGAACTATATACAGTCAGATATAGATCATATTTATAATAATTATTTTGTCAGGACCTATTCAAATGTACTGACGGATTTTCAAAAAGGAGATAACTCGGTTTCTACCCATATTCTGGTTGTGAAAGCTGCCGTATGGCTGGACAATTTGTGTACAGGAGATAAGTACTTTGATATACGTTTTCTCAGTCTGCTGTACAGTATCATGTATATACCTGCTCTATGGCTTTTTATGAAACAGGCCTGCTGCATGGTGAAAAAGTTTTCTGAGGGCGTTGTGATAGGTGTTTTCGGGTTGTTGATTTTTGCAGATGTATCCTATCTGACCTATTTTAATTCTTTTTATCCGGAAGCCTTGTGGTATGTCTGCATATTGTACTGTGTAGGAGCTGCGCTGGCATTTCAGAGACAGAACAAACTTTCAAGAGATATCCTTTATTTTCTCATTCTGGTTCTGTCGGCACTGCTGTTGATTTTTTCCAAGCAGCAATGTGCGATTGCCGGCATTCTGATTGCTGTTTTTGTACTCAAACTAATCTTTGTACGCAAACATTGGCTTTGGAACGTATTATGCATTATGACTGCACTATTTCTTACATTTACATCATTAACCAGTATGGTAAGACTGGATTCTGATTTTGATCAGAGAAGTAAATATCATGCTATGACAAGAGGTGTATTATTTCAATCTGATGATCCGGCAGCTACGCTTTCTGAATTTGGAATCGACTCTTCTTATGAAATGCTGACCGATACATCATCTTATGATTATCTCCCGTTTGTGAAGGCTGAAAATGCAGATGTATTACAGAAAGAATTCTATGATCAATATACAATTAGCGATATTTCCATGTATTATGTCAGACATCCCGGTAAACTGTTTTCTATGTTAGATGTGGCAACAAGGGCAGCTTTTAGTATCCGTCGGAGTTATTGTGGTAATTATGAAGAATCAGTTGGTCTTCCGGCACAGGCAAGAAGCCTGTTTTGGTCTGGTTGGAGTACTTTTAAAGAGAATTCCGCACCAAAGACGATAGGATATATTGTTATTTTAGTCATTGGAATCATTATGCTGTACGGACGCTCCTATTCCTTGAGACCCAGTGAGAACAGGCGAAGTACAGTGGTACTGGATACATTGATTATGGTGCTTTTTATTTGCCTGTCGCAGGCGATTATTTCCATTGTCAACAGTGGAGACGCTGAATTAACACAGCATTGTTTCTTGATGGGCTGCGGAATAGACATGATGTCATATTTTGTACTAGTGGAAATACTACACAAACTGAACATTCTATAGTTTCACGAAGGGAAAGAGAGAGGATTATTATGGTAAAGAAGAGAGCAACGGGTTACTTGTTTCAAGATATAGGTATTTTCCTTTTGTTAGCCTCTATATTGGCATCCACACTGGTTGTGGCAAATGTGGAACAGGAACTTTTTCTGGAGAGTATCATTATGCTTCTTGCCGTATTTGTGGCAATTTTGTTTGCGGCATTTAAGATGGACAGTATTGCTGTTATCGTTGCAGGTTTTCAGATTTTAGCATATGCGGCATACAAATTATTCACAGTATACTCTTATGGCAAACAGATTGACGGAATATGCTATGCATGGCTTCTGCTCCCGTTAATTGCAGTTGCTTCTATGCTGATGTTTGTGAATGGTTCTCAGAGGACAGAGACGGAAAACGATGTATTGAAAGAACAGGTGGAAGAGCTGGTTATGGTGAATGCTCTGACCGGTCTATATAATTTGCGCAGCTTGTATAATGATCTGCAGAAACAAATTGCTTACACGGAGAGAAATGGTCTCCCTCTTTCTTTGATGATCATCAAACTCAGATACGAGCCGGAACTAAAAAGGGTGCTTTCAAGAAGTCATTATGAGGCTCTGATTCAGAAGCTGGCAGAAACAGTTGTAGATGCAGTTCGTCTGGAGGACAGAATCTATTCATTGGATAACAATGGTTCCGTCGGTGTGCTCCTGACCTGTGATCAGGCAGGAACGACATATGTGGAAAAAAGAATCAAATCCAGAATACAGGATCGCGCAACTTTCTCGGGTATTACAGATAATTCAATCATTGTTGAGGTCAAAATTGCGACTGTTCAGTATAATAAGGAAGAATATGATAAGGATGTTATGCGGTTTAAGCAAAAAGTTGAAAATGAACTACAGTATGACGTATAAAATTCTGTGCTTTATCAGTTTACTGTTAACAGCATGTGTTTTATTAGGAGATACTGTATATGCAGATGAAGCAATCGAGCGGAAAGCCCCGTTGATTCCTTTGGGGGATGTGCTGGTCGTTTATTCAGATGGCGCATCGGATGCAGAGGTGTCAGCAGTCTCTGATATTGTAGAGATACTGACCTACCAGTCGTTTCAGGTATCTTACGGGACAGCAACACAGGCGGCAAAAGCTCTGGATGATTTTGATTATGTGATCTGTTATGAGGTCGATAAATATCCTGAACAGTTGCTGCAAAAGCTGGCCACAGGACAAAGACGAGGCCTGAAGATTTTCTTTATAGGCAGTGAGCTGATTCAGGATTATATGGATCAACAGACTGCTACTTCCAGTTATTCTTATATTACAGAGAATAAAAAGGTTGGAAGGGTAACGTATGCTTTTGACAGTGCTTCTTCACAAGAGGGACTTGTAAAAGAGGACGGGTTCCTGTTCTTCACAAGGGGAATGCTGCAGGAGAGCGGTGTTGTCGAGGTAGGGGAGCATACAGGCTATGTCATTGCGAACAATGAACAGATCGCGCACATGACCATTGGAGATATGTCAAATAATCTGGTGAAAGCCATTTTTGCGAAGGAGGTTTCCAAGTGGAAATGGCCATTTGACAGTGAAGAGCATGTTTATGCACAATATATCGTACTAAATGAAGTCTATCCGTTTCAAAATCCGGAGAAGCTTCTTGAAATTGTGGATCTTTTGGTGAAGGAACAAGAACCATTTGTAATATCTGTTATGCCGGTTTATGTGAATGCAGATTACCCGGCAATGCAGAGATTTTGCGAGATTTTACGTTATGCGCAGGCTAATGGCGGGGCAGTTATCCTGCATGCACCTCTGAATCAGAAGCCGGAGCTGGATTCAGAGTTGATTAATGAATATATGACGATTGCATTGAAAAACTATATGGAACAAAAAGTATATCCTATTGGTATACAGGTGCCGGTTGACTGGATGTTTGATACAGAAGGAATAGAAGTCCTAAGCAGATTTTCCACTGTGTTCACCGTGGAAGAAGAGGATACAGCCAGCTCCTTTTCAGAGGATTTGCATACAAATGAAGTCTATGAAGATGGACATCAATGGGTGGGGCCGGCTATTTCGCTTGATAATACCGGTGTCAGCTATACGAAGGTGTATTCCACTGCGGTATATATTGATTTTACGGAGGAAGCAGATGTCATTGTTGATAAAATCCATGCATGTCAGGATTCTTTTGTTCCGTTAAAGAGCCTGTGGGATGTGGATCATACATTTTGGTCAGACGAGGATCTGCTTTTATATAAAAACGGAATTTTGACTGTTAACAGTATTCGCGTGGAGAAGGCATATGAACCATCAGAACAGGAAGAGGATTACGAGTATAACAGAAACACCCTGAAACGGTTTTCACGTAATCTCGCAGAAGAGAACAGGAAACTGGTTGTGGTCGTGGTTGTGGTTTCCGTTTTGTTTGTATTTTTTCTTTATTCAGCAAGACACAATAACAAGAAGCGATTTTTCTATTCGGAAGATAAACCGGAGCAGAAAGAGGAGAAATAAAGTATGTCATTAACAGATTACCTGTCATTATATGCGATTGTTGCCATATGGGGCTTGATGTTTTTAAATATCTTTCTGTCAATCGGCGGTTTTATCTATATGATGAAAGTCAACAAGACTGATGGCAGGATCCCTTTAAAAGAATATCCGATGGTCAGTATCATGGTTCCCGCTCATAACGAAGGCATTGTGATCAGGCGGACGGTAGAGGCTTTACTGAACTTTGATTATCCAAAGGACCGGTATGAAATTATAGTCATCAACGATAATTCAACAGATAATTCTGCTGAAATCCTGCAGGAAATACAAGAGGAGAACCCTGACAGAAAGCTGATTGCCATCAGTACAGACAATATCGTTGGAGGAAAAGGAAAATCAAATGCATTGAATATAGCACTTTCAGTAGCACAGGGCACTTTGATTGCGATCTATGATGCAGATAATACTCCTGCACCGAATGCATTGATTATTCTGGTGGAAAATCTGATGGCAGATGAAAAACTGGGAGCTGTCATCGGTAAGTTCAGAACAAGAAACAGAAATGCCTCTATTCTGACCAGATTTGTTAATATAGAGACACTGGCTTACCAGTGTATGAACCAGGCGGGACGTTTCTTCTTTTTTAAGCTGTGTACCATTCCCGGGACGAATTTTGTAATACGCAGAAGTATTATTGACGGAATGGGGGGCTGGGATACGAAAGCCCTGTCAGAAGACACCGAGATCAGTTTCAGAATCTACCGGATGGGCTATTATATTAAGTTTATGCCCCTAGCAGTCACATGGGAACAGGAGCCTCAGATGCTGAAGCAGTGGTTCAAACAACGTACAAGATGGGCAAAAGGAAACCTGTATGTGCTGATCAAAAACTTTAAATATGTATTTGACAGGAATGCCGGCCCTATGCGGATGGATGTATTCTATTATATGCTGGTATATGTATTGATGCTGACATCTTTGATATGCTCAGACGTAATCTTTGTTCTGGGGGTTCTGGGCTTGTGTCACAGTACCTTGGGAGGCTTTTCAACGCTTTTATGGGGCATGGCAATTTTATTGTTTGTGCTGAATGTGATGATTACGCTGGCAGTGGAAAAAAATGAATTTAGTCTGCAGAGTGCTTTACTTGTCCTGCTAATGCTGTTTACCTATTCAAAAATGTGGGTCGCAGTCGTATTAAATGCGTGCTATCTGAGTTTGCAGGACAGGATATATCATAAAGAGGTAGTTTGGGATAAAACGGAACGTGTGGATGAATCGTTAAGTCCAAAAAAAGCAAATAAAGAGTTTAAAGAGCGTAAAAGGGAAAGGTGAGAATATGAAGAGGAGAAAATGGATGAGAAAAAGTGTGATGGTACTTTTACTGGTGTTTGTACTGACATTGGAAAGTGCCGGTATCGTTTTAGCAGCCCCGGATGAAACGGATACGCAGACGGTGGAAGCAACACCGACTCCTGCACCAACAGACGGTACAGAGGAAATAGCCGGAGATCTGGGGGAAGCAGCAGCTGCAGAATCTGAATTTGCCGGTGTTAATCTGGCGGATGCGGCGCTGACGGATGAGCAGATCATTTCACAGGTGCTGGACAGCAATCCGGAGGATGCAGGTGAGCCGAATACCATCAAGCCGACTGTTCCGAATACATCCTATACAAAGGACTTTAATTTCACACAGACGACGCTGCAGGGCATCTTTACAAACTCGGAGTTATATTTCGAAATACCCAAGTATTGGGATACGAAGTATGTATATGCCGAGATACAATATGATGTCAGCCAGCTGATTCAAAGTGTAGCCTCGTCCTTGACGTTTTCTATCAATAATGTGCCGATTGATTCCTGCAGGATTGCTTATAAAAGCGGGGAGACACAGGTAGCTTACATAGAAATCCCCATGGAGCTGATCAAGGACAATGACTATAATGTATTCACAATATCTGCATATGCGAGACTATATGATGAGGAAGGATGTATTGATGATTTTTCCGGAGCAAACTGGCTTGAAATATCAGATGCGTCTTATATCCGCTGTGGTTATGAGGTAGAGGATCATAATCATTTGATCAGTTTTTATCCGTACCCCTTCATTTCAACGATGAACGAATATGGTGAGAACCTGTCTATCGCTGTTTCAGATCAGGCGACCAATGGAGAGGTTGCTGCTGCTATGAATATTATGGCGGACTTGTCGACCGGTACAACAGATGAAAATGCAATTCAGTTCTGTCTGCTGAGTGACCTGAAGGCTACAAAACCGGAAAACTCCGTCATCGTATCCAATTATACAAACCTTTCTGCTGAGTATAAATCATGGGTCAAGGATCCTGCAATATTAGATAAAAATGGTGTTGTCATATTTGGAGATGATGCTAATGGAAATCCGGTTTTATTGATCACTTCAAATGATGATGCCTGTCTGCTGGAGGCTGCTTATATGCTGATGGATGATGACAGAGTAGACCAGGAGAAGGCCAGTGTGGCAACTGTGCCAAAGGGAAGCGCAGATATTGCTATTAATTCTACATCACTGAGTCAGATGGTAGCCGGTAATTATACAGTTGGAGATATCGTAGGAAACGGCCTTTCTTTTGTAGGACCTTTTCATAATGAGCAGTTGATCTATCTGCCGTTCTCTGAGGATTATTTCTTGTCTGATGCCGGTAAGGTGACTTTGAAGTTCCGATATAGTGATAATCTTGACTTCAACAGGTCTCTTGTAACCGTGTACTGGGGTGAAATCCCGGTGGCAAGCAAAAAGCTGACAAAAGAAAAGGCAACCGGAGATGAATTGATTTTTACGATGCCATCTGATGTGGTGGGAACCACGGCGGGGGCAATTAAGATATCCTTCGATCTGGAAATTCAGGATCTGATCTGTACGCCGCGTCAGGAGCAGATGCCCTGGGCGTATATTTCCGAAGAATCTATACTATATCTCCCTGCATCGACCGGTATTGTACTGACCTTTGATCTGAAGCCGTCACCATTCCGTACGGATGGTAAATTTAACGATCTGATGCTTGTACTGTCAGATCATCCCACAACCGAGGAGCTGAATCTATATGCTCAGATTATCGGTATGTACGGAGAAGGGGTTGACCCATATGGAACCTTTTACGTAAAGAGGGCAAGTGAATTTTCTGAAAGTGATTCGGACTATAATATTATTACGACAGGAACCTATCAGAATAATAGTTTACTGAGAAACCTGAACAATTATTTATATTTTGCCTACGAGAGCAATGGAAGACGTTTTGCAAGTAATGAAAAACTGATCCTTTCGGATTCCTATGCCGGCGATATTGCAATTTTGCAGCTTTTGGAATCGCCCTATGCAAGCAATCGTGGAGTTCTTGCGGTTACAGGAATAGATGAGGATACACTTTCAACGGTAACAGAATTTATGAGAGATGCCAAAACACGACGAAGTCTGTCCAAGGACTGTGTATTGATTGATCAGGAATTTGAGACAAAGGCATACCGGTTTATCTCGACACTGATGGATAATCAGGAGCCGACACTGGCAGATGGAATTATGAGTAATAAACAATCCTTGATTTTTACAGTCGTTGCAACCAGTGTCATGCTGATGCTTTTGATTGCAGTTGTACTGGTATTGATCAGAATCAGGATGTATCATAGAAACAAGGATGATGAATAAGACAGGATGGTAGCAAAATGTGCAAAAAGAAGATTATGATTGTGTTCGGAACCAGGCCGGAAGCAATTAAGATGTGTCCTTTGGTTAAGGAATTAAGAACACATTCAGAGTTTGAAACAATTGTATGTGTAACAGGCCAGCATCGTCAGATGCTGGAGCAGGTTTTGAATGCATTTGAGATCGAACCGGACTATGACCTTGCAATTATGAAGGACAGGCAAACATTATTTGATATTACGATCAGAGTGCTGGAGGGTATGAAGCAGGTGCTGACAGAGGTCAAACCGGATCTGGTATTGGTACACGGAGATACCACGACAACCTTTGCAACCGGACTTGCTGCATTTTATCTGGAGATCCCGGTAGGACATGTGGAGGCAGGACTGAGAACGTATGACCTGAGTGCACCCTATCCGGAAGAGTTCAACAGACAGGGAGTCGGTATTTTTACAAGATTTCATTTCTCACCTACAGAGACAGCAAAGAACAATCTTCTGCGGGAGGGAAAGAAGCCGGATACGATCTATGTGACAGGAAATACCGTTATAGATGCACTGAAGACGACTGTCAGAAAGGACTATACGCACCCGATATTAGAGTGGGCAAAAGGCTCCCGACTGGTCATGCTGACGGCACATCGAAGAGAAAATCTCGGAGAGCCGCTGTATCATATTTTTGAGGGAATCAAGAGAACCTTGGATGAGGTGGAGGATGTGAAAGTCATCTACCCGATTCATTTTAATCCTGTAGTCAGAAAGACGGCGACAGATGTGTTTGGTGATCATCCTCGAATGAGAATTATAGATCCATTGGATGTTTTGGATTTTCATAATTTTATGAATCAGTCCTATATGATCCTAACAGACAGCGGTGGAATTCAGGAAGAGGCCCCGGCACTTGGCAAGCCGGTACTTGTTATGAGAAATACAACGGAACGTCCGGAAGGTATTGCCGCCGGGACTTTGAAGCTTGTCGGAACAGATGCAGATGTTATACACAGAGAATTTCTGCGACTGTTAACAGACCGAGATGAATATGATGCTATGAGTAAGGCTTCTAATCCATATGGAGACGGAACGGCATGTCAGCAGATTGCTAAGGTATTATTATCAGAACTATAATATGAGGGCATCATATGCTTAAAAAATTCTTTCAATATGAAGACAGAAATTTTGCATATGCTTTTTTGATCCTGGCAGGTATTATCTTGTTTTCTGTTTTATATGCAGGAAAAAGACCTGGTGTAGTGGATTGGGGTAATTATGAAAACACTATGCTCCAGACTGACCTGAGCTATACGCAGGAAACGTTGGAGGCTCCGGACGAGCTGCACTATATCAAGGTCATTGAAACATTTGATTATAAGCCGTTTGAACCAGCACGTCTGGTTCAGGCAAAACCGACGATCAGCATGTATTATCCGGTGGCCGTTGTCAGACTGTTTAGCGAACCGTTCGGCATCCCGTTTTCCACGGCGAATCTTGCGCTTGTATATGCAGCTATGACACTTGTCTCGTTGTTTTATATCCTAAAAGCACTTTACAGAATCATGGGATATCGGGCGGCAGTCATTGCATTATGGATTGATTTTATGCTGATGGGCAGTGAGTATATTGTCTGGTTCAATTCTCTTGAGATGGAAGCCTGTATTTTCACGGGATTATTGATGTTTATTGCAGCAGTTCTCAATAGTATTACAAAGGATAAGGGGAGTTTTCATTCACTGTTTAGTGTTGTTTTTTCTGCATGGTTTCTGTTAAATGCAAAGGAAATCTACACAGCGGTGATGCTGCCGGCGGTTTTGCTCTTGATTGTCGCTCTGGCATACTATCATAGACCCGCAGAAGGTTTTCAGGTTAAGAAGCTGGTACTGCTTGTTGCCTGTGTGACACTTATGGTGATTTCGTCGTATAATCTTGCAAGAAACAGCTATGTCCTGGATGCACAGGCCAATCGGTACGACTCTGTATATGGCGGGCTGCTCATGGTATGCGACAATCCCAAAGAAGTGATTGCGGAGCTGGGACTTCCGGGAGAGACGATCAGGGATGTCGGAAAGTCATTTTATTTGGGGGAGGATGAATATGCACTGAATCCTCGAAGTGAAGAAGCTGAAAGTCTGATTTTTGACAGAATATCGGTTGAGAAAATGTTCACTTATTACATGAAACATCCGGCTCAGTTTACTTTGATGCTGCGTGAGACCATTCCTTATTCCAACACATACGCCAATAACAGGTTTGCCCACGTAGGAGAAAAGACAGATGAAAATGCCACGACAGTCTATGATTTCTCGTGGTGGAGTATGGTGAGAAATGTATTAATTCCTTCTAATATAGACTTTTACTATGTTTTTACGATTGCTTCTGTTTTGATTTGTTTGTTCTATTATCTGATGAGCAGGAAGGATCAGGTCAGGATTCGCCTGATTGCTTATATAGCCTTTACATTAATGACCTTTTCACAGCTGTTTATCCCATTTCTATTAAGTGGATGGGGTTATATGCTAAAAGAAGAATTTTCATTTACTTTATTTCAGGATTTTATTCTTCTGATTACAATGATATTTCTAGTCAAGATGGCTTATATTCTGGGAGCTCAGATTGGTGAGAATGAAGAGGCATGGAGGGAAGAGTTATATCATTATTCTGGTGATCAGACAGCATCCGTGCATCCGATCAGAAACAGGTTAATCAGCCGGGCCAATAGGATCAACGCCTATTTGAATCATAACTTATGGAATAAGCGTTTAAAGGCAGCAGCTGTTATGACCTTATTTGCCGGACTGATCATTTTATATGTTATGTTTTTCCCGCCTCGCATCGGCTCACGAAATAATGGGGACTTCGGACGTGTCATGGATGCGATTGGTGTCCGGTATACAAGAGAGTATCGTATTGATCATGATCTTCCTACGAAGATGTTAATTGAAGATTTTGAATGGCAGCCATATGATTGGAACCGACTGACTTATAAGAATCCATCTCTAAGCAATGTTTATGTTGCGGGTATCTTGAGAGCTTTAGATGAACCTCGTGGAATATTGTACAGTAGCTTAAAAGCGGCTATTATTTATGCTGTTATTTTGATTCTATCCTTTGGAATGATTTTTTACCAATTGTATGATATGTTTGGAGTAAAAAAATTTCTGATTTTATCTCCGGTCATTATGATTATGTTTTTGGGAAAAATGCACCTGGGATGGATCAATTCGATGTTTGGTGAGGGCGTCATATATGTTTCACTGATAGCCCTGACAGCATGTGCCATTAGTATTGTCAATGCGAAAAGGGGCAAAGGTTTATGGCTGTTTCTCCCGTTTTTGTTTTTTGTTTTGATGTTTTGTGATGCAAAGGGGCAGGTGACAATATCTTTTCCGATTCTACTGCTGCTGGCGGTAATATTGTTTGCATATCATTTTTTTACGGAGAAGTGGTATCTGAAAATACCAATGCTGATTGTAGTAGGCATTCTGGGTGCAGTGATTTGTCAATCGGCGCTCGGTGTTTATCAGAAGAATAATAGTGAAAATTCAAGTATGAATGTATGGCAGTCAATGTTTACCGGATTACTGGTTGTTGTGGATGATCCATACAGGACATTAGAAGATTTTGATTTGGATACGCGTATGGCTGCTGATATTGGAAAGCATGCATACTATGAGAATGATGAGTATTTTATTGGCCCATTGACTCCGGAAGCTGAGACTGAGATTTTTTCAAAAATAGATACAATCAAAATTTTAAAATACTATATCAGCCATCCGAAGTATTTGTATAGAATTTTAAATTACGCAGCAGAAGGGGCAGCAGATCCGATGCCTGACTGGTTCATGTTTTTGGGTCAGCGCGATGATTTGGAACATGACGAAGTAACACGCTTCTCTTACTGGGAGGAATTTCGAAGGGGCATTGTACCGCGTTCCTTTATCATGTATTTTATTGTATATGGCATTGTGATTATATATACGGGCAGGGGCTTATGGAAGGATCGCAAAAATCAGGATCTAAGATGGCAGCTTTTGCGAATCTTGTTTTTAGCCATTACATTGGTAGGGATTTTACAGTTCCCGCTCAGTGTAATCGGTAACGGGCTTACGGATAATGTGAAACAGATGTATTTATTCAGATTGTGCTATGACATCAATTTGTTATTTACAGGATATGTGATTGTACAAAAGGTAACAACACATTTTGCTAATCAGGGGCATCAATTACTACCTGATCAAACAGATGAGCAACGGGAAGGAAAGCAGACAGATGGAGCTGAGAAAGACCTGGTTTAGCTATTTAACAATAGGAATTTTCTTAATAGGAATTGCATTAATTTTATTATATGGATTCGGTCAATTTCGGACAGTATATTATTATTCTTATATCGTGCAGGGAATCCTTGTTTTTATGATAGGCGGTTTGTGGCTGCTCATGAGAGCTGTCTTTAAAGTAGGGACGCGATTCCGGGTATATCAGTGGTTTGATTCAAGCCTGAAAAGAGGAATCGTTCTGGAGGCATTGATTGTCATAGTACTGATTACTGTCGGAGTGCTGTTAAGAGTATGGGTGATACAGACCATTCCTATGGATATGGAATCAGATTTCTTATATTACTATAATATTGCTGTTAACATTGTGAACGGCACACTCGAGGAGAGCGGACAGGTTGATTATCTGGCAATGTCTCCTAATGGCTACGGCTATCCGTATCTGCTGTCGAGGCTGATGATCCTGTTTCGCACAACCAGCAGAAGTCTTTGCTTTGTAACAATGACAGTTGCACAGGCAATTACTATGTTTGCCTGCTATCGAATCGGACGTAAGCTCGGAGGAAGAGTTGCCGGTCTTGCCGCACTGGCTATCATCGTATTCTGGCCATCTCAGATTCTATATAGTGATTTTAACGGAACAGAAGCCGTATCAACTTGTTTCTTATATGTTGGTGTTCTGCTGTTTGTCCATATTATGAATGATTTTACAGAACATACAGTAAAACCGGTCTGGATATACAGTTCACATATCATACTTGGTGTACTGCTGGAGCTATCTGCGGCAATCCGTCCGGTTGCTACGATTTTTTTGATTGCTGCAGTTCTGTGTATGCTGCCTTCCGGGATGAAACTAAAGTATAAGGATTCTAATAATGTTCCAATCTGCACACGGTTTTTGGCAAAGGGCTGGCTGCGTGCACTTGTGATTCTCTTGAGCTATATGATGTGTTCCAATGTGGTCAATTCGCATATATCCTATCAGCTGGGAAGGGATATCGGCGGTGGAGGTGTTACCTATGGCTATAGTCTGGCAACAGGCCTGAACAGAGATACCAAGGGTGGATACAGCGAAGAGGTTTCTCAGATCATGAAGGACATTTATTATGAAACAGGATCTTCTGCAGAGGCAGGTGCTGTGCTGTTGGACAGGGCTGTCAGTGAGATTAAGAATTACCCGATTCCCATCATTAACCTGATTTTTGAAAAGTATGAAATGTTATGGGCCAATGATGATTATGGAATATCATCAAATATTACTTCACTGAATGCACAGAGAAAGCTGACGCAGGAATGGGATGACTGGCTGTCCGGACAGAGAATGCTGCATAATTTTTATTACTTTACTTTTGTGACCTATGCCGGACTTTGTGGAATTTATTTGTGGAAGAGAAAATCCAATACAGCGCAGGTACTGGTGCTTTTCTTTGTGGGTGCGATTGCGCTGCATTCTCTGATTGAGGTACAGAATCGTTATCATTATTATATGCTGCAGACGTTTGCGATTTTATCAGGAATCGCAATCGGTTATCTGTATCAGGACTGTAAGTCAAGTGCGCTGAGGGTCATGAGCAGACAAGATTTCCCGCAGGAGCCCATCTCTGTGACAGCGGTACAGGCAATGCCGGAATTCCAAGAAGTACAGGCAGTACAGACAGCGCCGGAATTCCAGAAGATTCTGGTGAAAACAGTACCGGGGGTACTAACAGCAAAGGAAACGGCCATCAGAAAGCTGATTAAGGAAAAGAATAATATTGCTCCCGGAGATTTTGATCTGGATGCGCTGGATGAGACATTGAGTGATTTTGATTATGATGAATATGGAAATCCGATTGAGCAGCCGCAATTGGTTCAGCTCCCGATTGCAGAGCAGCTGACGATCGAGCCAAAGCAGCTAAATGTAGTGACAGAGGAAGCTGTGCAGCAGGAATCAGAAGAGGGTTATCTGGATGCAGATGTAGAGCCGGAGGAGGATCATACGAAGTTTAATATGAATGAAGCAATTAAAGAGCATCACGTGCGTGTGACTGCGACCAGGAGTTCTGAAGGTTCAGGTGGTCTGAGAGACGTTGATTTAAGAGCGGGCGAGAACTAGAGTCGTGTCATGAATGGAGAGAGTCAATGAACAATGATCAACTAAAACGTATACAAAAGATATTGATCGGTATATTTATATTTTTAGCTGTTCTTGTATGTATTTGCCTTGCCATTGTATTTCTCGGCAGCAGAAAGACAGCAGTAGTCAGTGATCAGGATACGAAGGAGCTGTCACAGGAACAGGGACTGTCCGATGCAACGGCATTTCTTCCTGATGCTGTCGTATTGTATGACCCTATGCCGGAGATTAGCTTTATAGATGCTGACGGAAAGACACTCACGCTTTCGGACTTTACAGGAAAGCCTCTTATTATTACGTTTTGGGCAAGCTGGTGTCCTGACTGCCATGAACAGATGATGATTATAAATGAGTGCGCAGCCTTGGCCGAAGAACATGGCTTTACGTATATTCTCATGGATAAACTGGATTATGATAAGGAATCAAAACAACAGGCTTTTGATTATCTGGAGGAGAACCAGATCATACCGGCTACATACTTTGATGATCAGATACAGATCTATCAACAGCTTGGCATGCACAATGTCCCGACTACATATTTTATAGATGCACAAGGGATATTGAAAGCGGTCTGCGGAAAACAGATAACAGAACTGTCTGTATTTGAAGCATACCTCAATAATACACTACTCGGGAGTGAGGCGGTGACAGAAGCGTTTGTGACAGACCAGATGGGTACTGACGGCGGCATTCATACGGAGTATCATCCGTCTTCAAAGGAACAGACAAGCCAGAGCGATGTATTAAGTGAGTCCCAGGGGCTGATGCTGGAGTATGCGGCTTTCAAGGGTGACCACGCTTTATTTGATACAACACTTGGCTACGTGGAGCAGAATATGCGGCAGAACGGTCTTACGGCGTGGAGGATCAGCGGTGGAAAACAGGACGATGTGAATGCTTTGATTGATGATTTCAGAATCTACAGGGCATTGTCGCAGGCAGATGTACTGTGGGGAGGCTACAGCAGTCAGCTTACTGATTATCGAACGCAGCTTAAGGCATATGCTTTGCACGATGGACATTATATAGACTTTTATGATTTTAAGAACAAACAGCCGGCAGAACGGTTTACACTCTGCTATGCTGATTTTAGGGCGATGGAACTACTTGCAGAACAGGATGTTTCCTTTCAGACTGCTTACGAAAATGCCCTGCAATTAGTGGAGAACGGAAGGATCAGCGATGATTTCCCACTGTATTACAGCTGGTATAATTATAAAACCTCTGCATATGAGGAGACGGATCTTAATATGTCTGAGGCAATGGTGACGATGCTGTATCTTTCTGAGGCTGGCCGACTGCCGCAGGATACGATCAAATGGTTAAAGGATACACTTGCTGACGGCGGAATCATGGCGAGGTATGATGTGAAGGGCAATGTAGTTACAGGCTACCGTTATGAATCCACGGCTACCTATGCACTGCTTGCGATGATCGGAGAGAACGTAAAAGATCCGGAGCTTACCGGGAAAGCATTGAATAAAATGGAGAAGATGCGCATTAATGACACAAAATATGTGTATAACGGAGCCTTTGGCAACCCTGATGGTTCCGGTATATCTTCGTTTAATCAGCTCGTTCCCATGGTAGCCTATGCTTATTGTACCAAGGAGGAAAATGTGGTACAATAATACCACTCTGAATGTTTTTAGAATCAAGAGAAGGAGCAGTTATGTCCAGATTAGGTATTGTTATTCCGTGTTATAATGAGGAAGCGGTTTTTCAAGAATCTGCGAAGCAGTTAACAGATGTGATCAAGGACCTGATTCATAAAGGAAAGATTGATCAGAACAGCTTTCTGTTATTTGTAAATGACGGCAGCAAGGATGCAACATGGTCTTTGATCAGCCGTGAGTTTGAACAGAACGAATATGTTTATGGTCTTAATCTGGCGGGTAATGTCGGACATCAGAATGCACTGATGGCAGGACTCTTGACAGCCAAAGATATTGCAGATATGTGTATATCAATTGATGCAGATCTTCAGGATGATGTGTCAGTGATAGAGAATATGGTTGATCGTTTTCAGGAGGGCTGTGATATTGTATATGGAGTCAGGAGCGCGAGAAAGACAGATACTTTCTTTAAAAGAACAACGGCTCAGGGCTTTTACAAGGTCATGAAAATGATGGGCGTTAAGAGTATATATAATCATGCGGATTACCGCCTTATGAGCAGACGTGCTCTCGAACAGCTGTCTCATTATAAAGAGAGAAATTTATTCCTGCGTGGTATCGTTCCCTTAATTGGTTACAAGACCGATTGCGTATACTATGAGCGTAAAGAACGTTTTGCGGGGGAATCCAAATATCCGTTAAAGAAAATGGTGGGGTTTGCATTTGATGGCATTACCTCGTTCAGCACCAAACCAATGATGATGATCCTTGCAATGGGGCTGTTTATGGTATTGATCAGTATTCTGGCGGGCATTTATGCAATTAGATCTTATATTCTCGGGCATGTTGTCGGGGGATGGACATCTTTGATTTTATCATTGTGGTTTATTGGTGGTCTGATCTTGTTTTCATTAGGCCTGATCGGCCAGTATATCGGAAAGATCTATATCGAGGTCAAGGAACGGCCACGATATAATATTGAAGCATTTTTACAGCATGAAAAGGAAATTAATGAGGGAGAGAAGGAGATAAGATGAAAAATTACAAAATGTCAGTAGTTGTACCGGTGTACAATGAGGAAAACGGAATTCAGCCATTTCTGGACCGTACGGAAAAAGTCATGGATGAACTCGGATGTGATTATGAGATTATTTTCAGTCTGGATCCGAGTAAGGACAGAACTTATGAAGTCATCAAGGAAAATATGGAGCGCAACAAACATATCCAGCTGATCACGATGAGCCGCAGGTTCCGTCAGGCAGCTGCTACGATGGCAGGCGTATTGAATTGTACAGGAGATGTTTGTGTCGTTATAGATGTAGATCTGCAGGATCCTCCAGAGGTGATTCCGGAGCTTGTGGAAAAGTGGCAGGAGGGTTATGATGTTGTCTATGCACAGCGTATTGATCGTCAGGGTGAAACGAAAATTCGTAAATTCATCGATTTGACAGCATACCGTGTCATCAATTTCCTGTCATCAGTGGAGATTCCGGTCGATACGGCGGACTTCCGACTGATTAACCGCAGAGTGATCGAAGAGATCCGCAAGATGCCAGAGACCAATATGTTCTTCCGCGGTATGGTATCTTATGTCGGATTCAAACAGACGGCAGTCAGATATCACAGAGAGGCACGTGAAGCCGATGACAGCAAATACAACAGATTATGGGGCGAGTTTCGTATGGGCTTCCATGGAATTTTCTGTTTTTCTTCAAAGCCGCTCGAGTATGTGACCTTCCTCGGAGCATTTATTACGGGAATCGGTGGATTGCTAACAGCTGTTTATGCGGCACAGAAGGCATTCTCTAAGAAAAAGGGATTGTCTGGGACAAGCGTACTGATCTGGCTGATCGGTGGATTACAGATCTTTGTATCAGGACTGCTTGGAGAGTATGTAACGAGAATTTACGATGATGTCAAGGGAAGACAGAGATACATCATTGATGAATTTGATAAAAATGACGGAAAGAAGGAGAAATAAACTATGAAGTATTTTATTACAGGCGGTGCCGGATTTATAGGCTCAAATATGACGGACAGACTACTTTCAGAACCTGAAAATGAGGTTGTTGTTTATGATAATCTGGTAACAGGAAGAATGGAGTTTCTGGAGGAAGCATTAAAAAATGACAGATTCACGCTGATCAAGGGCGATACACAGGATTTACCGGCTCTGACGCGGGCAATGAAGGGCTGCGAGTTTGTATTCCATTTTGCAGCAAATGCAGATGTCAGAATGGGCTGTGAGCATCCGCGTAAGGATCTCGAGCAGAATACAATCGCAACCTATAATGTACTCGAAGCAATGAGAGCAAACGGAATCAAGAGAATTGGTTTTTCATCTACCGGCTCTGTATACGGAGAGGCAGAAGTGATTCCGACACCGGAGAATGCACCATTTCCGATTCAGACATCACTCTATGGCGCATCTAAGCTGGCATGTGAAGGTCTGATTGCAGCTTATGCAGAGGGTTTTGGATTTACAGCCTATATCTTCCGTTTTGTATCAATCTTAGGGGAGCGTTACACACACGGTCATGTATTTGACTTTATTAAGAAGTTAAATAATGATCCGACGAAGCTTCATGTACTCGGCAACGGCAAACAGAGAAAGTCTTATCTGTATGTAAAGGATTGCATGGAAGCCATTTTGACAGTTGTACGTAACACCAATGAGAAGGTGAATATCTATAACCTCGGAACAGATGAGTATTGTGAGGTTAACGATTCTATTGGCTGGATCACCGGTAAACTTGGTCTGACACCGACTATGGAATACGAGGGCGGTGAACGTGGATGGATCGGAGATAATCCGTTTATCTATCTGGATACCAAGAAGGTTCGTTCTCTTGGATGGAAGCCCAAATACAGCATTTCAGAGGGCGTTGTGAAGACTGTAGAGTACCTGCAGGCAAATCCATGGGTATTTGACAGAGAGGACTAAAGAAAGGCAGTCAGGAGGACAGGATATGATTATAGCACGCAGCCCGCTTAGAATTTCGCTTGGCGGAGGCGGAACAGATCTGCCGTCATATTATGAGAATCATGAAGGATTTTTAATTTCAGCGGCGATTGATAAATATGTATACATTACACTGCACCAGACATTTGATCAGGAGATACTCCTCAAGTATTCCAAGTTTGAGAAAGTGAAGTCAGTGGATGAGATACAGCATCCAATCATCAGAGAATCACTGAAGATGTTAGACATTACCTCTCCGAACCTGGAGATCTGCTCGATGGCGGACATCCCGGCAGGAACCGGGCTCGGCTCTTCCAGCTCTTTTACGACGGCACTGCTTCGTGCACTGCACAGTATGAAGGGCAATATTGTGAGTACCCGTACTCTGGCAGAAGAGGCATGTGAGATCGAGATGCATCGTCTGCATGAGCCGATCGGAAAACAGGATCAGTATATCGCAGCCTATGGCGGCATCACATGTATGAACTTCCATAAGGATGGCTATGTATGGGTAGACCCGTTGGAAATATCAAAAGAGACTTTGTATAATCTGGAGGATAACCTTTGTCTGTATTTTACCGGATTTTCACGTTCTGCCGGCAGCATTCTTGCAGAACAGGACAAGAAAAGTAAGGAAATGGATGAAGGAATGATCAAGAATCTGGATTTTGTAAAGGATCTCGGATATCAGAGCAAAAAAGCTTTTGAAACAGGTGATCTGAATACTTTTGCAGATATTATGAATGTTCATTGGGAATATAAGAAAAAACGCTCCGGCGGCATGAGCAATCCGCAGATCGATGAGTGGTATGATCTGGCAATGAAAAACGGTGCACTCGGTGGCAAGATGATCGGTGCAGGCGGCGGTGGATTCCTGATGTTCTATGCAAATGATAAGATCAAGCTTCGTAAAGCCATGAGTACAACATCCATGACAGAGGTTCGCTTCAGATTTGAGAAGGAAGGATCTAAGATTCTATGATAAAACCTGAGGATATGCAGGTAGTGGTTCTGATGGGAGGCCTCGGAACCAGATTGAAGGAATTCACGGCGGATACGCCCAAATCACTAGTTGAGGTGGAGAGCAGACCCTTTTTTGACTATCAGCTGGATCTGATGCAGCTATGGGGATTTCGCAAGTTTGTGTTCCTGATCGGCTACCGTGCGAACATGATAGAAGACCATTATGGGGATGGTTCGGACAGAGGCATTTCCATTCAATATTGCTATGATGGCGAGGAGCTGCTTGGAACAGGCGGTGCGGTACGCCGTGCCTATGATTTCCTGGAGGATGATTTCATCCTGATGTACGGCGATTCTTTTATGGACATTGACTTTGAGGAAACATTATACCGGTATGATCATGGCAAAAAGAACGGTATGCAGGGACTGATGACGGTATTAAAAAATAACAATCAGTTCGATAAAAGCAATGCAGTCGTACGTGACGGACAGCTGGTTCTCTATGACAAGCATTATCCGACACCGGAGATGGATTACATTGATTATGGAATCTGCATGTATGAGAAGCAGCTCTTTGCAGATTATCAGCCGGGTGAGAAATTCGATGTAGCAAAGGTACAGCATGAACTGTCCGTATCCGGGAAAATGGTAGCGCACGTTGTGACCAAGCGCTTCTATGAGATTGGAAGTCCGGCTTCTCTTGCAGAGTTCAAGGGCTATGTCAGACGTAGATTATTGGAAGAGCATCCCGCAGTCTTTTTAGACCGGGACGGCGTAATCAATGAAATTGTCTTTAATGAAGATGCAGAGCAGATGGACTCACCACTAAAAATATCTGAGTTCGAGCTGCTTCCGGGAGCAATTGACGCAATCCGTATGATACGTGAAAAGGGCTATTATGTATTTGTAGTGACCAATCAGCCGGCAGCAGCCAAGGGTAAGGTTTCCTTGACGGGGCTCTATGATATCAACACACATTTTGTGAACTTATTGAAGGAGCACGGGACTGAGGTGGATGACATTTTCATGTGTCCGCACTTTACGAAGAAGCTGCCTAGGACACAGGATGATTTCTTAATTCAGGAATGTGATTGCAGAAAACCGAAACCGGGGTTATTATATAAAGCGAAGAGAAAATATCATCTTGACTGGGAACACTCCTATATGGTCGGAGATTCCTACACGGATGTGGCAGCAGGACAGGCCGCCGGTGTGAAAACAGTGTTCATAGGCGGGTTCAAGTGTGACAGCTGCAAGAGGCTTGATGGGAATAAACCTGACGAGATTAGAAAAGATATTTATGCCTTTGCGGAAAACTTACCGCAGGGTTAAATATAATCGGATGTAAAAAAATAAAGAGGCATCCGGGAATGGCATGAACCAAG
>JAUNSO010000053.1 GCA_030539165.1 bacterium
GGCTGGATATGCACACCATATTTGCATTTGCAGAATAGATGGTGGGTTCGCGGCAACAGTAGTTATGATTTTGCGACCAGATATACACACCAAATATGAATTTTGGAGTAAATTAGAATGAAAAAAGTTGTGTGTTTTTTAATTTTTGCAGTGATTGTGTGTGCATCATCATGTACAAGCAAAACGGGCGCACCGCAGAATTCCTTTACATTTGATAAAGTATATAGCTATGACAAAAAATATTATGCACTTCAGAGCGTAGAACCATCTGAAGCTGCAAATATGATAAAAGTATCTATTTATATATCAGACACAGATGAACTGATATTTGATTTTGTCCCAGCAAGAGCAAGAGACTTTTGGGGGATTTGTTGGGAAAGCGATACTTATAACATTTGGATTCAATCAGGCGATATAGGCGTATTATGTTATGTGTGCCAAAATGAAACATGGATTTTGAATGAGAACGCCGAACGTCCGAAAGATATACTTTCTAAATATGACTGATCAAAACTACAAACCGGTTTTATCTCCAAACCTACTCGGACTTCTTCGACTTGCGGAAACTTCCCTGACGAACAAGAAAATGGATGCTTTATTTTAGACGGGAGGAATACTGAGATGAAATTAAGCGACTACAATCTGATCAGAGACTATATGCAGGAATGCATGAAAGATACGGTTCATAATCAATTGCATGTTTCACTATGCCGTACAGATAGCAAGTAAGATACCGGAGGCTTGTGATTGTTGCAGCAACGCTCCATGATATAGGACGCATTGAAGAGCAAATGATCCGTTATTATGTCATGCGGAAATCGGTGCGAGAAAAGCTTATGAATTTCTTAGAAATAATGGATACACGGAACAATTTGAAAGTCATGTATCTGACTGTATCTATACCCACAGATATAAGAAAGGGTTAATACCGCAGAACATTGAGGCGAAAATTGTATTTGATGCGGACAAGCTGGATCTGATCGGAGCAGTGGGCAGTGCAAGAGCCATTTTGTTTGGCGGTCAGATTGATGAGCCATTCTACTGTGTTGGTGGAGATACATATTTCATATGCATCGGAATAAATGATTTTTTCAAATTAGAAAATGCGGAGGAATATTTAAAATGAATATAATGAAAGTTGCAACAAATAAAAAAGAATATATAGAATTACTATTGTTGGCTGATGAGCAGGAAGATATGATAGATAAATATCTTGATAAAGGTGATATGTTTGTCTTAGAAGATAATGGAGTGAAGGCTGAATGTGTTGTTACATATGAAGAAGATGGTACTTATGAATTAAAAAACATAGCAGTTGATCCAAATGCACAGTTAAAGGGTTATGGAAAAACTCTGGTGGAGTACGTATTTGACTATTACCCAGATTGCAAAAAAATGTTTGTGGGAACTGGGGATGTTCCATCTACGCTTGGTTTTTATCATAAATGTGGCTTTTCTGAATCACATCGCGTAGAGAATTTTTTTATTGACAACTACGACCATATTATGATTGAAGATGGGATACAGCTTGTTGACATGGTATATTTAAAGAGAGAACGATAACTTTGAATTTGCGGAGGAGTAAGGAAATGCTCGAAGTTAAATTCTATGATAAGGTAGAAGATAGATTATTAAAATTTGCAGTTATTATTTCCAAGTCAAATGGACAATGGGTATTTTGCAGATATTTTTTCATTCGAAGAAATTCATAGCGAAATTGAAAAAATTGTTTTAACTGACGAATTAGTAAAAAATTGGACTTATCCACTAATTCAACCAAAATTAATTGAAGAAGCAATGCGTAGAGGAGTTATTTAACTCCAGATTTGTATGGAGCATGATTAAGAGGATCAATACCATGAAATGCAAATGGAAAGGGTGTTTTTCTTTCAGTGCTTGAATAATGATAGCTCAGGGGAGAACAAAGAAGTGAAAGAAAGATCAATAACGATACTGTTATTATTTTGCATGGTGGTGGCTTGTCGTACTGGAATTATCGTGAAGAAGCAGAAATACTGCAAAATGATTTTCATGTAATTATTCCAATATTGAATGGCCATGCAGAAAGTGATAAAGAGTTTAACCTCCTACTATGTTTTGATGAAATTCCTATTATGGAAACATCAGATCAACATATTGGAGGTTATTTTTATGAAGAGAATCAGGTATGGTGAAATAATGATTGACAAATCTCAAAATTTGGCGCAATATATCTAAAAGAGATATTTAAAAGATATTAATGTATAGGAGGCAGATAATGAGTTCAAGCAAAAAAACCAGATACCTGATACTGGGGCTTTTAAGTGAATCTCCACTTACGGGATATGAGATTAAGAAAATAGTAGATTTGCGTTTTGCTTATTTCTGGAGTGAAAGCTATGGACAGATTTATCCGGAGCTCAATAAGATGAATGAAGAAGGTGTCATACATAAGCTTGAAAATCCAGAAAGCACAAAGGGCAGAAACAGTTATAAATACGAAATTACTTCAGAGGGCTTAGAGGAGCTGAAGGAGTGGCTGGAATGTCCGGTAGAAAAGGAAGTCATTCGATATGAAATTCTACTGAAGCTGTACTTTTCCAATATGGGTTCTACAGATACCATCATGGAGCAAATCAAAGAGTTTCAGATGACTCATAAGAAGCAGCAGCATTTGTTTGAGCTGTTTCAAAAAGATCTTGAAGAGAACTTTGATGAGCACGATAATCATGCAGAGGTCTTAATGGTTTTGATGTTTGGACAAAAGGTCTGGGCAGCATATGATGAATGGTGTCAGGAAGCGTTAAAATTATTGCAAAAGAGAAAGGAATTAACAAAGGGTGATTTTGATGAAGAGAGAAATTGATGTAATATGTTTTTCGGGAACAGGAAATACAAAACGAGTGGTAGACAGGATGATAGACATTTTGAATCAAAATGATATCACAATCAATCAGATTTCAGAAAGAAAGCCCTATGTGCATGAAAAGGGCAGAGAGATTCTGCTTGCTTTCCCGATTAATTCACAGGCAGTTTCACCCTATATCTGGAAGTACATGAAGGCACTTCCGGATGGATCAGGTGACAAAATACATGTGGTTGCAACGCTGAATGCATCTGAGGCGATTCTAGCACCGCTTAAGAAGATATTGATTAGTAAGAACTATGTGCCACAAGGGGCAATTGAAATCAGTATGCCAAATAATCTGTTAGCAGGACCGGATACGACATATCAGCGTTTACAGGCAGCAAAAGTACAGGCAGAGAAATTTGCAAATGATATGGTTCTGAATCAGGATACATGGAAAGAGGAGAAAAAGGGCTCCGCATTTGTTTCCTTCTTATCTCGCGATACGATACTGCCATGGGTCACAATGCGTATGTTTAATCGACTGGAAACAGATACAGAGAATTGCAAAAAATGTGGACTTTGTGTTAAGGAGTGCCCAGTACAAAACATTCGTATGGAGGAATTTCCGGTACACCAGAAGCAATGTCAGTTCTGCATGCGTTGTGCTGTGGTATGTCAAAATGGAGCAATACATTTTAAGGGAAACAAAAAGTTACAAATTCGCAGTATAGAACAAAGTGAACAACAGGCCGCAGATAAACTGGCAGAAAGCAATTAGCAATATTGTACTGAATCAATCTCTACTATTCTAAAGGTGGATTGTAATCACTTTTAGAATAGTAGATTTTTATTTGAATTTATAGTTGACAATCAAGTAATACATGCTATAATGTACACTGTACATTAGATGTACGCCGTACATGAAAGGAGAATTACATGTCAAAGGAAGAGATACAGAACAGAAAAGAAGAAACCTATCGCAGGATACTGGATGCTTCATGGGATATTGCCGTAGCAGAGGGGCTGGATGCATTGTCTGTCAGGAAGGTGGCAGCGGCACTTCACTTCGCACCCAATAATCTCTATAACTATTTTCAGAACAAGAATGAACTTTTATATCAGTTGAAGAAGGATGCGTATGAGTGGACGTTAGCGGTTGTATTCAAGGACATTCCTGATTTTAAAAGTGCTCATGAAATGATGAATTATGTAGCGCGCAAATTGATGCACATTGCCTTGCAGGAGCCGGAACGATATATTGTTATGACGGCAGACCAGATTATGGATTCTGAGGAACCGTTAGATCATCAAATCAATGACTCCGTGGCACAGATGATCAGCCGTGGAATTGAAGCAGGAGAATTTCGCCAAATAGATCCGCAGATGACGGCTACCAATGTCAGGATGTCTATCATAGGCTTTGTCAGATGGATTTCAGCACAGAAACAGCTGACGAAGAAGCAGGCAGACGATTATCTGGATAATTTCCTATCTATCTTATTTAGTGGACTCATGAATTAGTAAAACCAATCTACAAAAAGGAGACAAAATGAAAAAAATATATACGATTTTAACGTCACTTATTATAGTAGTTCTCATAGTTCATATGACCTATATGACACTGATGATGATGAATCTGATCACACCAAATGAGGACTTTGCTCAGAATCTGGGATATGTGCTGATGGATTCTGCGATTCTACACGGCATCTATGGATTGTTCAAGTGGATATACACAATGATTGCACAGGGAAAGCTCTTAAGTATTAGGAAGCAGAAGAGTCATACCAGACTGACCCACGAAGCAAAAATGACATTATTGCAGAGAATACTTGGAGCAGTCGTTTTGATGATTATCGTTCCGCATACCTATATCAAATTTATGACGGCGGATGTCTTTCCTTTCATTGCAGACATTTGTTATATAATAGCACTACTGGTGCATTTGTGGATTGGTTTTCCGAAATGGATGGTATCTCTCGGACTTCGACCTGCACATTCCAAACAATCAGTCAATGTAATAGACGGAGGTAATCAGAAATGGAAATAATCATAATTGGAAGCGGACTTGCAGGATTAAGTGCAGCTATCCGCTGTGCAGAGAATAGTATCAAATCAGTGATTGTGTCGGTACAGCCATCACATTGCGCACAGTCAGTTCTCGCCGCAGGAGGCATTAACGCAGTCCTTAAAGACAATACAGAAAATGACTCTATCATGCAGCATGCAGAGGATACATGGAATGCAGGCTGCAGGTTGGCAGACAGGGAAGCAGTTACCCGCCTGACAGAGAATGCACCGGGAATCATTGATTTCCTGCAAAGAAGCGGCGTTATCTTCTCACAGGACGCAAAGGGGCATGTGGCACAGCGGTACTTTGGAGGACAGAAGCAGAAGCGTACCTGCTATTCGCATGCAGGAATCGGGAAGCAGATGATGAATGGACTGGAACAGAAAGTTCGCTGTTATTGTGACCAGGGACTAATTCGTATCATGGATCATCATCGATTCCTTTCACCGGTCATTCATGCAGGACGGATACAGGGAGCAGTATTAGCAGATGCATACACCGGAGAATTATCTTATCTGGAGGGGCCGGTCATTGCGGCATCCGGCGGCATGAATCAGGTGATGGGCAATACCACCGGTTCTGTTCACTCAGACGGAAGTGTGACAGCTTCCTTGTATACAGCAGGAGTGAAAATGGCGAATCTGGAAATGATCCAGTATCATCCGACGACGGTCAGGACGGCAGCAAAGAATATGCTGATTTCAGAGGCAGCCCGTGGAGAGGGCGGAAGGCTTTTTACATATAGAAACGGACAGAAATGGTATTTCTGTGAAGATTGGTATGGTGAGAAGGGTAATCTGATGCCGCGTGACGTGATTTCACGAGCGATTGACAGGGTACTGCGTGAGAAACTATCTGATGACACGGAATATGTCTGGCTCGATATGACTCATCTGGGTGAACGGCTAATCAATGAAAGACTGGCAGAGGTCAGGACATTATGCATAGATTATCTGAAGCTTGATCCTGTGCGTGAATCGATTCCGGTAGTCCCGGGTGTCCATTATTTTATGGGAGGTATCTGGACAGACTGCAATCACAGAACCTCTATGCCCGGTCTATATGCGGCAGGAGAGTGCTGCGCTCAGTATCACGGAGCCAATCGTCTAGGAGGCAATTCCACACTTGGAGCAATTTACGGAGGACAGTGTGCAGCAGACAGTGTATGCAGCGATTTGTCCGGACATGAGATGGAGACAGATACTTCTTTTGCAGAAGAGGTACTGAAGGAGCAGCAGAGACAGCTACGTGCCTTTGAACTGCTGACAGATGATTCAGTCAGCAAACGTCTGGAAGTGCAGTATATGATGCAGGATTGTATGGGAATTACCAGAGATGAAAAGAGTCTGCAAACAGGGGCAGAGAAATTAGCAGACTGGCTGCAGAGGAATGCACCAAAGGAAGTTACTGCAGATCAGACAGCTGCAGGAACCAATCTGACTGCCATCTATCAATATCAGACTTACCTATTGGCAGAGCTTGGAAGCGGTATGGTACAGAGTGCTTTGTCCAGAAAGGAATCCAGAGGAGCACATTACCGCACAGACTATCCGGAACTGAATCCTGAATATGAGAAACCGACCATGATACAGTTTTCACCGAGAGAGTCATAGCACAAGAGAAAGGAATGAGATACGACATGAATTACGAGATTATTATAAAAAGAGGGACACCTGAGAATGACAAGGGATATGAGCATTTTTTAATCGATGCGGACAAGGGTGCAACCGTTCTCAGGGTGTTAGAGCAATTGAATCTGAGGACTCCACTTTGTACAAAGGATGGAGCAGTGACTGAGAAAATCGGCTGGGAGTGCAGCTGCAAGCAGGCCATGTGCGGTGCATGTGCCATGAATATTAATGGCCGTCCGATGTTAGCCTGCAAGGCCTTTCTGAAGGATCTGAAGAATCCGATTATGCTGGAGCCGTTTCGTAAATTTCCATTGGTACGTGATCTGATTGTAGATAAGTCGGTGTTACACGAACACATGATGGATATGAAGCTCTGGATTTCGGGTGGACAGAATCAGTCAGCTGATGCAAGAATGGCGTCAGGAGAGGTCAATGAGACACTTTATCAGTCTGCCGCCTGTATTCAGTGCGGCTGTTGTCTGGAGGCATGTCCGAACTACACAGGACTCGACCGTTTCTACGGGGCCATGATGATGAACACGGAGTATCAGATCATCAATCAGGAGCCGGAACGCGGTGAGGCAAAGAAGGATCTAAAGGAGGCAAAGAAACACTTTGCAGGTGGCTGCTCGAACTCCTTTGCCTGTGAAGAGGTCTGTCCGGTACATGTACCGCTTACCAGCCATATATCTAAATTAAATGCCCTTGCGTGGAGAATACATTTTCAAAAAGAGAATGGAGGGAGAGGATAATAGCATTGATTCATATATCAATAGACATGAAACCTGCTTTTAGCTTTGTTATGATTTCAGATGAAGGAATCTGCATATCATCCTCTATCCATTTGAGCAGCATGCTTTGCATTCCACCGACTGCATATGCAAGCAGATAAGGGAGTTCACGAGAAAAGACATGGGCAATTTCGTTGGAACGGACACATTTGAATACTTCTTGAGAGTGTTGATACATACATTCAGACAGAAGTGTCAGAAGTCCGTTCCTTTTTATGAGTGAAAGTAATTGGCCCTGCGCTTCCCAAAAATCAAAATAAATCTGTACAACCTCCCAATAATGATGAATATCATTTTCACGAATTTGTGTCATAAGGTTATTTAATAAGTTCTCAAACAACAAAATAATTATGGCATCTTTGTCAGAAAAGAGTCTATAAAATGTTTTTCGAGAAAGCTGAGCTTCCTGTGCAATCTGTGTGATAGTGATCTCTCTATAATCATATTGTTTCATAATGGTGAGTAATGCATTGATAAATGCCTGTTTTGATTGCTCAGCAATCCTCCCGTTTGTTGTATTCATCTCATCCTCGTTTTCTGTCACAAATCTGTCCAATGTGTAACACATTATCAAATGCTATTGTCATGACCTAATACTGATTATATAATACATTTATAGAGGTTACAAGTGTGACATGTTAGAAATCACAGAAAATACAGGAGGAACTTATGAAGAACAATCTGGTAATCGTAATTACGGGTGCATCAACAGGAATTGGCTACAGTCTTGCAAGAGAACTTGCCGCAGATGGTCATAAAGTCTATGCAGGTGCAAGGAAGACAGAAGATATTGAGAGACTGTCTTCTATTGAATGCATGGAAGGGGTTCAACTGGATATTACATGTGCGGAACAGATTAGTGAAGCAGTGCACCATATTGAGGAGCGAGAGGGACATATAGATGTATTAATTAATAATGCAGGAGTAACTGGATGGGGTGCCGTGATGGATCGAGATATGGATTATTTTCGCAAGGTTATGGAAATCAACTATTTTGGTCATGTACAGATGATGAAAGCGTTTTATCCATTGTTAAGGAAATCAGTCAATCGACCTATTATCATTAATGTTAGTTCACAGGCAGGAAACTATGCGTTTCCCTATTGGTCCGCTTATCATAGCAGCAAATGGGCGATAGAGGCTTTCTCTCATTGTCTGAGACGTGAACTACAGATGTATGGAATCAGAGTTGCAATTATTCAGCCGGGTGCGATTCAGTCACAGGCGTTTATTAAGGATCAGGAAGATTATGAACAGTATCAGGCAAATCAACAATCAGATTTTGTGAAATATGCCAGACCAATGCTGGAGGCATGCTTTCACAGAGCACCTGTTTCTAAAGAAAAATCGCCGATGCTGGTTGTGAGAGATGTAAAGCATGCGATATACAGTAAAAAATCTAAGATATACTATCAGCCCGGGCGAAGGCTGATTCCTGATTTGATTGCTGCAAAGCTTCCATATAGAGCAGTAGATCAAATCATGGAAAAGTTACAAAAATCATAGAGAAAAATATTGATTTTGCACTTGAGAAGCAGTCGTATGAAATAGTACGGCTGCTTTTTGACTGATGAATTTCTGGAAGCTTAATCTGAAAATAGTGCATGGAGTATGCATGGATTTTACATAGATTTAACATTTCGATGATGGTAAAAGATTTGTAAAGATGTCATATTGAAACAGGGTCATATAGTATTGAAAGAAAGTCATGAAGGGAGAAGATTTCGATGAAAAAAATAAATGTAATTGGTACAAATACTATGAAAATCAAAAATATCAGTAGAATGATTATATTGGGCATTGTAGCTATGCTGCTCTTAGCAGCATGCGGAAATGTTGCAGAAAATACAACGATACAGAAAGTAGAAGGACTTGATGAGCTGGGCAGTATTACGGTCATTACAAGAGAAGAGGGCTCCGGAACACGGGCTGTATTTGCCGAGAAGACAGGTCTTATGAATACTGCGGGTGAGAAGGATCACTCAGATCTGATTACCAAGCAGGCGAAGGAAGTGTTAAATGCGGACGAAGTGATTCGTTGTGTAGCGGCGGATGAGAATGCAATTGGTTTTGTATCGCTGGGGGCATTGAAGGACATGCCGTCAGGAATCAAGACGTTGAAGGTTGATCATATTGCTGCCACTGACGGGACGATTGCGGGTGACCAGTATCCACTCAGCAGAGATCTGAATATTGCTTTCAGTGGAAAGAAGTCGGATCTTGAGAATGATTTTATGAATTATATATTGACTGCAGGACAGGCTATCGTGGAGGACGGATATACGGGAGTGAAGAAAACAGACTCCTTTTTGTCGTATCGATTTGATGGAACCATTACGATAGAAGGCTCCACCTCTATGGCTCCGCTGATGGAACAGCTGGTCGCGGACTATGCGAATTATAATCCAAATGCAAAGATACAGATTCGTACTACAGATTCTCTGGCGGGATTGATGGATGCGATGCAGGAGAAGTGCGACTGGGGAATGGTGTCGAGAGCTTTGCAGGACTATGAGAAAGAGATATTTGATTACCGGACGATTGCAAAGGATGGAGTTGTAGTGATTGTCAATGAAAAAAATCCGGTGGAGGATCTTACAACGTCACAGTTGTATGATATATTCTCAGGTGATAATATGAATTGGGTGGATTTGAACAGATGATGAGAATGAAAATTTCTTAGAGAGTTGAAGATATTTTCTTCTCTTTCTCGTTATAATAAATAGAGAAATGAGAGGAAGAAATATCGATGAATGGAATTTGTATCGAATGAAGAACAGTGAATACGGCAATGATAATTACATATGGGATGTGAAAAGTCCGGAAATGTTTGAACGATTTGCGGCTCAGCTTCAAGAGTATACAAGAACCAATACGTTGCCGGTATGTGCAGATCAGGCTGTGCAGTATGTTCTGGAACTGCAGCGGCGTCGTCTGAGCGGCAAGAATCTGCAGATGTTTTATCAAATCTCTCCCAGAGGACATTTCGGAGAGAGTACACCTTTTCGAAGAACGTGGAGCGACAATCGCTATGTCAGTGAGATGACGGCTAGATCTTGTGAACTCACAAGAACCATTTTCAAGGATAAAAAGCAAATCTATCATAAGGTACAGAAGAAAAACCTCTACCAGACCATAACGGACGCCAAAGGATATGCTTTCATACCAAAAGAATCGTACATATGTCCAAACTGTGGAGCAAGCTGTAAGGTGGATGAACAAAACAGGTATTGTTCCTATTGTGGAACATACTTTGAAATGCCAGACCTCTTTCCAAAGGTAACAAACTATTTCTTTTTGGAAGATGTAGGCGGAACCGAACATGAAATCAAACAGGAAATCCTTCGCTTTGTGAAACCTTGTATCTTGCTTGCTTGCATTTTGTATACAATCTTTTTTGCTTTTCAAGGTGATAAGAGTATTATAATCAGGGACAAATATGTATATGTGACAGTTGAGGTGTACATGGATGTTTTGTATTACGATGAAGCATGTATCAGAGAAAAGGAAGAGAAATTCAAAATGCAGCTTTACCGACGAATTGATAAACCCATAGATTATCACTTCACAGTCAGGGAGATGCAGTGTAAACATTGCGGAGCCAGTTTTGACGCAACGAAACAGAGACGGTGTCCTCATTGTAATCAAGCGTATGATCTTGCAGATGATGACTGGATTGTAACAGGAGTGGCGTAAGTAACTCCTAATTAAGAAATGACATCATTTAAGGGATATCAAAGCTGTTATATTTATTATTAGATTATCCACTACCCTCATAGATACTAATCTTTTTCAACAGGATATACAGAAAGTGTGGAAAATGGTTACTTCTCTTGAAAACTATGCATGGTGTAGTGATTTAAGTAAAATAGAAAAGGAAGGTATATCTAAAAATGAGTAAAAAAACGAAAATTGGAGCTTTGGTGTGCGTTGCGGTACTGCTTTTGGCGGTGCTGTCCATTCAATTTGGAAACACGCGCAATGACAGCAACTACATAGATGAAGCTGTTTCGTATTATAAGCCGCAGGGAACGGAGATTGTGCTAATAAAAAACGGGGAAATTGATCAAACCCTTTGCTATGGCTATGCTAACGTGGAAGAAAAGACCAAGGTAACGGAAGATACGCAGTTCAAAATTGCTTCTATTTCAAAGGTATTTACTTCTTACGCCATTATGCAGCTTGTAGATGCTGGAAAGCTTAATTTGGACGCACCGATTAACTCCTATTTGACACAATGGCAGGTTCCTGCTTCAGAATATGATGCCAACAAAGTTACCCTGCGTACTTTATTGTGCCACACATCCGGACTTTCAGGCAGTGATGCCACCGGCTATATTGACGAGAATATCGGCGTTGCCGCTACATTGGAAAAAGACAAGGTCCATATGCTGAGAGAACCAGGCACAGAATTTGTGTATTTGGAAGCAACGGGCTTGGGTATTTGCCAGCTTGTGATTGAAGAAACTACTGGGATGAGCTTTGCCGATTATATGCAGAAAAATATATTCGACAAGCTTGGAATGACACAAACCTCTTTTGAGGACAGCACAAGCGCACTGGCTACGCCCTATGCAGGGTTGAATCAGCCGATTGAGGTTACGCATTATGTGTTGACAGGTGCCAGCGGCATTACCACCACAGGAACAGATATGGCAAGATTTATAGTTGAATTGATGCGATATCAACAGACTGGTGCTGAGATGTTTACGCCGCAGGATTTGGCAGACGGTGCATGGTGTCTTGGAATCACGCCCAAAACCCTGTCTGGCGGTAAAATGATTTATGAACATAATGGAACACTGACAGGATGGAACGCACAGATTGCAATCAGCCCAGATACGGGAGACGGTTTAATTGTGCTTTCCAACAGCGATAAAGCCTATTACATGACCTATCAAATGATGGAAGATTGGGGCAGATACGCTCTTGGCGCAGCGATTATTGATGAGAACATAACTGGTATGAGCCAATCGGTGAAAACGATTCTATTGGGATTCGCGGCTGTTTTGTTTGTTCTCATAGCATGGAATTATTATTTGACAAAATGTGGTACTCTTGTGGAGAAAGATGCACGAAAAAGAAAGATTTCCTATATGATAAGTGGCTTGGTGATGATTTTTGCTATGGGATTTTATGGTGTGCTTTTCTATATGCCTATAATTTTTGATATACTTTATCAACAACCAAATTATTACCTATTTAGCTTTTTCCCACCTTTCATCCACTGGCTTGCGGCAGAACTTCTTGTACTTTCGGCAGTTGTTGTCTGGCGCAGCGGGTATCGACGAAAAAAGATGCAGGAGAAAAAAGTTAGTACAAAAGGTGAATCATTTTCGGTCAGATAACTCCCGGTTTGTTAAAAAAGACATTTACATTTAGCTCAAAAGAAGCAATAGCCGGACCCGTCAACGTGAAGTTGACCGTTGATACATTTATGGATTTGATGGTGGGTCTGTGGTGACTGTAGTTTTGATTTTGAGATTAGATATACCCACCGTATTTGTTTTTGCGGATTTAATGGTGGGTCTGTGGTGACTATAGTTTTGATTCTGAGATTAGATATACCCACCGTATTTGTTTTTGCGGATTTGATGGTGGGTCTGTGATGATTGTAGTTTTGATTTTGGGATTAGATATGCACACCATATTTGCCTTTTTAGATTTGATGGTGGGTTTGTGGTGACTGTAGTTTTGATTTTGGGATTAGATATACCCACCGTATTTGTTAGTTGCTCTTTCGAGATGTTTTACACAGAATTTGACCAGACTTCTTAAGGAAGATGAAAAATAAGAATGATCATTAACACAGGTGGACGAACAGATATTGTTCAGTATTACATAATAGTGTAAAATAGAAGGATAAAGAAAAAGAGGAGGATTAAGATGGAGTACACGAGTCATTATGATTCTCCATTAGGTGGAATTACCCTGGGAAGTGATGGAGAAAATTTGATTGGACTATGGTTTGATGACCAGAAATATTTTGCAGATTCTCTTGATCAACAACACCAGATAAAAGCGCTTCCTATATTTGATGAGACCAAACAATGGTTAGATATTTATTTTGCAGGACAAGTTCCGGATTTTACTCCAAAGCTTTTCATGAAATGCACAGAATTTCGCAAAACAGTATGGAATATTATGCTGCAAATCCCATATGGTCACACAATGACTTATGGTGAAATAGCGGATGCGGTTGCAAAGGAGAGAGGAATTAATAAAATGTCAGCACAGGCAGTGGGTGGCGCTGTCGGACATAACTCTATCTCACTAATCATTCCATGTCACCGTGTTGTTGGAACAAATGGAAGTCTTACAGGCTATGCAGGAGGCATTGATAAAAAGGTGCAGCTGTTAATGCTGGAAAAAGCAAACATGGAAGACCTTTATAAGCCGAAACACAGTACTGCACCATGACTGGCGATTTTATTACCTCTTACGGTGCTTTAGTAGAATTGAATTTACAGTTTTCAAATATGCAGGCACTTATATCACCCAGTATATCCATCACCTGTTTAAAATCGTTGTTCTTATGATTTAGTACGGCATAGAAGTTACCCTGTATAATGACAGCAAGAGAAAGATCCAGCTCAAGAGATTGTGCAGCCTGTGGAAGCAATTCATAGACACGGGCTTTGATCTTTTTGTCTAATAAGTCTCGCAGCCGTGTCTGTCTGGAACCCGAAAAAAGGATATCAAATAACTGACCCTGCATAACAATAGAATTCACCATTTCCCATGCACCTTCCTTGGGGCTGGTAACAATATATTCCGGATGAGCGATGTCTGCAATCATTTTATTGACAGCTTCATTTTCAAGTTGTTCAGCTAAATCATAGATATCTTTGTAGTGAGCATAAAATGTAGCTTTATTAATAAAAGCAAGATTGGCAAGCTCCTTGACAGTAATCTTCTCTAAAGGCTTCGACGAGCGAAGCTGTATAAAGGCATCTATGGGATATGGGCTGGATGAATGACACTCTGAGTTTCATGCAGACAGCACCGGAATACAGGAGCAGAGATTACCATAAGCTTACCTTTTCCATGATGTACTTTTATGATGAGCATTTCTTACTGCCCTTTTCCCATGATGAGGTTGCTCACGGGAAAGCGACCATCGTGCAAAAAATGAATGGAGAATATGCGGATAAATTTGCACAGGCAAAGACCCTGTATCTTTATATGTATACCCACCCCGGCAAAAAGTTAAATTTTATGGGAAATGAAATCGGTCAGATGCGGGAGTGGGATGAGAAAAAAGAGCAGGACTGGAATCTGTTAAAATATCCCACACATGATTCCTTCGCACACTTTATGAAGGACTTAAATCATATCTATTTGAAAAATGCGGCACTTTATGAGCAGGATTATGAGCGGGACGGATTTGAATGGGTGGATTGTCAGATGGAAAGTGCCTGCCTCTATGCTTACAGGCGAAAAGGTAAAAATCAGCATCTTTTGGTGATCTTAAACTTCTCTGATGAGGCAAAGGACTATTCGTTTCGAATAGACCAGGCAGAGAACTGTGAGCTGTTATTTTCAACAGATGCAGAAAAATATGGAGGGAAGGCCTTGACTAAAATACATCAACATGGAAATAAAGTCGAGGTCAGTTTAGCTCCATTTTCTTCTCACATACTTGGATTTCATGATACAATATATAAATAAGATTTTATTTGATCAATGTGAAGGAGGATTTTTATGAAAGCAGTTGTGATAGGTGCAGCAGGCCATATTGGGACATATCTAGTTCCAATGCTCGTTCATGCAGGTTACGAGGTGACAGCAATTACAAGAAAAATGTCAAAACCCTATGAAGAAAATGATGCGTGGAAACAGGTTAACCGAGTACTATTGGATCGTTCCAATGACAGGACTTTTATTGATCAATTAAAAGATATGAAACCGGATATTATTGTAGATCTGGTGAATTTTAGTATTGAGGATACAAAGAAGATGGTTGAAGCATTTTCCAACACACAATTAAGCCATTATTTGTACTGTTCTTCCTGCTGGGCACATGGAATGGCAGAAATCTTGCCATTTGATGCAGATGATTTGAGAAAAGCACCATTGGACGATTACGGAAAAGACAAGTTTGCAAGTGAGATGTATCTAAAGGAACAATATAGAATCAATGGTTTCCCGGCAACGATTATCATGCCAGGGCAAATTTCCGGTCCCGGATGGACGATAATCAATCCATGGGGGAATACTTCCATGAGAGTTTTTCAGGATATTGCAGATGGTAAAGAGATCTGCCTTCCGAACTTTGGCATGGAGATCATTCATCATGTGCATGGATACGATGTGGCACAGGTGTTTTTTCAGGCAATTACACATCGGAATCAGGCATTGGGTGAGTCCTTTGATGCGGAAGCAGAGCAGTCAATCACACTATATGGCTATGCGAAGCATTTGTATGAGTATTTTGGACATGAACCCAGAATTCAATTTCTTGGATGGAAGGAATGGTGTGAATATGAGGGCAATCCTGAGGAATGCGAGCATACCTATTATCACATTGCACGCAGCGGCACATTTAACATAGAGAAAGAAAAACGCTTGCTGGAGTATAAACCCAAATATACAAATATCGAGACAATCGATTTAGCTGTCCAGAGTTACATTGACAGAGGATTGATTTTGGTAAGGAAACATGATTTGTAGGATAAAATATAGTGTTTCAAACAGAGAGTGGAGAAAGTAAAAATCTTCACTCTGTTTTGATGCGTTCACTCTGATTTGACGCATCAAATGGAAATTGACATATGGGTGACATATGAAAAGCCTTCGATGGATTTAAAAGAGAGTAGATGATAAAATAAGAATTATAATTCTTTCATACAACATATATTATGATTTGCGTTGTTCAGTTTCATTTACGTTCTCTTTATACTTAACTTATCAAATTTAAGGAGGACAAACAAATGAATACAGACAAAATTTACGCAGAAAGATTAGCAAGCGAATGCGCAGATCGGGTTCTTGACGATGCTGTCGCCAAGGCTTTGCTTTGCCTGCTTCTTCGTCTTTGCAATCATTTCAGATAATTCTGTCACATCTAGAGCAGTGCCGTTCTGGCAGTCTACGATGGCGATGGATATGGTTGCCATCGGGAATTTTTCTACGAAACCGCTTCGGTTCTTTGATATAATGTATCCATTTTTCAGATCTTCTTTGTTATAGAGCTTCAATATAGACTCCCTGAATAAGAAAATGATGTTATTGCAGACCTGTTCCAGATCATTTTCATAGGAAACGATAACAAAATCATCTCCGCCGATATGTCCTGCAAAGTCCCTCTTATGAATATTTTTCTTAATACAATGCGCGAGCAGCTTGATCATGTTGTCTCCGTTCGAAAAACCGTAGGCATCGTTGTATGCTTTGAAATTGTCCAGATCCAAGTAGGCTGTTGCAAACTTTTTGTGATTACGAATGGCTTCCTTGAGTTCATTCTGTACCATGTTATTTCCCGGAAGACCTGTAAGAGGATTCGCTTCTGTAGCACGTCTTACCTGGATATCAATGGCGGTGTTCAGCAATTCTTTCACCGTGACAGTCCCTATGTATTTATGCTTGTTCGTGACTACCACAGCGTCATATTCAGTCTCAGAATCGCGATTCATTGCAGCCTTTGATACTTCATCGATACGCATATCATAACTAACCTCCAGATATTCAGACTGCATCAAGTCAGAAACCTTTTTATTCCGGTTGAGATTATAGCCGTATTGACCGCTGAACTTCTCACACAGATATGCTCTGGTCAGTATACCCCGTACTTTTTGCACATCATCGACGACATAGACCTCTTTAATTTCCTTCAGATCATGCATCATATTATAAATGTCCACCGCTTTGTCATCGCAGCCTGCAATGACAGAGGGGTGGCAGATTGTATTGACTTTATCAAATATAGTCGGCTTCAGATTATATTTCATACTGTTATGAAATCCCTTAATCATTAATTTCTGTTCATATTCCAATTCAATAAACTCCTCATTAGGTCTGGCGAGATAGTAGCCTTGTCCGTAACCGACACCGAGCTGTATCAATGTATCCAGTTCTTCCTTTGTCTCAATACCCTCGCCAATGACTTTGATGTTCGCCTCGTCACAAAACTGAACGGTTGCCTTAACAGCCGACTTTCTGATTTCATCCTTATCAATCTCACGTACCAGCTGCATGTCCAGCTTGATGAACTCAGGTGCAACCTCACAGATCCGGTTCATTCCTGAGTATCCGGAGCCGAAGTCATCAATTGCAATCTGAAAGGTCTGGCTTTTATAGTGCTGAACTGCCTCTCTGAAGATTTCAAGGTCACGGATAGCACTTTTTTCTGTTACCTCGAAGATGATATCCTCTGGTTTGAGTCTGTATTTCTTTAATTCCTTACAGGTGAATCCGGATTTGAGCTTGGGGTCATGAAATATGTTGGCATCTACATTGATAAACAGCTTGGTCTCTGTCGGCTTTGCCTTTGCGTTTTTGAGTGCTGTTGATCTGCATAGCTTTTCAAATTCCCATAGTTTATGAGTCTCACCGGCAATCTGAAATAGTTCCTCTATATTATAGGGACAATCAATAGTTGACCTGCTAAGAGCCTCATATCCATATATATTCCCATTTTTCAGCTTCACAATCGGCTGGTACACCGTGCGTATTGCCTCCTGCTCAAGAATCTCATAAAAAGCATTTTCCCGTTCCATCTTTTCATCCTCATTATTCTCTCATATGATATTGATTTCATTGTATCAAATGAATGTATGAAGTATTGTGGAGCGGATGTAAAATGTATGTAAAAATGCCGATTCAATTAAAACAAGAAGTTTAAAATGCCACTTTACGCGGAATACTCATTGTAATAAATTTCTTTAAAGCATAATAATACTGATAATTTATAATAAACATGTTTAACAATGGGAGTTGAAGAGAAAATTCTTTGACTCCCATTTGCTGTATCAACTCCGAATTTGTAGGAGCAAAGTATCTATTCCTTAGATAGTGTTGACTCAATGGATGGTTTAATCAAGTCCAGAAATGCTTTTGCAGCTGGAGAGAATGCTTGATATTTCTTTGTTACAACATATAAATCAACGGACAATTCTGGGGAAATTGGTCTAAAAGTCAAGTTTCTTCCATTCGTATTCACCAATTTGTCAAGACACAACGCATAACCAATGCCCTGTTCTACCAAATACGTTGCATTATGAATAAGGTTGTAGGTTGCTACCACATTCAATACGGAGTCATCTGTGCCAAACCACTCTATATCTTGATGACCAGAAAAAGTCTGCTCAGCTAAAATAAGTGGCAGGGATTTCAACTGGTCAATGTTTATGCAGTCTTGGTTGGATAGTGCACAGTTTTCCGGCATCAAAAGACCAAAGCTATCTTTTTTATATAAGTTAAGGTAATTGTATTTTTCCTGTCGCATCGGTCCGAGTAACAGACCCATATCAATTAGCCCTTTATCTAATCTTTCTAAAACAGCATCAGCATCACCGCTGTAAGTATGAAATTTCACTTCAGGATATTGTTCATGAAATGATGAAAACAATTTGGCAATATAATCCATCACGATGGTTTCACCACAGCCAATTGTAATATCCCCGCATAGGTGCTGTGAGTCAGTACGCAGAGCAGATTCTGTATTTTCCATTAGAGCCATGATTTCTTTTGCTCTGTTGCGCAGAAAAATGCCATCCTCAGTCAGAGTGATTTTTCGCTTCCCTCGAATAAACAGCTGCTTACCAAGTTGTTGTTCCAAATCCATCATTTGCTTAGAAAGTGTAGACTGGGTGACAAATAAAGATCCGGCAGCTTTGGTGATGTTTTCTTCTCGCGCAATAGCAAGAAAATACTGTAATAGTCTTGTTTCAATCATTTCGGAATCCTCCTGTTCAAGTTTAAATTATACTTGGCAAAACCATTCCTGTCAACGATGGTAAACTATTATTAACAACTATTTGTAATGCTTTCGATGTTCATATATACTTTCCTTAGGATAGAAATCATACAGAAAAAGAAAAGGATGATAGAAATGAGCAATTATATTTGTAAATTAAATAAACAAGTAGAAAGACAGCACGTTCGTTACAACAATCGTTATGGTATTGCAATTGCGGGAGATTTGTACACACCGAAAGGAATGGATGAGTCCGAAAAATACCCTGCACTTGTCGTTGGTGCGCCTTATGGCGGAGTCAAGGAACAGGGACCTTGTGTATATGCAAATGAACTGGCACAGCGAGGATTTGTGGTTTTGACCTTTGATCCATGCTACATGGGAGAATCTGGTGGAGAACCTCGCCATGTGTCTTCTCCTGATTTGTTTAGTGAAAATATCAGTGCGGGCGTTGTTGTACCGAACTGTAATCACATTGATTTGTACGATGATACCAACAAAATACCTTTTGATGAAATTGATAATTTTCTGAAACAAAACCTGAAGTAAAGCAAGTCATGAGAATGAAGAAAATATTATTGTTCATGTTTTTTGTACTCTTGTTGTCAGGTATAACTAGATGTCAGAGCGCAGATTCGACCAACACGGCAGTTTCAAGTGAAGCACAGAGCACAGAAATACATACAGAGAAAAGTGATACAGAACAGGGTGTAGAGAATGAGGAGGACGATATGATGAAAGTGTCAGTAAAATCAGTGGAATTTGAAATCGTCTATGAACTCAACGACAGTAGTGCATCAAAAAGCTTTTATGAGCAACTTCCGCTGACAACAGAAGTGGAACCGTTCAGTTCAAATGAAATGACATTTTATCCACCACAGAAGCTGGATATATCAGATACACCCCTCAGCAGCGGCGAAGCAGGCACATTGTCCTATTACTCTCCTTGGGGCGATGTGGTTATGTTTTATGATTTCTGTAGTCCCAATGGTAATTTATATGGACTTGGTGAAGTTATTGCAGGCAAAGAGAATATAGATAAGCTCAACGGTACAATTACGATTTCAGAATATGTGAGAGAATAAGCGAAAAAGCAGTATAAAAGCAAGGAGGTAAGTATTTAGAATGAAACATATAACATTAACCAATGGAGTAGAAATGCCAATGGAGGGTTTCGGTGTATTTCAGATACCAGACACACAATGTGAGCAGATTATTTTGAATGCTATTGAAACAGGCTATCGTCTGTTGGATACAGCAAGTTCCTATAAAAATGAAGAAGCAGTAGGAAGCGCAGTGCAGAAAGCCATTTCCACAGGTATGGTAAAACGAGAAGATCTGTTTATCACCACCAAGGCATACATCCAGCAGATGGGATACGAAAAGACTATTCAGGCTTTTTATGAATCCTTGAATAAATTGGGACTTGAATATCTTGATTTATATCTGATTCATATGCCTCTTGGCGATTATTACGGTGCATGGCGTGCCATGGAGGACTTATATGAAGCGGGAAAGATTCGTGCAATCGGTGTTTGCAACTTTGATGCGGCAAGACTGATGGATCTCTGCTATAACGCAAAAATCAAACCAATGGTCAATCAGATTGAGCGACATCCCCATTATCAGCGTATGGAAGAACTCGCTGTTATGAAGGAACTTGGAATACAGGTGGAAGGCTGGGCTCCCTTTGCGGAAGGCTTAAAGGGAATGTTCACTGAACCGATATTACAGAAAATAGCTGAAAAACATGGAAAAACCGTGCCGCAGATTATCCTGCGTTGGGATATTCAGCAAGATGTTGTTATTATTCCGAAGTCGGTTCATCAAAACCGAATGGAAGAAAACCTTGCAATTTGGGATTTTGAACTGGACAAGGAAGATATGGAGCAGATTGCCAAGCTGGATAAAAATGTACCATCTATGCTGGACTGTTCAAAACCCAGCGAGATTGACAGACTGTATGATTACCTAAATAACCCAGTGCTGACCAGCCTGTAAACGGAGGATACCAACGATGATGATTATGGAAGTGAATGGTACAGCCATTCAAATTGAATTAGAGCAAAACAGCTCTACTGATGCGATAAAAGAAATGCTTCGTCAAGGGTCAATTATGCTGCCGATGAAGGATTATGCACACATGGAAAAATTCGGAGAATTAGGCAGTAACTTTCCCCGAAATGATAAGCAGATTACCACAAAAGCCGGAGATGTAATTCTTTCTGAGGGAAATCTGTTGGTAATTTATTATGCACCAAATACATGGAATTTCACAAAGCTTGGTAAGGTAGTCAATCTGACTGAGAAAGAACTGAAAAAGGTGCTTGGACAAGGAAATATCACAGCAGTACTATCGTTGAATGAAAAAGAATAAGGAGAAAATCAAATGATAATTACAATATTACAGGGAAGTCCCCACAAAAACGGTTCCTCTAATATGCTGGCAAATGAATTCGTCAAAGGTGCGAAAGAGGCAGGACATACAG
>JAUNSO010000097.1 GCA_030539165.1 bacterium
CTCTACCTAAGGTTTTCCCCTCAATCAAAGCTTCCTCACGTGCATCTCTTCGTTCCATCTTCATATGCTCTTTGAAACTATACTCTTGTAGCAGCATGTTCGTCACCTCGCTTCGATTCTTCATCAGAAACTCCCGTAGGACATCCTGATTGATACAATCCCTTGTTGCCAGTTCCACCGCCATCTTCAGCGGATACTTGTCACGTTCGTATTTTCTGATGCAGTCAATGAAATACGAATAATCCTCTAAAATCTTGCACTGTTTCATCAGTTCTTCATTATGTCCGTAATTCACGTTGTACATAATCGCCTTGCATTCAAGGCAACTGTCATCACCGCCAAATGCATTCGACAGGCATAATGTTTCTTTCTCCGATCTTGCTTGTGAACCATTATAAAATACTACAAATCTTGGTGCCGGTAATGCTATTTGCTGCGACCCATAAATATTCTTCTTGTGCATTACAATGTATGACTGATATACACTGGAAAGATAAAGCAATCCCCGTAACGGCATATTTCCGCAAAATGTGGACTGGTGCTCATACAGATTCAGCTGACTCCCGATGATGAAGGAACAATCGTTCTTCATACCCATATATACAACATCGTCAATGGTCGTAATCTCTATATCATCAACATTGTCATAGGAAGTCCCGTTTAATGCATTGTACAATTCCAGTATGTTCTTCTTGTCCTGAAACAGCTTCACAAACAACCTGTCCTTGTACTTTCTATTAATCTGTAACTTCTCTAGGAAGTTCACAACGCGCCGAATCATTCTGCTCCAGCCGTCGTCTCCGAGTAACACCCTGTAGTTCTGTCTTTCTCTCATTCACTTACCTCCATTATAAGTTTTTTTGTACTGTTTATCAACTGCCATTTGAAGCAGATTGACGCAGAAGTCCCTTGTTTTGTTTCTCTTACTTCATCACTGGAATACTGGCTGAAACGCCTTCGATATTGATTGATTCGAACATGTTAATTTTAACATCATTCAATTGGAATGCACAATATGTCAATTTACCAAAATTTTCATTGTGATTTTTGTTGAGTATTTTATGTAGACAGAATGTGGATCAATAACATTCTTTATTGATCCGCATTCTTGAAATCTATAGTGTTTGTATCTTCTCCTGCAGAATCGCCATAGCATCATTTTCTGCAATATCCAGTCCTTCAGCGGAGATAAACTGCGTATCCATGATTCCGAGAGTATTGGCAATATCTTTGACGTAGTTGTAGCCATGATTGCGGTCCCCGATATACCCTCCAGCTGTCGTAATGTACACAAGCTTCTCTGCCTTGCATAGACCCTCCTGCCCATGATCACCATATCGGAAGGTCAATGTATTGACCATGATATTTCCAATATAAATCTTCAGAATTGACGGAAAAGAAAGATCCCAATATGGCGCTCCAATCACGATCACATCTGCCTCCGCAAACTCCCTTGCCAGTCCGAACATCGGATGATCCAGCCTGCCTGCCTCGATCATCTTGCTTCTCTCCGCCAGCTTCTCCGTCATTAACGGCTGCATGATTTGATTCTCCAGAACCAACGTTTCAACAGCAACGTCTGTATTTCCGGCAGAATAATACTTCTCCAGATAAGCCTCGCAAAGCATCCTGGTTCTGGACATCTCGTTATTCGTAATACATGCATCTATAAATAATACTTTCTTCATTACAAGTCAGCTCCAATCATCACATTTCATCTTTCTAACACCCTACAGAGTATAGCAGATTACGTTCTTACTTTCCATCTGAATATCTAAAAAGACGCAAAAGCATCAGTTTTTACGGACTGATGCTTTCGGCTACCGATTATTTTCGTCATTTTCTCATTCATGAAAATTCATTCATTTGACTTATTTCAAGTTTATTCTTGTTGTATAGTCAACTGCGCTCTCCACCTGACTATCAAAATCATCATGTTCCTTCAGCGAGAACTTCATGGAGTACGTATATGTACCATCTGTCCACCAGGCTAACTTCGCATTGTCATCCTCCGTCTCGCTCAGATAGATGCACTTGTGCACCGTAATATTCCCGATTTTCTCATCCTGATACTGCATATCGCAATATCCCGTAATATCCTCCGTACCCCTTGCCGTTCTGACTGTCGCCTCACAGTCATCTTCGTCCTTACTTTCATAATCCAGCTGCACAACTTCTCCGCCGATCAGATAGATATCATCACAAGTATATCCATTAGATTCCGGAATAATCAGGTACTCAAAATCTATATGCTTCTCCAGTTCTGGATAGGTCTCATACTCCACCATCGGATTTGGAAGTGCAGAAGTCTGTTCATCCGCAAGCTGTCCTCCCGGCATGGAAGCTGTGATTCCTGCCAGTTCCTCAATCAACTGCTCATTCTCATCCTTGGACAATCCGATCGTATCTACCGAATAAGACAGAACCCCATCCGTCCAGCATGCTCCAAAATTGTCCTCTGTATTACCATATCTAATCGTCTGTCCTGATTCCTCCTCTGTTTGATCCATGTCACCCATGAACAATGAAAAGTTCTCATTTCCCTTCCCGCTGGAGATCAGTATGCTCTTGCCCTGATCCTCTAAGCCATAATCAACACATGCCAGACCGTCACTTCCAGTAGACGGTTCAAAGATATAGCTGTTTACGTTATAGTTCCAATACTCAGGTAACGTCAGTACCATAAAGCCTGCTGCCTGGTTCAGTTCCTCTATAGAGTCTAACGTCTCTGGATTCTTAAAATTCGCTGCTGCCTCTGCAATCTCGGCTTCCTCTTTCTCATCTGCCGCCTGTTCCTTCACTGGTTCAGCTGCTGGTTCTGCAGCCTTCTTGCCTCCACAGGCACTCATTGCTGCCATCATGCATACACACAAGACTGCTATCATCCATCTCTTCTTCATAATGATCTCCTCACTTTCCATGACACGCTTTTCTGTCCTTCTTTCAGGGCATCAAACTCTTATGTCCTTTTCTAAGATATCTATATATACGAATCAGGCAAATGATTGTCACACTCCAATGATAACAGATAAATGGATACATCTGTTATTCTACTGTATCTTCACTCTCACCACGCACATCCTCGTGCGTGTATCCGGAGTGCCCATCTGCGGTACTGAGAATTTCAGTACGCCCTGCAGATCTGTCACCGGTGTGATAATCTTCTGCTGGTAGCCTGCCTGCTCCCAGATGATGTAGATATTGTCCTTATACTCGGCACCTGTCTTCTGCCACAACAGCGTTCTTGTACTGTCAACCCATTCCGCGTCAGCAGGCGGTGTCACTTCGCGGATCAATAATAATTCCGTCGAATACTGACTGCCAAATTTTGTTGCGGTCAGTTCCTTTGCCTGCTCCAGATAAGTACCACTGTCCTCCAACGGGTAGACACGCATGATCTCATTATGTGTCGATATGATCTCATGATTCGCCAGTGCCGCCTCATAATCCGTCATATCCAGCTCGGACGAACTACTTACAAACCGTTCTCCTGCTGCCGCTATCGCATTTTTCACCACATATCCATTCAGCTCATACTGCGGTGCCAGCGACGCAATAAAGGTCGAGGCAAATGTCTTCATCGTTGCTCTCGTATTCTTATAGTTCGGTTCCTTGAACAGTCGCCGTGTATTCAGGAACTTCTCATCCGTAATACCGGACTTCGCAGAGTAATTTGGATCTACTTTAAAGTAAGCTGTATAAGTTGCCTTTTCTGTAATATTCGATACCACATAAGAGGTTGCCGTCGTAAGGACTGTATCTCCCTTACGCCACTCCTGATAAATATAGCCCTTATTGGCCGTTGCCACGATTGTCACTGAGCCGTCTGCATTCAGATTCTTCGTCACATGACCGCCGCTTGCCGGGGAAGCCAGTACTGTAAGTGCATCATCACTTTTCTTGAATTTCGCTGTCAGCGTCACATCTGAGTAAATCGGTCCGTAGGTCAGTGGATTGGATTTATAGGTCGCTCCCGTATCATCGACCCACTCCGTAAACACATAGCCTGATGCTGCCGTAGCTGTCAGTGTCACACTTCCACCTGAAGACGCTCCGCCACTATTGCCGCTGATACTTCCTCCCTCTGCAGGAGAAGACTTCGTCGTAATCTTGAAAGCTTCAATCTCGAATACTGCATAGTAATTAGCCGCCTCTTTGATATTCGCAATAATCAATGGATTCGTGGAAATAGGTGTTGTCGTTCCGCTCTTTGCCCACTCCTTGAATTTATATCCGCTTCCCGGGACAGGCGTTAATGTCACAGTACTGCCCGATGCGATTCTATCCCATACACTTCCCTGCGTTGGGAACTCATGCGGTGACGTACTTCCTCCGATGGAGCCGATAACCTTATTCACTGTCGGCTCATTCATATCCACCGTCAGTGATACTGCATCCTTGATAAAATGTGCCGTGTAGGTTGCATCGCCGTATACATGTGCTATGTTCAAAGTGAATTGTCCCGGATTAGCAACATCCTCCGTTCCTGCAGCTACTGACCCATCATCGCATGACCAATAGTCAAACTTGAAGCCTGTCTCCGGTATCGCTCTCAATGTAACCGATGAACCTGGGGCAATCTTGACATTTCCGCTGCCGCCTGTCACCTGACCACCATCCACAGGAGTTGCCACCGTTTTGATTGTATATCCCTCTACTTCAAACTCAGCGTAGTAGGTCATATCCTTTGTAATATTTGAAACCGTTAACGGATTGGAAGTACTGGTTGT
>JAUNSO010000007.1:0-44348 GCA_030539165.1 bacterium
CTGCGGGTGCTTCTTCTGTTGCCGGTGCTGTTTCTGTTGCTGCTTTTGATCCGCAGCCTGCTAACATTGCTGCTACCATTGTTACAGATAATAACACGCTAATAACTTTCTTTTTCATAATGCTTACCTCTCCTTTTTGATCTTACGTCATATTGTTTGGCAATACGACAGTTATAGGTTGCCACGGAATGGAAATAATTATTCCGCTGGTTTTACGGAAACGGTCTCGGTAACGATGTCGGTATCGTTGTCGGTAACGTTTCCAATGACCTTGAGGTAACTATAGCACATGGTAAGAAATTCTGCAATATCATTTTTCATTTTTAGTTATATTTATTCATTTTGGGGGTTGGAATTTGGTGGATTTGCACAAAAAGTGGTGGGGTGTCCGGAGCAAGCGGGCGTGGAAAAGGGAGGTTTGCTTCGACGCGTCGTCCCCTTCAACCTCTAAAACGCAGAAAAGTAGGAGAATGGCTCCTACTTTTCTGCAGAGTTTTCAGGCTCCTTTGGCTTGACCTTCGCAAACCTCCCTTTTCCGCGCCCACCTGCTCCTGCTCTTTGGTATGACTTTCTATGGTTATTTGTGGTCAGGTGGTTTCTCTCACGATTAGAGATATCGGCAGTGTGGTTTTACTTGGTACTTCTTTTCCTTCGCCTGCCTGTATCAGCATGGAAACTGCTGCCTCGGCCATCTCCTGTATTGGCTGGTGAATGGTCGTAATCTGCGGTGTCGTAAGGGAAGAAATCATAACATCATCAAAGCCTACGAGCTTGATTTCCTGCGGAATTTTCCTATGAAGCTTTGCACACACCTGTATAACCTGGGCAGCTATCAAATCGCTGCTTGCAAAAATACCGTCTACCTTCGGATCCTTTGTTAAGATGTCTGTGATGAAATCATGGTAGTCACCGGCATTATACTGCATTGCATCCGTCTTGTATTCAAAATGTCTGACTCCATTCTCCTCACAGGCAGCCACAAATCCCTGTTCTCTGGCATCTGCCGGCATATCTGTTCCACGAACTCCGCTGATGTGAATCAGATGCCTGCAGCCACTTTGAATCAAATGCTCTGCAGCAGTCCGTCCCCCCTGCAGATTATCGCATTCTACGGATGCTTTTCCGCTGTCAAGATTGCGCTCCAATGTAATCAAGGGCACATTGATGCCCTGAAATTCCTCCATCGCAACCGTTCCACTGCACAGAATAATACCTGCCACTCGATTGCTCTTGCACATTTCCATGAAGTGCAGTTCTTTTTCGTTCTTCTCCTTCGTATTAAACAAAAGGATTCTGTAATGATTTTTATTGGCTGCTGACTCAATGCAGCTGATCAATTCTGCAAAATAAGGATGTTTAATATGCGGTACAATCAAACCAATCATATTTGTCTTTTTCTTAGACAGAGAACGTGCCACCTCATTGGGCTGATAGTTCAGTGTCTTCATTGCTTCATATACCTTATTTCTTGTTTCTTCGCTGATGTAACCTCGATTATTCAACACACGCGATACCGTTGTCACCGTCAGCCCTGACTCTTTTGCCACGTCCTTCAGTGTTGCCACATAAATCCTCCTCACACGCTGTCTTTTCTATTTTTACAGTGCATATACCTCCACACTGCATAAAGCATTTGATGTTACCCTGATATTACTTGTTCTTTCCATCATTTCCAGTTCGGCTGCATATATTTTATCATACCCGCATCCGATTTCAAGCAAATTTGTGTCCATAATCATAGAAATCATTGCAGCATTTGCTCCTATGTAGAACTCATCTGTCTCAATCCGGCATTCCTCCGTCCGGTTCTCTCTCATTGCCATCTTACGAACCTTGTCTACTGAGAGCATTCCACTCTCTCCTTCATAATGAATATGCGTGCCGAACAAATCCCATGTGACCAGGGCTTTGCTGCTGCACATCACCAGTACCTCAATGGCACAATCACCCTGAACTCTGTACTCCGTCGCATAAGTATAGGTGCCACCTTCCAGAATGGCATTCTGGAATAATTCCATGATAGATGTCCTGTGCAGAAGCGTTCTCCGCTCCATATACTCCTGAACCGGCCGCATACATAACCGTACATTCCCGAATTTCTCTTCCAGATAGAGTTCTCTGGGAATACCCATCACGCCACGGTATTTCTGGTCTCTCACACTGGTTCGAAACCACGGTATCATTACAACCCTGTCATTGATTCCCGAAAAAATCTGCGCTGCATACAGAGTCTGACCACACCAGGCCTCTCTTCTGATGCCATCCGTCGTGAACTCCCGGCCATTAAAGCTGCCTGCATAATAATAACCGTCTGCCGTCCACAGAAACCATCTTGACTCTCCTGACGGTGTCTTCAATTCAAATAAATTGGGACATTCGAAGCCTTTGTCCAGGCACAGTCTCTGTGTCAGCTCCCACTGCTCCAGATTCTGAGAACGAAGAATCGCAAAATCATTGTCTTCCAACCACATACACATGATATATGCTTCTGATGCTTCATGCCAAAAGACCTTTGGATCCCGGTTTTCCTGACTGAGAGGAGGAACCACGGTCATTGATTTATGCAGTGTATATCCATCGTCTGTACTGTATGCAAGCTTCTGTACGCACGGATTTTCCCTGCTCCACTCGCTCGCTTCTCCAACACACGTATAAAAGTACAAAAGTGTCTCCTGGGGCAGTCCCAGAAGTCCTTGATGATTTTCAATCGCCGAGCCTGAGAAAATAACGCCCTCTTCATCCGGGTAAAGCACTGCGTCACACTGTGTCCAGTGCAGCAGATCCGTGCTAACAGCATGTCCCCAGCTCATATTCCCCCATTCTACATGAAAGGGATTGTACTGAAAATACATATGATACACCCCGTCATGATAAATGAGTCCATTCGGGTCATTCATCCAGCCTGTATCCGGCGCGAAATGTATATGAGGGCGATTCCGAGACTCTGTCCGGGAAGCTCCCGCTGTCGCAGCAGTGTCTACTGCTGCTGCAAAAGCCTCGGTAAAGTCACCCTCGAGAGAAAGTTTACCCCAATAGTCGGGACTAATGGGCAGATAAGCCATGAAGTCGTATGTATACGACTCTCCGGCATCCGGCAGCACCGGAATCTGAAATTCATAGCTCTTCCGGTTGTCACTGTATATAGAAACGGTACACAAATCTCCCTGTATGGAAATCGGAATACTAAGATACCGCATCGTCTGATCGGTTAATACTTCCTTTTTCATATTTTCTTTCCTTCAATGATTTAGCCTGCTCATGTCTATCTGATTACACTTCGATTGGCAGACTATGCATGCTGCAATCTTTCTCGTCCATGTAGTCTATCTGCATGACACGTCTCTTAAAATCCACCTGCAGCTCTGCCACAACCTCTCCACTTCTTCTGATGATATGCAGACATTCTGCAGCAGTTTCCTTTATCTCAAAGGTTCCGTCAAATGCAGGATAGGTATTACGGAATTCCATCAGCTTTAAGAGTTGCTCTACTACAGGTCTTTTCACTTCCTGTTCGATTTCCTGCAGCGTATAGTAATGACGGTTGATATTACGTCCCACCTTTGTTTCCTCCAAAAGCTGCAAATCATTTTTGCCGGCTAACAGTCCTACATAGTAGACCTGTGGAATCCCCGGTGCAAAAAACTGTACCGCTCTTGCAATCAGGTATGCTCTGTCATCATCCCCCAGTGCGGAATAGTATGAACAGTTGACCTGATAAATATCAAGATTGTTGTACTTGGCTGTATTGTAGACCTTTTTGACGTTGGCTCCGTATTGGAAGATATCCTCTTTTGTTCTCTCAATCTCATCATCCGGAAGCAGATCCTTCACATCAACCACGCCGATTCCGTCATGCGTATCAAGCGTCGTGAACTGCTTTCTAGGGCAAATGGTCAGCCAGTGCTTCAGGTAGTCTGCCTTTCCGTAATACAACGCATTCAACAGCAGCATCGGAAGCGCAAAATCATATACATAATAGTCCTTCTCTTCGATTTTCTTCTGCATCGTGTAATGCTCGTGAATCTCAGGAAGCAGCTCCACATGCTGTGGTTTTAGGATCTCGTCTGTCATCGACAGCAGCTCCCATACCTCCGGCTCTATGAAAAAGCAGCTCGTTCCGGCACGTTTTGTTGCATAGGCAAATGCATCCAGACGAATCATTGTGGCACCGTGACGGCAAAGCTCCTCTAGATTTTCACGGATAAATGATCTGGCAGTCTCTGACTGACAGTTGATATCAATCTGCTCCTCATCAAATGTACACCATACCTCCTCGGCGGTGCCGTCTGCAAAGTGCGCTGTCACAGAGGGTGCCTTGGGCTTTCTTTTATAAATTGCATCCACCTGCTCCTGGGTCGGAGCCCCGTTCTCCCAGAAGTCCTGATACCGTATGAACAAATCATGGTATATGGAAGCATCCTTATGTTTCAAAAAGTCCTGATAATACTCACTCTTTGCCGAAATATGATTGATCATATAATCAAACATCAAGTCATAATCCCCGGCTAACCGCTCGACATCCTTCCAATCTCCAAATGCCGGATCCACCTCCCTATATGTCATGGGGGCAAATCCTCTATCTCCGGATGACGGGAAAAAGGGTAATATATGTACGCTGCCGATTGCATGTTTGAAATATCGGTTCAGTACCTCTGTCAGGTCATGCAGATTGCTGCCCATGGAATCTGCATAGGTAATCAGCATAATCTTATTTTTCATTGTTCTAGTCCTCTCTCTTCTATTTAACTGCTCCTGCAACCACTCCATTTATGATCTGCTTCTGTAAGAACAGATACAAAATCAGGATTGGTGCCACAGTCAGTACAAGTCCTGCCATAATCGTTCCGTAGTCTGCGGAATAGGTTCCGTAAAAAGCGTAGGTCGACAGCGGCAGTGTCATAATCTGCTTCTTGCCAAGTACCAGAGATGGGAGCAGATAATCATTCCAGAATGCCAGAACATTCAGAATTACCAGAGTTGCCGTAACCGGCTTGAGCAGTGGAAATACGATGTGGAAAAATGTCTGTACCTTGCTGCAGCCGTCAATGCATGCTGCCTCCTCCAAGGCAATCGGAATACCACTTTTGATAAAGCCCTGATAGATAAATACTGACATGCTCATCGCAAATCCCGTGTGTAAAAACACCAATGTCAGTCTATGATTCAACATATGCAGGCTGGCTCCGTAAATGGATACAAGCGGAATCATGATTGCCTGAAACGGGATAATCATAGAAGCTGCCATCAGAGCAAAGCATACTGTCGAAAACATATTTCTGGATCGAACGAAATAATAAGCAACCATTGCTGCCAGAATGATGACAAGGAGTGTTGCCAGTCCGGTCACCATGACAGAATTGCCAAAGCTGCGTAAGAAGTTCATCTTCTCAAACGCGACAATATAATTTTTCACAATAAATCCTTTTTCCGGTATCATTGAAAATGGATTTTTGATAATATCCCTTTTTAATTTGAAGGAGTTAAGCAGTACAAGTACAAAGGGAACCATATAGAGCAGGAATAGCAAAACCACTGCAATAAAGCCGATTGCATCAAGAACTGCTTTGCGTGTTCCGCCGATTTTCTTCTTTTCCATTATGCTTCTACCTCCTTCTTCTTGCCTAAATAAATTTGCACACCGCCGATGATCGCTACAATCAGGAATAAGAACAAGGCTTCTGCCTGACCAACGCCATAATTGCGGGCGGTAAATGCTTTCTCATATACATGCATGGCTACCAGTCGTGTCGTTCCGTATGGTTCTCCACCGGTCAGTGTCAGATTGACATCATAGACCATAAAGGCACGTGAAAGTGTTAAGAACAGACAGATGACAAAGGAGGGAACCATTAACGGCAGAATGATCTTCGTTACTCTCTGGATTCCGGTTGCCCCGTCAATGCTGGCCGCTTCCAGCACGTCTGCGCTGAGGCTTGTAAAGCCCGCTATGTAGATTAACATCATATAACCGGACAGCTGCCACACTGTCACAATGACAAGTGCCCAAAATGCTTTTGTCGGATCAGACAGCCATGAGGTGGAGAAAATGCCCCATCCTGTACTTTCTCCCAGATTCACGAGTACTCTTGAAAATACAAACTGCCAAATGAAACCAAGTACAACTCCACCGATTAAATTTGGTGTGAAAAATCCGGTTCTGAAAAAATTCTGTCCCTTTAAACCATTACTAAGTGCATAAGCCAAAATAAATGCTACCAGATTCACCAACAGGACTGAGCAGAACACATAGCGTAATGTAAGCTCCATAGAGCTCCAGAACTGTGCATCCTGAAAGGCTTCCAGATAATTCGATATCCCAACGATATTCTTTACCTGTTTTACGCCGTCCCAGTCCGTCAGTGTCAGATAAAATCCATATATAAACGGTACAATGACCACTGTGAAGAAGATGAGTACTCCCGGTAATGCAAAAACACATAGATTTTTCAACTTCTCCGCAAGCTTTCTTCCCATAGTCCCCATAATAAACCACCTTTCCCAGTAAACTTTCTCATAGAATCATTTGTAGATATGCTGCTTTATTTCTGTGAAGTCCAATAATCAGCAACTTCTTTGATAAATGTTTCTCTATCTGACTCACCTGCAATATATTTCTGCATTGCTGCTCCCAGTACACTCCAGTGATCTGAAGGTGCGATAAAGCATGAGCTGTAGGTCTTACCTTCTGCCATACGATTCTTGATATCCATCCCGAGTGGATCCAGAGGATTGTAGGCATTATTCGTGCATGCAGGAATCAATGCACATGTCTCTACTAACATTTTCTGACCATTGTCGTTATATACCAGCCAGTTTAAGAATTCTTTTGCTGCTGCAATCTGCTCCTCAGAAGCCTGGACCTTATCAATGATAACCTGTTTGGTCGGTGATGCCTGAATAGAAGTATTTGCGAAGTCACTTGTATCATTACCGAGTACGAACGGAATGAATCCATATGCATCTGTTGCCGAAGCTCCTGCATCAGCGATGTTCGGCCATGCCCAACAGCCATTTGCCCAGAATGCTGCGTCGCCGTCAGCTAAAAAGATGGGATCCTGCTCGTACAAAGCACCCAGAGGATCTTTTTTGTTGATGTTATATTCTAAGAGGAGATCCATGGTATCTAAGAACTGTGACAGTCTCTCATATTCTGCGGGATCCTGTGAGCCATCTTCCAGTGCTGTGATCAGCTTTGCACTGCCTGCTGTAGTTCCGTCATAAGTATCATAGATGAATCCAAGCTGGTGTGCGCCGAGTGACCAGTCTTCCTTTGAAATGACTACTGGATTCTCCATACCTGCCGCACGGAGTTCTTCCAGTAATGCTGCAAGGGCATCATAAGAATTGATGCTGTCTGGATCGAATTCTTTGCCCAGTGTATTTTCAATGGCTGCTTTGTTGTAGATGAGTCCTCTTCCTTCTACACAGAATGGAAAGCTGTAGACTTTATCATTGACCTTGGTTAAAAGATCTGTGCATTCTGCTGTCCACTTTTCGTCTGACAGATCCAGTGCGTATTCTTCAGCCAGTGCCACTACATCTGTTGTATCTAACATGGCCATAGTCGGAGCTGTTCCGGAATTGTATGCACTTGTGATCTTCGTATAGGGCACTTCTCCTGTACCACATGCCATAATGTCTACTTTGATACCGGTCTCTTCTTCGAACGCTGCTGCTGTCTCTTCCAGTGCTGTCTGGATCTCCCCTTTACTGTTTAAGAAGGATATCTCAACACCTGAGAGATCTGCTGATGCGGTGTCTGTTGTCGCATCTGCTGCTGTCGTATCTTCGTTTGCAGCATCTGCTGCATCTGTTGTTGCTGTGTCTGCCGGCTTTGTTGTGTCTGCTGTCTGGCTGTTCCCACAGCCTGCAAACAGTCCGATACTCATTGCTGTAACCATAAGTATTGCTGCTAACTTCTTCATTCTTTGCTTCATAATAGTCCTCCATGAGAAATTGATTAATGGGTTGCGGTGTCATATTCGCGTCTATCACACCTAGTAGCACATCATGATATGTCATACGGTTAACATACCATTAAAGCAATCGTATGTCAACCGGTTGACATACGATTTGTCAAATGTGTCTTATTCTGTGGTTTCATTTTTGTTCAACTTGCACATGGAGGGGTGAAATGAGACTAAGGTGTGCAATTAGTATGAAGAATGGAGTTGGGAGTGTCCGGAGCGGGCGGAGCGGAAAACGGAGGTTTGCTTCGACGCGTCGTCCCCTTCAACCTCTAAGATGCAGAAAAGTAGGAGAATGGCTCCTACTTTTCTGCAGAGTTTTCAGGCTCCTTTGGCTTGACCTTCGCAAACCTCCGTTTTCCGCTCCCGCCTGCTCCTGCTCTTTGATATGACTTTCTATGGTTATTGTTTTCTTTCTGTCTATGTGGATATGCTTTTGGGAAGCTTCTCTTGTCCAATCCGCCAGATATCTCATTTCAACCCAGCTGGTTTGGATGTCTGTTTGCTTCCCTGTGAAGAAAGGGTTATTGAATTCTAAGGGTTTTGATTTCGTATGGTTTCATCTCGAAGTGAAGCGTGTCTCCGTCATGGGCGACTTCGCCTTTGCTTTCTTCGAGCATGTTGCACTCTTCTGCGATTGTGAAGCTTATACCAAGTTTCATATTGACCTGTGTCCGACGGTTGTATGCTTCATATAAGCGGAGGATCAGTCCGTTACCATCCTCGGCTTTCTTAACAACTTCTATGACCACATTCTTGGCATCGACCTGTACCATGGAGTATTCAGCAGGCAGGGTTGTTCCTGTTCCGGTCTTCGGCAGACAGAACAGTGGGTTGTTCAGCAGATATGCACGGTCAATTGTATCTGCATTCTTCCAGTCTCCCTTGTGTGGATAGATCGACAGGACAAAGCTGTGATGCTCCTTATCCGCCTCCGGGTTCGGGTCAATCGCGGATTTTAACATGGAAATTCCTATGACACCATCATGTACATGACAGCCGTATTTACAGTCATTCATAATGCTGACACCGTAATTGTCTTCCGACACGTCCAGCCATTTGTGCATGCATACTTCAAATCTTGCATAATCCCATGAAGTATTGTAGTGTGTTTTACGTTTTACATTTCCATACTGAATTTCGTAGGTAGCCTCATCTGTGTGAATATCAACCGGAAACAATGTCTTTAGCAGGATCTGCTTTTCCTTCCAGTCTATTTCATTGCGGATGATGATCTCCGGACTGTTGCCGCATAATGTGATAAATTGCGTAATGTGTGAATCCAGATAGCTTCTGCTGAGCCGGATGGTTGTCCTGATGGGGCCTTCCTCGACAGCCTCCAGGGAATCAAGCTGATCTGCTTCCCATGATTTTTCTGTGTAGTAGTTATTGATATCCCACGCATCAAAATTATGCGGTTTATCCTCATAGGTCATGAGTACATTGCCGTTTTGATGCTCCTTCAGCACCTGTCTTTTATTCAGCTTGTCGTAGATCTCCTGAAACTGTCCGTTCTGAGCAAATGTGATCTGCACATATTCATTTGACAGTATTCTCTTGTCCTCCTGCCACACAACCGGCTCGTCCGCTACTGTCTGTCCAACGATCTGATGTGTCTGACAGCCCTCAAACAGCCCTCCGTGAGCTGCGATGAGATTACTCTCGTCAGCAATCTGCTGTGTAGGAACAATGTCGCTCTGGTTTGCAATCTGATATGTCTTATAGCCCTTTGATGGGACACCATGTGCGCAGAAGATATAGGTTTGCTCTCCTGTCCGCTGTACAGGCAGAATGCCGTTACAATCCATGATCATTGGTGCATCAATATGTTCCGGACAGGAAAAAGACACAATCTGATTCTCCTGTCTGCCGGTTGGATTAAAGACAATCAGACTGTCAGATTTGGCTGCAATCTCCTTGACCAGACGCTCCAATGCTGTTTCCAGCACTGCGTGTCCTATACGACTCGCCTGTTCATATTCCTGTCTGGAATCCTCATATACCTCTTTGATTGAGGAGCCTGGCAGGATATCATGAAACTGATTACGCAAAATGATTTTCCAACCCTCCTGCAATCCTTTCTGTGGATATGCTCCGTCGGTGAGTACAGATGCCATGAAGGAAAACAGTTCTGCATTTCCATACAGGAACTCTGCTTTACGGTTATATCTCTTATTCCGTGCCATAGAGGTGTAAGTGCCACGATGATATTCCAGATACAGTTCGCCTGTCCATACAGGCAGATACCGGCTTTCCTTGACATCCTCCTCCAGCCGATGAAAAAATCTCCTTGCCGTACTCATCACAGTTTTCGGACAGCCCGGAATCCCAAGTGCCAGTCTCCTTTGATTTTCGAGCATATCTTTGGTCGGTCCACCACCGCCATCTCCGTATCCAAAAGTCATCAGCGCATCTCTATTCAGTTCCTTCTGACTGTAGCGCTCCCATGCGCCCTTGACCTGAGACGGGTTGATATAGGCATTGTAAGTCGTAAAGTGTTCCGTCTCCGTCCCATCCTCTACTGCCGCCTTGTGATAATCTCTAGACGGACTGAAATGTGTCAGTATTCTTGTGCCGTCGATTCCTTCCCATTCAAATGTATCATAGGGCATCTTATTGAATTCATTCCAACTGATCTTTGTTGTCATAAAATAATGAATGCCGCACTCCTTCATGATCTGTGGCAATGCTGCGGAATAGCCAAACACGTCCGGCAGCCACAGAATTTCATTGTCTGTTCCAAATTCTTCCTTGAAAAACCGTTTGCCATAAAGGAATTGACGGATGAGTGATTCTCCTGATGACAGATTACAGTCTGCCTCTACATACATACCGCCCTCTGTCTCCCATCTTCCCTCGGCGACTCTCTTCTTAATCTCCTGATAGACCTCTGGTGCATTTTCTTTGACATATTGATACAGCTGTGGCTGACTGGACATGAAGATGTACTCCGGATACCGGCGCATCAGCTCCAGAACCGTAGAGAAGCTGCGCACTGCCTTGTCCTGTGTGACTGCCAATGTCCACATCCATGCAAGGTCGATATGGGTATGTCCGACACAGTATATAGACTCTGTATCACCCCCGCAGTATTTCTCATAGAATTCCTCTGTCAAATATGCCTGTGCCTGTCTCAGACTTTCATAGTACCTGTCACTATAGGGCTTACGCAGATCCAGCAGATTCAAGGATTCATTTAGCTTTGTGATAATCGTGATGTATGCCCTGTCTGACTTCTGCAGCAGTCTTGCTGTCTGATAGGGTACAGACAGATCATAGTAATAATGTTCGGTTGCGCGATCCAGCACCTTGAGTTCAGAATCCATCAGCAGTCTGTCATTGTGATCTCCTGTAAAAGCAGACAACGTGATCCGATAGGTATCGCCCGCCTTGGCCTGCTCTGTCAGCAGAATCTCACGATGGTTGACATCCAGTCCCTGCCTTCTCTGTCCATTGACAAAGATACTGAACTGTGGATTAGTTGCATCCCACTCTCCCTCTCGCCCCGTCTTCAACTCATATACCACACATTTTCTGTCAAGCTCCTCCGGTATCATGACCGTTGTATCAAACCAGGCATACACACGATGACCGCCCCAGGACTCTGACTGCTCAAGTGTCCTCCATGCGTCGGTATTGATTGTATCAATTTCGCCAAATTTCTCATCTGAGTACAGCATCTGATAACTGCTGACCGGTATCCTGACTGTATAGATCAATTCCCCTATTTCACGGATCAGTCTGCCGATTCGTTCCTTTAACATCTTCATCGTTTCTCCTCCTAGCCTTTTGCGGCTCCAGCCATATTAAAGCCCTTAGACATATAATTTTGTGACAATACATAGAGCAGTATCGACGGAATGGCATACAATGCCGAGTATGCTGCCAGTTGTCCATAGACCACCATACCGTACTGGCCAAAGAACTGGTACAGCGTTACCGATGCCGGCATCTTATCGATTGACTGCAGCAATATATAGGGTACAAAGAAATTGCCCCAGCTATTTGAAAATGTAAAAATAAACACCACACAGATTCCGGGAAACATGAGCGGCGCGATGATCTTCCGGATACTCATCAGCGTAGATGCCCCGTCCACCTTGGCTGCGTCCTCCAGTTCAAGCGGGACACCGTCCATAAAATTTTTCATCAGCCAGATGGCATACGGCATAGAGGTCGCTGTCAGAAAGAGAATCAGTCCTATCATCTTGTCGTACAGATGCATTGACAAAAACATCTTGTATACCGGCACCATAACCGCCGTGATCGGCAGTGAGGTCATAAACAGGATCGTATACATGAAAATATTCTTGTACTTCAGCTCATATCTAGACAATGGATAGGCGGCGAGACCTGCTGCCACAACTACGATCAGGGACTGACTAAAAGAGATCAGCAGTCCATTTGCAAATGCTTTAAGGTTTGCCTGCTCCGACAATACTGCTTTATAATTTTCCAATGTCCACTTTGCCGGTATATGTACGGATGCCGATGCATTCAGATCCAACGATGCCAATATGATCCACAGTAACGGCAGTGCAAAGATCAGTGCCAACACAGATAATACTATATAGGGAACTCCCTTTTCCAATTTCCATCTCATCTGTCCGTCCTCCTAATCATTTCGAATAATTCTTGTATAAAAAACGCTTAATATGATACCAATCACCAGGATCAGCATCGAAATGGCAGTTCCATAGCCCAATTGCTGTGAAACAAACGCCTGACGGTACATAAAAATCGGAAGTGTCAGTGTGGCATTGCCTGGTCCACCGCCGGTCATCATATAAATCAATCCAAATACGCCCAGTGTAGACAATGTATTCAGCATTGTGTTCGTTGCAATGGTATTTTTGATACAGGGCAGTATGACTCGAAACAGTGTCTGCACCCGGCTGGCTCCGTCCACTCTGGCTGCTTCCTCTATATCCGAGGATACACCGTCGAGTGCCGACTGGAAATTCATCATTGAAAATGCTGTTCCGTGCCAGATATTTGCCAGTACGACTGTCAGCATCGGTACAATATACAGCCATTCGAGCGCCGGCAGATGCAAGGTAGTACATATCCTGTTCAGTGTACCCTCATCTCCGAAAAAGGTAGAGCAGCACAGCGCTACTACTACTTCCGGCATGATCCATCCTGCCAGAAAGATCGGCCCCACGATCCCGCGAAACACTTTATTTTTATTTTTCATCATCAGAGCAATCATAAAGCCTAGCACCTGCTGTCCCACGAGACTTCCGATTAAGAAAATCAGGGTATTTATAATGCTGACGCGTACCGTTCTGTCGCGAAACATACTGATATAGTTGTCAATACCGATGAATTTTAGTTGCTTTGCATTCTCACCAGACAATGCCAGATTCGTAAAGGAATAATATATCGTCAGCAGAATAGGCATCACAAAAAAGAGCAAGAGCAGCAATACGGACGGAAGCAACAATGCGGAATGTTTTAATTCCTCTGCGGTATTATACTTGTTTCTGTTTTTCATACGGATTCCCCTTTAATGTCAAAGAGGGTGGTGAAACCACCACCCTCCAGACTGATTGATACTATTTTTCTACTACATTCTCTGCGCCTACGCTGTTGATTACATCAGCCTTGTACTGCTCCATGGCATCCTTAGGGCTCGTTCCGGATACCACTGACTCTACCATGGTCTGAATATGTGTTGTAACTGTAGTGTACTGGCTGTTTCTCGGTCTGTAATATGCACCATCGAGAAATTCCGTACAGGTCTGCATAAACGGCTGCTGTGAATATTCCGGATCTGATGCAATGTCGGATCTGGTGGAGATATTGCCCTGCTTGATGATCATGTCACGATATACGTCGTAGCTCATACAGTGCTTGATAAAATCAAATGCTGCATCCTTTTCATCTGCCAGTTCAGGAATGGACAATGCCCAGCCACCTGACATTGTGATGCTGCCCGGAGCCTGCCCCTCTGATGTAGGCATCGCTGCGATTCCAAGATGATCCTGATAATTCTCCCATGGTGATGCACCTGACTCCTTGTAGTTGCCTGTTACCCAGAAGCCGTCCAGTGAGATGCCCAGCTTGCCATTTGGCATATATTCTCTGGATGAGGTGTTACCCGCTTCTCCGTTCAGAACCTTGGACAATGACGGACCATAGCCATCTGAGTAGATTGTGCTCAAAAATTCCAAGGATTTCAAAATATTATCACTGGAACCGATCCATTTATCATTTTCATCCAGCAGCTGCTCACCTGTCCCGTAGAGCAGCATTTCATAGGTCTGCATAGAAGTTCCTTCCCCTGTTGCCACACCCGAATTACACCAGAAAGGTACTACATCCGGACATTTTTCCTTAATAACTGCACAGGTATCGATGATGTCCTGCCAGGTCTTCGGCTGCCAATCAGTATCCAGTCCTGCCTGCTTGAATACATCCTTGTTATACCAGAGTCCTCTGGTATCAGTATTGAATGGAATGCCATATGCACTGCCGTCTGTATAGGTAACACCATCTACCAGTGCCCCATAATAGGTACCGTCATTCCACTCCTTGTAGTCCTTCAGATAGGATTCCATATTTGTCAGATAACCTGCTGCCACATCTGACGGGAGCTGGAATGTATCTTCACATACGATATCCGGTGCTGTATCTGCTGACTGCAGTGCCAACGCTACCTTTGCAAAATAATCTCCCTCAGATGCTGTGATCGGTGCGATCACTACCTCTACAGAGTCTTTCTTGTCATACGTATCATATGCATTCTGGAACCAGTCCTTCAGTGTCGTACTTCCATCATCACGGAATGTGATGGTGATGACTGTCTTGTCGCCTGATGCCTCTGTCGTATCGGCTGCGTCAGTAGTCTCTGCCTTGTCCGCTGCCGGTGCTTCTTCCGCTTTTGCTGTCTCCGCAGCCGCATCCTGTGCTGCAGGCTTGCTTCCGCAGCCCACCATGGATATGATCATAGCCGCGGTCATTAATAGTGCTGTTAACTTCTTCATTTTCATAACGATACCTCTCCTTCTTTTTGGTACTGCCTGTTTGGTAACCTGAATATAACACAGCATTTTCAGATCAGAAATTCCACTATTTTAAAAAATGGAAACATTTTTAACCTGTCGATCATCTTTCCATAATCGCCACTCGGACAGCATCCTGTATATCCTCTGACAGACGGTTTGCATCTATGGACGAATCTCCGAAAAATCTGTTGATTTCTTCACCAAACGCTCCCGATATCAGAAACCATGAGGAGTAGGAGCTTTTTAACAGACCCCTCTCACGTTGTTTTTGTATGAATGCATCTTCGAGTCCTTGCGCCTCCAGTGGATTGACTGACAGATCTGACCTCACAGACAGGCAGTGTACCATCCGGTCATAGCGTTCCATGGTATCCTTGGAGGTCATATACTCCGCAAACTGCAGGGCTTCCTTCTCATCGGCATCGACTGTGATCCCGATATTCTCACCATGCATCAGATATGCCGGTCTCTGTGCATAGGGTATTTCCGTCACCCTGTATGTAAAGTCCATATGCTCCGCATTCAACAGTGCTGAAGAACTCATTCTGGCCATCACTACAGATACCATGCCATCTGCAAAGTAATACATCAGATCACTCTGATTCCAGTTGATCATATCCTGTGAAACGATTCCGTCATCACGCATCCCTGCCAGCATCTCATACAAATCCATACAATGTGCCCCATTCAGATCACGGATCGTACCGCCGTAGGAATAGATGAACTGTGTCAGACATGCCGTTGCATCCTCCTTGTTCTTCAACGCGATTCCCAGATTGTAAACTCCCTGTGTACGCGCTGTTCTGGTCCATTCATAAAATTCCTCCATCTTTTTCGGCATGACTCCTCCGTGCTTTAGAAGATAATCCTCATTGTAATACAGCACATATGGATCGCAGGTCAGCGGTATCCCGTAGCAACTTCCGTTTACCACTGTACTGTTATAAGCTGTTGTATTAAAAAAAACCGTTCTTTCATTGGTCATGTAATCTGATAAATCTCTGAGGATTCCCATAGATACCAGCGCCGGCGTCATGACATTTTCACAGATAATGAGATCCGGCAGTCTGTCCTGATCCTTGTCAATGCATAGCTCTTTTTGAAAATCAGACTGCGCGACAAAATCAATCACAACGCGAGGATTCCCGCTCTGGCCAGAATATTCTTCTGCAAACCACGTCAGTGCCTTTCTGTATGGCTCCGTCTCATAGGTCACCATCAGAACCAGTTGCCTGTCCTCGCTGTTTTCAACCGGTTCTGCATGGTTATCTTTACAGTAACGGATCAATACACATACCAACAGCACAAACACGGCAATCCATATCCCCCATAGTACAGTCTGTGACTTTCTGCTCATGATACCGCCCTTCTGTACTCAGACGGGGATACTCCGACAATTGATTTGAATACCTTATTGAAATACTTTGTATCATGAAATCCTACTGCCTCAGCCACTTCATAGATCTTGTATTTGCCTGTGGAAAACATCCGTTTTGCCATGCTGATGCGAAAATCTCCTAAAAATGTACTAAAGTTGATCCCCATTTCCTTAGCAAACAGCTTGCTCAGATATTCCGGCGTGATGCCGACCAGTTCTGCTGCCTCAGGCAGGGAGATATCCTTGTTATAATGCGTGCGTATATACTCAATGACGCGCAGAATCATCCCGTTGTCGGTATCCGTCACCTCTGCTTTTTCTGTTTTGTCTCTGCACAGCGCCTCTGTCAGCTTCCAGAAGGTATCCGACAGCTCCTCCTTGGTTGTCGCTTCCATGATGTGATCCAGCATATAGCGATGCAGTACATCCATCTCCTGATCCGGCTTGAGGCTGCGCATTGCTTCCATTACGCGCATCATAAAGCGCACTGTATATTCCTTGATATAATGCGGTTTTGCATCACTTTCAATGACCTGTTTATGATATTCTCCGGCCAGATACTGCACAGCAGCTTTGTTTCCATTCCGGATATCTCTCCTGATACGCTGCTCCAGATTGTCTGGATAACGGATATCTGAAAATGTAATCATCTCTATCACATCTGCTGCGATCAATTTGTTCTCATCCAATACAAATGAATATTCAAAATACTCCTGCATCTGTTCCAGTACCGGCTTCAGTTCCATCATGCTCTTGATCTCACCATATGCCATATAACACTTTCCGATTTTCTTCATCTCCGGCATTACCTTCATTTGTATGATTTCCCGCAAATAATGCACATTCTGGCTATCCGGTATCATCATTAGCAGCATCTGCTCAAAGGGCAGCCTAAACACATGACAGGCAGTCAAACCAATAGAATCCAGACATTGATTCAGTGCATCCTGCATTTCATTCACTGTCTCCCCCAGCATGCTGCCGGTTTTGATGAGAATTAGAGCATTCCTGCTGTCCTGTCTGAGTAATAGCCGCTCCTCCAGTTGTTTTGCATAGTTTTCCTGTTCTGTTTCTTCACAGGTCAGCATCGAAAATATAAGCTGTTCCGGTGATACCATCTCCACCTTTGTCTTAGTCAGCTTTTCATTGATGCGCTCCAGAACCTCTATAATGTCCTCCACATTCAGAGGCTTCAGCAGATATTCTACGGCTTCCAACTTCAGCGCCCGCTTAGCATAATCAAACTCAGAATACCCCGTCAGTATGACTGTCGCAGTGCGGATGCCTCTTTTCCGGATTTTCTCCAACATGGTCAGACCGTCCATCTCCGGCATATTGATATCAGCTATCAATGCATCCGGAAGTAGTGCCGTCACAGCCTCCAAGCCCTTGATACCGTCGCATTCTCCAGCCACGACCTCATGCGGCGTATATTTTTGTATGATCTTGATTAATCCCTGTCTGGTCTTTGGTTCATCCTCTACAACTACGATTCGCATAATGTCCTCCTTCTGTATCTGTTCCATATCTGCCTTGGTGTCATCTCTGATCCTGTTGATGCTTTGTCATCCCCTGCCTATTGGTATGGTATTCTCAGAATGACGGTGGTGCCTGCTTCTCCTGAATCAATATGGAAATATCCTTTTTCTCCATAGTAGTATCTCATCCGCAGCATGACATTCTTCACTCCGATGCTGTTCTCAGCAGACTTGTCCTGTTCATCAAAGTGTTCAAATATCTCTACCTGTTCGGCAGTCATTCCGCTGCCATTGTCCTCTACTCTGATTTCAAGCTGCATCTCATTCAGTCGCCGGATGCTGATCCGGATGCTATCTTGTCCGCTCTTTCCCGGAAAGCCATGGACGATTGCATTTTCAATCAGTGGCTGAAACAACAGTTTATGCATATCGTATTCCAGAACTGTTTCATCAATATCGAAAAAGCACTGAAAGGAAAATTCAAATCTCTGCTGCTGCAGGTAGATATATTTCTTCAGGTATTCCAGTTCACTTGCCACACTGACCATTTCATTGCTTTTATGAATGCTGTAGCGCAGGATGATGGCTAGATCCTTCAGCATCTTGCTGATCTGGAACTGTTCATTGTCGATTGCCACCCAATTGATGGCATCCAGCGTATTATAAAGAAAATGCGGATTAATCTGTGCCTCCAGTGCTTTGATTTCTGCGTTTTTCTCTCGCAGTAGTGCTTCCTTTTCCTGTCGTCCGGAATGATTGATTTTCTGCACCATATGATTAAAGTGTCTCGATATCTTGCCGAATTCGTCCTCTCTTTGACTGTTGATCTGAACTTCATAATCGCCTTTATATGCCTTGTCCATCGCCTGAATGATCTGCTGTACACTGCCCTGTAGGTTATTTGCAAACCGTATGGCTGCAATACAACTGGCGATCAGTGTCAACAGTCCAATCAGAATGATGATTTCTGCAATATACCTGACATTGACCAGCAGATTATCCGTATCCTGTATATTCACCTGTAGGAACTGCCCATCAAACAGTGGCTGGATATAGACCGTACAGCGCTTGGTATCGATCATTCCCTTTGCCAGCGCTGTTTCCTTGATCTGCTGCTCCGGTGTGATCTGATCTGAACGCGCATATCCGGTATCCTCCTGTATATCCGGCATCATATCCGTTCCGATGAAGGATTCTCTGGAACATGATAGGATTTTCCCGGCAGCACTGCACAGAAATGACAGGTGAAATTCATCTGGTTCTTCCCTCTGATATACCTCTCTGACATCCTTTTCGTCCAGACAGATCATGATGCTGCCCACGGTTCCCTTGCTGTAGTTATTGATATCTGCCAGACGGTGTGCGATATACAGAACATTTCTCTCCTGCCCTGATGTATCCGTGCGTCTGACAGCCTCTGAGTAAACCGTCTGTGTACTGCTGAATGTTTCCTCTGCAATTGCTTTCCAGGCCGCGTCTTCTCTTGGAAAGCAAAAGCTATTCTCCTTTGACAGGGTCACGGTGTCATACAGGATAATCTCCCTTTTCCTTGTCACTACGGCAATTCCTTTGATATTCGGATAGGCATATGCAATATTCTGCAGATCTGTTTCCAACTCATTCTTCACTGCATAGTATTTGCGGGAGTCCCATACGTTCAGTTTCTCCAGACTGACTGCATAGTCATTCTGCGAGTACACTGACAGCAGGATATGATCATAGACACTAAGATAGTCTTCCAGACTCTTTTGTGCCAGATTCATATTGCTGATCATCAGTTCATCCGTCTGGCTCTGGATTGCATTGGCTCCGATCGAGCAGGTTACGATCTCAATCAGGATGATTGGCAGGATCGACACCAATAACAGCATCGCAAGAATCTTTCTTGCAATCCCGTATCCGGCATATTTGCTTCTGATATATTGAAGCACCGTCTCACCGCCTCTCCGCATCATAGTATTTCTCAATTTAAATTATAGATGGCTGTGATTTGATAGAAACTCTTTTATTTTGATTTTGGTGTATTATTTTAATCTGTGCAGTCCTCTAGCCTAGATTTAGACGTAAAAAAAGCCATGCAGAACAGCTCCCGCATGGCTTTTAGATTTTTGAGGTGTTTTACTTTGTGTTTTTGAGGTTGCGTTTATTTTTTCACTTCATTTTCCAGCGCAGCTCCTGTGAAGAATTGATCCAGATTCTTCATGGTAGTCTCGGCAATGTTGCCGAGGGCTTCTTCTGTCAGGAATGCCTGATGTGAGGTAATTAGGACATTGGGCATAGAGATTATCAAAACTTTAAAATACAAGGCTGAGCAACAGGCTAAATCTGTTCAGATTACATTCCATGCTGACAGACCTCTTGAGTACAACCAGCGAAAACTTTATCAGGGGGCTATCTCTTCCCTCAATCTATTTACTATGATCTGCAATTAGATAAAATCTGTCGTAAGATTAAGGCAAAGTACAAATATAAATTTGACCTGAATGCTATTCTTTCTGATCTTGTCTATAACCGGATCCTTGATCCGCAAAGCAAGCTTTCTGCATATAAAGCGGCTCAGAGTTTCCTGGAGCCACCATCCTATGAACTTCATGACGTTTATCGTGCATTGAGTATCCTTGCCTCTGAAAGTGGCTTAATACAGTCAGAGGTATTTAAGAACAGTAACTTCCTAGGAAAACGTAATTCTAACGTCTTATACTATGACTGTTCCAACTTCTATTTTGAGATTGAGCCGGAAGATGGCGAGAAAAAATACGGTAAAAGCAAAGAACATCGCCCAAATCCAATCGTACAAATGGGCTTATTTATCGACGGTGATGGTATACCTTTAGCTTTTTCAATTTTCCCCGGAAATCAAAATGAACAAACTTCATTAAAACCACTAGAAACAAAAATTCTTCAGCAGTTCGGATGTGAAAAATTTATTTACTGCAGTGATGCAGGATTGGCTTCCCAATCCAACCGAAATTTTAACCACATGGGAAAACGCGCATTCATTGTTACTCAGTCAATCAGAAAACTTCGTAATGAAGATAAAGAACTGGCTCTGAACAAAGAAGATTTTCGCAGACTTTCCGATGATAAAAGAGTCAGTTTCGATGCAATCAGTGAGGATGACAATAACGAATTATACTATAAAGAAATACCATATACGAGTGGAAATATTGATCAACGATTGATTGTCACATATTCCCCAAAGTATGCTGCTTATCAGCAGACCATCCGTGAAGGACAAGTAGAACGTGCGAAAGCTTTGCTGAAGAATGGCACTTTAAAAAAGAATTGCAAAAATCCTAATGATCCAGCAAGATTTGTGGGCAAAAATGCTTCCACCGAGGATGGTGAAGCTGCAGATATTCACTACTATCTTGATGAAGAAAAGATTAGTGAAGAATCCAGATATGACGGATTATACGCAGTCTGTACCGATCTGCTGGATGATAAGATTGTTGATATATTAAAAGTGAGTGAGGGAAGATGGCAGATTGAAGAATGCTTCAGAATTATGAAAACAGACTTCTCCGCCAGACCAGTTTATGTTCAACGCGAAGATCGTATCAGAGCACATTTTTTGATCTGCTTTTTAGCCTTATTGAATTACCGTTTGTTAGAAAAGAAACTGGAAAGTAAATATACTTGTGATGAAATCCTAAAAACATTAAAAGAAATAAACTTTGTAAATATTGAAGAACAGGGATTTGTCCCGACGTATTGCAGAGAAAAGATTACAGATGCGCTTCACGAAGCCTGCGGCTTCCGAACCGACTATCAATTCATCACCAAAAGTAAAATGAAAGAAATCCAAAAACTCAGCAAAAAGCATTGACATTACCAAAGTCCATGACGAAAAGAAAAACCGCTACAGCCCTTATAAAATGGGCGCTTGTAGCGGTTTTTTCATTCAACAACTGTCAAATATGGGAGTATATATCGGCACACGTTGTCAATCTCATTTTGTGTTTTTGAGGTATTTCATTTTGTGTTTTTGAGGTTTCATAAATCCCACTTCTGCTCCATCAGTTCATACAATTCTTGATCCTTTAAATGATTTTCAAGATTTAATAACAACATGACCTTTTTATCTTCCTCTGAATAAAGAAAATCCCTCTGCCACAAATAATAATGGGGACCATCGCCCAGATTCCGCACATAACTCATCAGGCCCTCAAGTACCCACGCGCTTTGTTTTACATCTGTAAAGCAATCGTTTTTATAAAAGTTTCTCCATTTTCCATGCTCTCTTGATCTCATGGCTGCATCTGCTCTCAGATATGATTTTCTTGCCTTGCCTGCATGATAAAATGCCTTTTGATAATCCTCATTTATCGCGTACAATAATGCAACACACGTCTCCTCTGCTCCTTGATAGCAATAATCATGAATCTCACACTGCAGCAATATGGAATCTCTGAACAGATTTTCTGCATTCGTCTCAAGCTGCAATGCCGTTTTTTTACATTCTGATAAATACACTGCATAGCCCGCTACAGCCTGACTGCATATACAGTGATACCATTCGATTTGTCCCTTCAAACTTGATGCATCTGTTGCCCACAGCATATATTCAGCTTTTTCATTTCTATCCTTCATATATTGCGAGATGAGTACTCTTGCCATATGATTTGAAAACTGATCTCCCGCATGCTCATCCTCGTGTTTCCCATACATGGGGGGATACTTCCAATAGCCCTGAAAACAAGTCTCAATTCGTGCTGGTTGCTTTGTTTGATAATATTTCTCCACATATTGCCGTAGGTGCTCTTTTACGTTAACAGTACCATTTCTCCATATATGCGCAATAAAATCCAGATAATATACATGAGGTTTTACATTTGAACAATTAATAATCCAGTAATCGTTCACATCCAGATTCAATAAATTCTGTAATTCTCGTTTTACAAATTCCGGTGTGTTCTGTAACATGGTGATGTGATTAGCAGCCTGCAGATCATAGAAGGATACATGATAATAGATACCATGACTGCCTCCCTTTTGTTTTGGCAGTGCAGGGATACGTGGATTGTGATTCCACTGCCTTCTTGTCACCATTTTTCCAAATCCGTTATCTGCCCAGATTCTGATAACATCATCCGGTAATGCAAGATAACCGTCCTGATACAACTCCATTGTCTCACCGTAAAGATTTGTACAACACACGGCATCAGGCACCTCTTTCTTCACCATCTCATACTGTAGTCGGATCAAATCTCCCATAAGATTTCCACGTGCTTCCGGCGTCTCATATTTAGGATCACATTCCCAAAAAGGATAGTCTCCCTGTCCGCGAAAGCCCAAATTCCAGATCACCTTCATATCCTTCTGTTTTTGTATTCCTTCCTGCCATAATTGTAAAAAGAGGTCTCTATGCTCATCAAAAGAAGGATTGACTCCCAGATATGCCCTTGCAAACATCTCTGCGCCAAGTGGCTCTGCATGATGATGTGTAATGGTAAGTCCCATGGCAGAAGCCAGTCCTTTATACAATTTTGAATTAGAATCCGTTCCTGGAATAACCATATTTCCACCAAGACGAAGTAGGGCTTCAAATACCATTTCCCAGGGTTCATCTTTATGACAGTTGACATACCATGTATGAATCAGTACCTCATCATTTACAAACCACCCTCTCCATTTAACTGCAAATGGTTTACTTTTATAGCAAAAATCCTCTGGTACTTCAAAAGACTCCCTTTCTTCCATATGCTGGTCATTCCAGAACCAAAAGGCTTCTATCTTAAAAATCTGGCAGCTTACTCCATATATACCATAGATGAAGCCCAAAGTGCTGCTCGCTTCTATGATGAGTTCCTGATGTTCCACATAAATGCGATAGCATTCTTCCCGTTCGGTTCCCCCCTGCAGTCTGACAGCAGCACCTTCTTCTTCCGTTATGCAGCAGCATTTTTCAATATCCCGCAGAAGATGACCTGCAGCGTGAACTACTGATTGTTCTGCGTCTCCGTATATTACATAGCTGTTTCGGTTAATTCTGATCACTTCGCCTCATCTCCTATCCCTTTATACCATCCATTGCAATCCCGTCTACCAGATAGCGTTGAAAAATCACAAAAAACAAAAGTACCGGAATTAATGAAATAACAGACATTGCAAACAGCCCTCCATAATTATTGTAAGAATTTGGGTCTAGGTACATATTCAATGCAAGTGATATAGTAAATTTTTCTGTGCTGCTCATAAAAATCAAGGGTTGAAAAAAGTCCTGCCATATCCAGTAGAATGCAAAAATCGATGCTGTCACAATTGCCGGTTTAACAACAGGAACTAAAATTTTAAACAAAATAGCAATTCTGCCGCAACCGTCAATCTTTGCCGCTTCATCCAATTCCATTGGGATCCCTCTGAAAAACTGTACAAGTAAAAAGATGAAAAATGCGCCTCCAAAAAACCAAGGTATAATCAATGCTGTCCTTGTGTCAATCAGATTCAGCCGCTTCAGGATAATATATTGAGGAACCACCATGACCTGCGGTGGAATCATCATCGTCATCATAACACATCCAAAAAGGAAATCAGAGCCTCTGAACTTGATCCTTGTAAATGCGTATGCTGCCAGAAGCGAAATAAAAACGCATCCGAACATTCCAATCAGCGTAACAAAAACAGTATTTCCCAGAAAAGTCATAAAGGAGACTCCACCTACACCCTGAAAACCACTTTTATAGTTTGTTGCAACATCCCACATCTGCGGTATCAGCGAATATGCATTGAGAAACATAGTATCATTGCTTTTAAAAGAGCTGGCCAAAAGCCACAGCAACGGGTAGATCATAAAAAAACCCAGAATGCATGCACCTGCATGAAATAGTATAGAATTTATCTTTTTTCTCTTGCTCATATCAGTTATCTCCTCCAGATTCATAATGCACCCAATTATTCTGTGTTTTAAATAAAATCACGGTAAATATAGCAATAATCAGAACCAGTACCCATGCCAGGGCACAACTGTATCCCATGTCAAAATAGTTAAATGCTCTCCGATACAGATACAGTACATAGGACAACGTACTATCTAATGGGCCTCCACCTGTAATAACATAACTTTCTGTAAACACCCGAAATCCATTGATGATCTGAAGGATCAGATTAAAAAAGATCGTCGGAGACAGCATCGGAAGTGTAATCTTGATAAAGGTCTGCGCTGCTTTCGCTCCATCCACCATGGCTGATTCATAAAGTGAATTAGGGATCTGCTTCAATGCTGCTAAAAAAATAAGCATAGAAGATCCAAACTGCCAGACTCCCATAATTACCAGTACTCCAAGAGCTGTGTTTGGGTTTCCTAAAAAAGAGACCTTTTGTTCTATCCCTATGGCTGCCAGAAGAGACATCACCACTCCTTTATTTCCAAATATCTGTTTCCATACGATAGAAACTGCAATACTCCCCCCAATGATAGACGGAACATAGTAAAGCGTGCGATAGATGCCGAGTCCTTTATGTTTTCTATTCAACAGCATTGCAATAAATAAAGCAAATGCCAGACGTAACGGCACAAGCAATGCAACATATGTAAATGTCACCTGAAGTGCTTTCCAAAAGCTTTTATCCTGCGTAAATACACGTTTGTAGTTTTCTATACCTATCACAGATGGTGTATTTAACAAATTAAAGTCTGTAAAGGAATAATATATGGATATTAACATAGGTATCAACCACATGATCAGGAATCCCACAATCCACGGACATAGCAAGAGATAACCCGCTATATTATCCTTTTTTTTGTATGGTGAAACTTTATTTTTCTCATTCACGTTGTAGCCCTCTCTTTTAAAAAGAGGGACATGATCCATGTCCCTCCAAGCTTTCACTTCTGTACTTATTTATTTCTTGCAAGGATAGCGGAAACTTCTTTACGGAAAGTTGAAGCTGCTTCTTCCGGTGTTGCCTGCTCATAGAACACGCTGCTTCCGATATTTTTGATCGTTTCATTGATTTCTGATATACCTTCCGGATCAGGAGCTGGCGTCTTCTTTGCAATCTCATTGACCCTGTCTGCATACTCAAACATTGCAACCTGTTGATCTGTCATATTGCCTGACTGAATCATGGCTTCACGAACTGATGCTGAAACCGGTGTTCCACGTTCACCCATGATAATAGTATTTGCCTCCTCTGAATTCACAAACCAGTTGATGAACTCTGCACATTCTTTTTTTACCTTTGAAGTTTCTGCTACTGAGAAAAACATGCCCGGCTTATTCCAAAGTCCACTCTCGCCATTTTCATCAGATACAGGCGGAGTCGTAATCTTAATCTTATCATTCACACTGCTGACTCTACTGGCATAATTATTCCAGTCCAATACAGTTGCCGCATCACCTGTAACCACGGGACTGCCCTCATGTCCCAGTGTCAGAATCTGCGCTTCTTCATCCGGATCAGGATAAATATTCTCATCCACCATGTCTTTCCACATACTCAAAAAAGCTACAACCAGCTGATCATCTGTATAGCCAAGAGCCGTACCGTCTTCATTAAACAAAGACTCTCCGTGCTGGCTCAGCCAGTAGCGTAACGGAATGATGTCTCCTGTGGCTCCGGATGAAACAATTATACTTTCTTTTCCTGTTACTTCTGAGATTTTACGATTCGTATCAATAAATTCTGACCAGTTCCAGCTTCCGTCCGGTTCTGCCAGACCTGCCTTTTCAAACACCTCTGGATTATATCCTATTGCAAGTGCCGAAGTCGATAATACCATCCCTGCCAGTTTACCGTCAATCATACCAGTGTTCAGGATTGTTTCATCAATCTCGGATGTATCAATGGTTCCATCCTTCGCAAATTCATTCAGATCTGCAACAACACCGTTTTTTGCATAAGTAGAAATATAAAGGTAATCCATCTGCATAATATCAGGCATTGATCCCGATGCTGCTTGCGTGGAAAGCTTGTCAAAGTATCCGTCCCAGCCGGCCGGAACAGCTTCGAATGACACATTCGGGTGGGACTCTGTATATAAGTCCAGCAGCTGCTGTGTATAGTCATGCCTTGCCTGACCTCCCCACCATGTAATCTTGATGGTTACTGGTTCATCACTTGTTGGTGCAGTTTCTTCAGACGTTGTAGTCTCCGCTGTCACTTCCTCTACCTTAGCTGCACTTTCTTCCTTTGCAGCGCTCTTGTCTTCTGTACTGTTTCCTGTGCTCCCACATGCAGTAATAGATAATATCATCGCACATGCAAGCAGTCCAACTATAAATCTCTTTGTTAACTTTTTCATTTCCCATTCTCCTTTTTCTGCTGATCATAACTCAGCTTGATACAGCAATTGTACAGAATATGTTGCTTGAATTGAATGGAATTACCGGAGTTTTTGCCTGAAAAAAACCGACATTGTTACTCATCCTGCTTCATTTTTTCTTTATATTCGCTGGGTGATATACCCTCAATACGCCGAAAAGCCTTTGCAAAGTATTGTCCGTCTGAGGCATATCCGACCATTTCCGCCAATGCGGATATCTTTATATCCGGTTTGAAATGAATTAATTCTTTTGCGAACATAATTCGTTTGTTCAGTAAAAAAGATGAAAATCTTTCATGCTGATATTTCACAAAAAGACGTCCAAAATAATCCTCATTCATAAATAAAATCTGTTTTGTCAGATATTGAATGTTCAGATCCATATTGTTGATACGACCATAAATCTCCTGCATAATCGTTCTCATTCTTTTTTCATCAACACGAGTATCCGTTTCGATAATCTGCCGACAGGCTATGATGTCTGCTGTTCTTTTCATCAATTCTCCTGTATCACCATTCATCTGTCCCATTTCATCGACCTCTGCTGAAACATCATCTCCATAAAGAATTTTCAAAACCAGCATACAGGTCTGTCTCTTCTGCATATATCCCAATTCCAGAATATCCATCTTCATAAAGAAAAGGCTGCACTCATATAAGGCTTTTTCGTAGCTTGCAATGTTCTGAAATCTCTTGTAGCTAAAAATAGTATTTAATTCCTCCGCCTTCTTCAGCCTTTCAAAACAGAACAATTCTTCTCTTTTCTCCAGTTCGCCTAATGCAAATAACTCCTGTGTCTGCAGATACAGCTTATGGCACTCCTCTATAGTTCCAGGCATGCTGACTACTGCCCACAGTAGTTGCCTTTTAATTCTCGAAAATTGCTTTCTCGTTTTACACAACGCATTTTCCAGATGTTCGGTTGTGTCTGGTTCAATCAGCATCATAACATCATTTTGAATAGGAGCTGTTGCCATCAATTTATCTTCGCCGATTAATTCCCCATAAATATTTCCAAGTAGAAACAATTCCAAACTGTCAAACGGCTTATCACTGCGAAATCCAACAATACAGACCTGTCGTTCATCGCCTCTTATTTCCTGCCTGAAATCATGATAACTCTCATCTACACACTCCAGATCCAGCATCATATTCCTAAATAACTGCTCCCTTGCTCTTGGCAATAGCCTGTGTACTGTTCGTTTGTTATGTTCATTTTCGATTTTACTTGCTTTTTTTCTTTCAATTTCTTTGATCACCTTATCCAGAACTATAGTGATACTGTTTTCATCACACGGTTTCAAAATATAGTGGCGAATTCCTTCTTCCATAGTTTGACTTGTATATTCAAATTCTCCGTAACCTGACAACACGATAAACTCCGTATCCGGATACACTTTTTTTGTCTCTCTGATCAAAGCAATTCCATCCATGACCGGCATTTTAATATCTGTCAAGACGATATCCGGCAGCAATTTCTGTATCTTATCAAAAGCCTCTGCACCATTCCATGCAGTACCTACAAGTTTCACATTATGTTTCTCCCAGGATATGGATGTTGCCATGCCTTCGCGCTCTATTTCTTCGTCATCTACAATCAGCAGTCTGTACATTCTTTTCTTCCTCCACTTTGGGAACTACAATCTGCACCTCTGTACCGATTCCTGTCTCGCTGTCAATGCTAAATATGTGATTCGTATAAAACATTGCCAAACGTTCCCGAATATTCTTCAGTCCTATCCCATGCCCTTGGGGTTCTATCGTCCCTGCTCGAACCTTTTCCAGTTCTTCACTTGACATTCCCTGCCCTGAGTCCTTGACAAAAATCAGAATATCTGTATCTCTTTCGACAACATATACCAGTACTTCACAAAGAACTGCTGAACTCTCTATACCATACTGCACCGCATTTTCTATGATAGGTTGTAATACCATACGCGGTATCATCCATCTGCTCAGATTTCCATCCGTCTTAAGTTCCATTTTGGCACGCCCCTTATACCGCATCTGTTGTATATGAATATAGGCTGCGGCAGTATCACACTCCTCCTCGACTGATGTACAGGTGCTCTTGGCAAATGATGCTCGCAGCAATTTTCCTAATTCTATTATCCCTTGACCGACTTCCTCTGTCTGACCGGATTTTAACATCCAGTTCAAAGAATTCAGCGTATTGTATAGAAAATGAGGGTTAATCTGTGCCTGCAACATTTTATATCTGGTATCCTGTATGAGAATTTGCTTTTCATAATTTTCATAAATCAGATGTTCAATCTTATCAAGCATAATCTGAAATTCCTTTGTCAGAACACCAATTTCATCCTTTCTATCCTCATCCTCTATCAACTTTTGAGCCTCGCGAAAATTCTGACCCTCTACCGTTTTCATTGATTCCGAAAGCGTCTGCAGTGGTCTTGTCACGATTTCTACAATTTTTCTAATCATCAGCAGCATGATAATGGTCGCTGATAGGATAGAACTCAATGTCAGATAACGTATAGCAGAGGTCTGTCCAAAGATTTGAGAGTATGGAAATACACTGATGTACAACCAGTCAGTTTGTGATGAACGCAGATAACACATAAAATATTTCTGTCCATCCATCCGAATAATCTGATACCCCTCCGCCTGATCCGGCGGTGGTAGTTCAGTCAACTGCATATCCGTATTCTCATAAATCAGTTTGTCTTCAGAATATACATACAATGTCGGGTTCACAACCTTCAATCTGGCATTACACTGGTCTATCAGACCCTTGACATCACTGGTCAATATGATTGAACCCAGGTAATCAAGAGATGTATTTTTTATCTCCAGAATATCTCTGCCTGAAACAAGATAAGGGTATTCCGATGACGGAGCATATGATACATAGATTCCTTTTTCTGCACCATAGTCTGCAATCAATTTCTCAACAACATTATTTTGCAATCCTCCCGTATCAGAACCCACCTTGGTGATTGTTTGCGTATGATCGGTATATACAATATTTTTTACGATTGGATAAAGATACAGTTTATTTGTAAATAGTGTCCTGAGTTTTTCCAATTCGTACAGATACTCATTAGAAGGATACCGTAAATCCTTCATATGCATTAACTGCTCTTGGATTTCACTGCTGATTGCAATCTCATAGCTCAGTTTCTCTACATCCTCCAGCCCATCGTTGACCTGTTGTATAAAAAACTCCAGCTCCTGCAGAGATTTTTCATATAGCTTACCATCATAAATATTAAAACTCATCTGTAACGCTACAATAGAAATCAAAGACGTCAGAAGTGCAAACAAACAAAATAAGCTTATCATCTTCCTCGATAAGCTTATATTTTTCATGTAATTCATCCATTTTTTCTTCATGCTGTACCTCATCTTCCACTGTAAAGATCACGAATCTATTTTATCAGACACGGGGAACTTTCATCTGATGATATCCGACCAGATACCTGTATAAAACCGACTTATAGATTCTTATTTCGACTTTACAATGGGGCAGGCCGCTTTGTCAATGGAGCGTTACCTCAATCATATCATGTACCTGTCGTTCCATCTCTTTGGGTTCAATCCGGTCTCTGATTTGCGGATCATTTTGAAACGCCTCCAATACCATCGCGTAATTATAAGTCTTAGCTGCTTTTATGACTCTATTATGATTCTCTACGTGGGGCATGATCAAATCCAGAATTGTATTGGGCAGTTCACCCGCTATCACCGGCCGAATGGCATCTCTTTCAAATAAAGCATTGGTTTCCACTACAGCATCTGTCGGCAGATTTGCAATTTGACGGCCATTGTTAGGAATATTGACATTGGTCACCAGATTACCTAACCCACATATCGCTTTAATCAACTGAATACGCTCTTCTCCTGTATCTTCAAGCGATAATTCTTCTCCTGAAGCCAGTCTTCCTGATTTATCCAGTCTGTTCAAAAGATCTTTTCTTCGCCACTCTACTGATGTCAAGCTATATTTCCACTCTTCCACTACCTGTGGATTTCTTAAATACATGTCTCCTGATACAAACTCTGCCAGATGTCTGTCACCAGCCGCAGCAATCCATTCGTACTTCCTAAAAAGATCCATCTTCACACAATGTGCGCAGGCAAATGTTGAATTCATCCAATTATTATGTATTTCTTCAAAGCCTTCTCCATAGTCCTTCTGCACAAAGTTGCGATAAATCGGAAATAAATCAATTCCTTGATAGCTCGCATGATTAAACCAGGTAAAATGATTAATTCCAATACATTCACTTTGATATCATCTTTTTCTACACCCTGTATACCAAGTTCGCTTTGTACTACAGACGCAAGAAGACGTTGTGTGCCAAACACTTCATGACAACAGCCAAAGGCTTTGATTTCCGGAAATACGTGATACAATGTCTTCACACATACCGACATAGGATTAGTATAATTGATTATCCATGCCTGTGGGCAATATGTATGAATAGCCTCTGCAAATTCCACAAACACGCAATCTGACAGAAAAACTCACTGCTCTATATTTATATGAACTGTTTTTTTCTTTGGAGCGTTACAGGCTTTTTATTCAGGATCATATTCAGATGCATTCCGCGTTGAGCTCAGAGATAGACGATGCCTGTTATTATATTGCCCAAAATTATGCCGAGGATGTTTCTCTGGAAGATATCGCTCGCTATGCTCATTTATCCCCAACCTACTTTTCAAAAAAATTCAAAAAAGAAACCGGCTCTGCTTTTATTAAATATCTGATTTCTGTACGCATACAAAAAGCATGCCGCCTTCTTTTAATCTCTGATGATTCTATCACTGATATCGCTGTCAAGTGCGGATTCAGTAGCGCAAATTATCTAAAAGATGTATTTTATAGGGAATTTAATCTTTCTCCCAGAGCCTATCATAATCATCATAAACAGTAATGGCTATTTTTTCACTTCATTCTCCAGCGCAGCTCCTGTGAAGAATTGATCCAGATTCTTCATGGTAGTCTCGGCGATGTTGCCGAGGGCTTCTTCTGTCAGAAAGGCCTGATGGGAGGTGATCAGGACATTGGGCATAGAGATTAGACGGGCAAGAATGTCATCCTGGATGATCGTGTTGGAATTGTCCTCATAGAAAATGTCTGCTTCTTCTTCGTATACGTCCAGTGCTGCTGCGCGTATTTTGCCGTCCTTGAGCCCTTCCACCAGTGCTTCACTGTTGATCAGTGCTCCGCGGGAAGTGTTCAGGATCACGACTCCGTCACGCATTTTCTTAATGGCCTTGCCATTGATGATGTGGCGGCTGTCCTTCGTCAGAGGACAATGCAGGGAAATGATATGTGCCTGCTCGAATAGCTCGTCCAAAGACACATAATGGATGTCACTGTTCACAATCGGAAATGGATCATAGGCGATCACGTTCATTCCGAAGCCCTTGCAGATATCCATGAATACACGGCCAATCTTGCCTGTGCCGATGACTCCGACCGTCTTGCCATGCAAATCAAAGCCTGTCAGACCGTTCAGGCTGAAATTGTATTCGCGAATTCGGTTGTATGCACGGTGCAGCTTGCGGTTCAGTGTAAGCAGCATGCCCATTGCATGCTCTGCCACTGCGTATGGAGAGTATGCCGGCACTCGCATGACATGCATATCATGCTCACCCGCATAATTAATATCTACATTATTGTAGCCTGCGCAGCGCATAGCCACACAGGAAATATTACGCTTCTTTAACTTTCTAAGGGTATCTGCTGACAGGTCATCATTGACAAATGCCACAACTGCATCAGAGCCCTTCGCAAGCACTGCTGTCTTCGCATTCAGCTTCTCTTCATGATAAACCATTTTGTAATCCGGATACTTCTTCAGTTCTTCATCAAAGAATTCTTTATCATAAGGCTTTGTATCAAAAAAACTGATTTTCTTCATTTTACATTCCTCCTATTAAGCTGCTTAATCTCTAAATATAGTATACTTCAATGACTATTTACATATAATAATCTTATCACTAAACATTGACATTTCTATAAGAATACCATATAATTTGTTTAGTGAATGAGTTACGGATACTTGAGAAGCCCGTAACCCGGGCGGCTCCCGCGGGGGCCGTTTCGTTATCTTCAGGAGATTTTTATGGTCAATACACTTCATCAGAAACCTTTCTTAGATTATACTTCCCAGATAAACATTTTAAAAAACAAAAAGTTAATGATTAATGATGAGTCTTATGCTGCATATATTTTGAGCAAGATTAGTTACTATAGTCTTATAAACGGATATAAAGATTCTTTTAAGGATCATTACACTCATAACTTCTTTCCTGATACGGATTTTCAAGATATATACAATCTATATCTACTTGATGTCGAACTAAGGGGAATATTTTTAAAATATATACTAATTCTTGAAAAAAACGTGAAATCTTCCATCTCCTATCATTTTTCACAATTATATGGAAATGGTATAGCGTTTTATCAAAACTCTGTAAATTATGATTATGGCACCCACATATCAGATGTACAATATCTTTTCAAAAAAATGAATCAGAAAATCAAGGGAAAAAATCCTTCTCCACAAGTATCTCATTATATGAAAATATACAATGATGTTCCTCTCTGGGTACTCACTACAGACTTAACAATTGGTGAAATATCTGCCATGTTCCGTTACCTGAAAGGGCACTGCAAGACACTCGTCTGCAACGACTTTCATAATATAGGACGGGCTGAACTCGGAAAAATGCTCATAATGCTTACAAAATTTCGTAACATATGCGCACATGGAAACCGACTTTTTAATACACACACAGGTGATCATATTATGGACTGTGTTGTTCACCAAAAATTGCATATCAAGAAAACAGGTACACTATATAATTATGGTAAATCTGATCTATTTGCCGCTATAATATGCTTGAAATATTTATTGGATCATGATGATTTCCGATCATTTTATATGGAGTTAAAGAAAACTCTTAAAATATACCAGCCATCTGAATCAATCTTACAAACCATGGGATTTCCAGACAACTGGATGTCCATTTTAAGAATTAAAGCATACTGAGATCTCACTCTATATTTTGGAAACGATAATTGCCTTTATTCTATCTCGACTTCTTCAAGATTATTCTGTTGTTTCTTTTTTGTTTTCCGTCTGTTTCTTCTGATTAGAATTACGAGCAGCAACAATATTACTACAGCTGCGGCTGCGATACAGATGTATTCTGTGTAATTGACATCAGCGGAGGCTATGGCTACCTCGACAGCGGTTCCGTCTGCTGTGAAGAGCTGATAATTACCCATCGTACCGCTCTCCTGCTTCTCCCACTTGTCACCATTCTTCACATAGATGATGACCGGTTCCTTTTGATCGTCTGCCTGGAGGTAACGGAACTGATGACTTGCTGCGCCATCCTCAGGGATACTTAATTTCCAGTACTCCAGTATATTTTTCACATGAATGCCATCTGTCGAATACAGTCCTGTCTGCAGCTCATCGCCTTCCTTGAACTTGCCATCTACAAGGAATATGGACTGTTTATCGTTTCTCTTTTGTGTACCTGCCAGAGATGTCAGATAACGGATATATTCTGCAGTCACCTCTTCATCAAATGAGATATTGTTTAGTTCCACCTGATCCCAATGTGCATAGTATCCCTCTTTTTCCGGAATCTCAGGATAGTCTGACAGAGGAATGGATACACCGTACTGGCAGTCTACCTTCTTTACGATATTGTCTTCGCTGTAAAATGACACGGTCAGCTTTCGGAAGGCATCTGGAATATCTGCTCTTGCAAGCACTGCTTCATAGGAGGTCGGTTCTGCTTTCTTACTGTAACTGATCCGGTCAATCCCTGCCAGATCACTGCCTACAAAGAAGTTATTGTGTACCTTGCCATCCTCAGCTACTTCTCCTGCAATTGCACCGGAAAATGCATCCGCCTCTGTTACTCGAACCATTGCGATGCAATCCGTCAGATTCATTCCTGAACCTGTAATGCCCGCTACATAGCTTCCGCCTGATAAATAGCACTTGGCGTAGCTCTTTTGGATATAGGATAGTGATTGTCCGGCTATTCCTCCAACATAATCACCTGAATCGCTGCTTAATTTTCCATAATTCTCACAGGACAGAATTGTGCCCATTTCTTGTAATCCACAAATGCCGCCTGCATAGCTTTTCTGTGCTGCAACGTCACCCTGATTGGTATTTCTTCTCATCACACATTTCGTCTGGTAGGTGGAATTTGCTTTTGCATCCTTGATGCCCGTCACATCACTTTCCAGGTCGAAATCATATTCGATTGCCATCGTTCCCGTAATTCCGGAGACATCAATATCACCCTTGACCTTACCGGTATTGGTGCACTCCGCTATTGTTGCATCTGTACAGTCTTCGGCAACCTCATGGGAACTATCCTCGTAAGAATCTGTATAGTCCATATCCAGTGCCCCATCGATGGCATCTGTATACAACAGCATAATGACATTAAACTGATCATTGACTGCCTCGATGTCTGCAAGCAGTGTATCATTTGCAGAGCTCATCTCACTATTGAGGTAGCCCATATTATCGGACATACCCTGCAGATTTGATACGAGGCTGTTTGCTTTTGCACGATACTCACTGCCGAGCTGCGGCAGCTTGATGTCGGACTTTCCGGCTACAGTCGATACGATGTTCTTAACCTCGCCTCCAGCCGTCTCCAGATTACCTGCTGCATTCTTTGCGTACTGCACTGCATTGGTGGCATCCTTTTTTGTACTCTCGGACATTTCACCGGTGTGGGCAAGGACGATGCCTGCCATGCCGTCAACGTAGTTGGCAATGTCGGTGGAATAGGATGAGCCGTGTTTCGTTAAATATTGTCCATCCGCATAGCTGATACTGTTACTTTCAATATCTCCGGCTTTATTACTTAATTCTGTATTTCTTTCCGTAATCAGTTTGTCATCGAGTGTCTTTTGATCTCCTTCTTCTGTTGCCGGAAAAGGCTTATCATCCACACCATGATGTACCCATTTCTCAATTTCTTTATACTTTGTAACAATATCATTGACATTCGTAATGCTTGGATCATAAGTCCACGGATCCTGCATTACACCACCTTTAACCGGTCTCATATCTGCTTCATTTATCTCCGGTGCAGGCTTTGTATAATCCGTGCCCGTTGATCTGATTTTATCCAAATAATAATCCGAATACGCCTTCGTCGCTGTCTCTACATACCCGCCATGCTCCCGCGTTGCATCCTCAAGATTCTTCTTATAGGTATCATACCTCTGCTTCTCGTCTGCAGTCATGTATGAATAGATATCCAGATCCTGTACAACCTTCGTCAGCTCCGTTGCCGCGCTCTTCGTATTGGTTGCCGCATTCTTTGTCTGGTCAAGCGCTCCGTCCTTCTTGGAGGCCTCGTCCATAATATATTCTGCTCTGCCGACTGCCTCATTGGCAGAAGCAACCATTCCGTCTGTCCACTCAACGGTCTTATCCGTCAGATAGGAGGTGTCTCCCAGTGCCTTATCCGTGAAGGACTGGATGACTGACAGGCGACTGGAAACAGTATCCGACTGCGTACCTGCATCCCGGAGTGTCTGGCTGATCAGGTCATGCAGCTTATTGATGTTCTCAGATAACTGGTACACGATATCCTGTGTGAAATCCACGATGACATATGGTTCTGCCTGACCGGTGATACCACCGACATCCTTACGTCCATATACCAGACCGTCATTCTCACATGAATACAGATAGCCTGACTGACGTCCCGCGATTCCGCCAACATTATAGCCTACATGATCATAACCGATGGTTCCCTGATTCGTGCAATACTGAATCACACCTATGGAGAGACCTGCAATGCCGCCTGTATCCACTGTACTATTGACTGTCTCTGCGGAATCCTGCTTCTTCTCATTCTCATCAAGATTAAACAGATTTGAAGCATATTCCTCCAGATTAATATCCTCTAAGGACATTCCCTTATCCAGATTTGTAATGTTGACCTCGGCAAGATTCTTACATCTTGAAATATTGCCCATATTTTCTCCGGTAATACCACCGGTAAAATGTGTTCCCGATACAGAGCCTTCACTCACGCAGTCTGCAATATGACCGGTCAACTCATTAAAGCCTGCAATCGCACCTGTATAATCTCTGCCGTTTACAATTCCATTAAATTTGCAATTCTGAATGGTTCCGCTGTTATCTCCGACAATACCGCCGACCACCACCTGTTTGCCTGCAGGCTGAACCATACCCTCAACTGTCAGGTTCGTAATCACTGCATTTTCCTGTACATAACAGAAAAGTCCGGTATAGGATACCGTATCGTCAATATAAAGCCCTTCAATCTTATGTCCCTGACCGTCAAAATAACCTCCAAAGGTCGGGATCGATTCAAATTCACTGTCTGTCAGCTTCAGGTCGCAGTCCAGATAGACGTGTTTATTTCTAGACCATGTATCTAGCCAGCAGCTTCTGGAGAAGCCCACCAGATCAGCCGTTGAAGCAATGTGTATTTCTTCCCATTCAATGACCGGCTCTTCTTCCTCTTCTGTTTCTATCTCCTCGTAATCGTCATCCTCAGCGGCAACTTCCTCGCGGTCTTCCTTCTTCTCCTTTGCTGCCTCCTGCGTTCCCGTAGTCACCTTTACCTCAATTGCACTCTGCTCATCTGCATCTACCACGATAGTCGGCAGTGCGGCATAGACATCCGTCACAGGCAGAAACGCGAGTATCATTGCTAATCCAAGTGCTGTCCATCTCTTATTCATGATCCTGCACCTCCTGTTCTGTATGCTGAGGCACGATATCTGGTTCCAACTGTTGTATGTCAAGCGGCTTCTGGTTCTCGGTCACTTGGTTTTGTTCCACATCAGACAATAGAGCCTGTCCGTCTGTCTCGTTCTGGCTGCCTTCCAGTGCTGCTGCTTCCTCCTCTGTCAGCTCTCTCATATCTCCTGCCTCTACATAGGCGCTGACATTACCACGGATAATCGCATGCATCGTACCGGTCACTGTACCGTTAATACGTCCTCTGACCACACCATCTACACGCATCAGACCGGAACCGCTCTTCGTACGAATCGGCATATTCATGATAAATGCCGTCCTTTCTATAATCTTATCACCGACTAACAGAATCTGCGGCAATACAAACATCGTAATGAAAATCGAAATCAACGTACCACGTCCAAGACATTGACCGATTCCATAAATGGCTCCGTCTGAGGTCATCTTACCAATCAGGATACCGGACATGGCAAGCATCGTACCGGACGTAACAATCGTCGGAAATGAAAGATTCATCGTATCAACGATGGAATCCCGTCTGCCCATGCTCTTACGAAGCTCTGTATAACGGCTTGCAATGACGATGGCATAGTCGATATTGGCGCCCATCTGAATAGAGCTGACGATCAGGTAGCTCATAAAGAACAAATCGTTCTTCATAATCGTCGGTACTGAGAAGTTAATCCAGATACTTCCCTGAATGACGATAATCAGAAGTACCGGCATACCTGCTGACTTAAAGGTAAAGAGCAGTACGACCAGAACTGCCAGAATGGATACAATATTGACCACGTTATTATCTCTTGAGAAGGTCTTTTGCAGGTCATACTGGCTGACCGATTCTCCGACTACAAGCTTTGTTCCGGAGTAGTATTTTCCGGCAATTTCATGCATCCTGTCTATAAAGGCAAATGTCTCTTCACTTTCCTCCGGCAGATTCAGATAGACTAACATTCTGCTGTTGTCCTCACCCTGCAGCTGATTCTTGGCAAATGTCATCTGACGATAGGCATCATCTAACTCCTTCTGCAGATCAGGCTCCAGCGTCACATATCCCTCGTCCACCTCCTGATACAGGAACAGGAACATATCGATCAGAGGCACCTTATAGGCTGACAGGCCATTGACTGCCTTGGCATAGTCCTCATCATTGACTGCATAAGCCGTATAGATTAACTCCGCCACCTCATAATCCAGATTCAGAAGCTCTGAAAATTGTCTTGGTGTCAGTCTATCCGTCAGCATATAGCCGTCCATGGCCTCTATATTGGCTAGCCCCATAGCGGAATCAACCTCAGGGCAGTCCTCCAGGTCCTTCAGCAGACGCTTCTCATACTCATAATTTCCGGAAGGAATGACCAAGGCAACCATATTGGTATCGCCAAAATTGTCCTTCTGCAGCTGCTCTGCAATCTGTACATCATTTTGCAGCGGTGTTGTCAGCTTGCTGTAGCCAAATACATAAGGGCATTGGTTGGAAATAAAGAAGCCTGCAATGATCAGTGCCAGAAATACAGGCGGGATGATGTATCGCGTCGCATAGGCGAATTTGCCGACAAAAGGAATGTCCGGTATGAAATTTTTATGTTTGGAATGATCCATCAGATTGGCAAACAGCATAATGATGCCAGGCATCAGAAGGAATACGGATAACAGACTTAGGATGATTGCCTTGATTAAGACAATACCCATATCCGGTCCCATTTTATACTGCATGAAGGTCATGGCAATCAGACCCCCGATGGTTGTTAAGGAGCTGCCGGAGATCTCAGGAATGGCTTTGCTGAGTGCTACAATGACCGCTTCTCTGGCAGGCATAGTCGCATGCTCTTCCTTATATCGATTCAGGAAAATAACTGCGTAATCTACAGATAACGCCAGCTGCAGTACAATTGTTACGGAATTGGATACAAATGAAATCGTTCCAAAGACGAAGTTCGTCCCCATCTGAATGATGGCAGAGGATACGAAGGTCAGAATCAAAACCGGAACCTCGGCATAGGCCTGTGATGTCAGCAGAAGCACTGTTAATACAATGATTGCCACAATCACGGAAATGACATTCATCTCATTTGCAATCAGCTCAGACTGTGTATCTCCGAGACTGGTTGTTAAATACATATCATAGCCTGCAAGTGACTCCTTCAGTGTATCCAGAGCGGTCAGGCAGGCATCATCATTTTCATCATAATTAAAGGTGACATCAAAAAGAGCCGAACCATTGTTGTAATGATCCTCACTGTCATCAAACCCTACTGAGAAAACGCCGTTTTGCTCCTCAATCTGCTTACAGAGCTCGTCTGCCTGTTCATAAGAAACATTCGCGACCATGACCTTACAGGTTCCGTAAGTCATGAATTCCTGTTCCATCAGATCAAGTCCCTGCTTTGTCTCTGTCGTACCCGGCAGATAATAGGACATCGAGTTCTCTACGTTGACCCAGCCTCTTGCGACTGCTGAAAAGATCATCAGCAATCCGAACAGCAGGAAGAACAGGTTCCGCTTATCCACAATAAAGGCGCATATTTTCAGCATCGCCTCATTGCCGTTCTTCTTTGGTTCTTCGTTTTCCATTGGTATCATCCCTTAATTTTTCTATTTTCAATCAGCTTTTTATGGTTAAAAGTATAGTTCAACGCCCTCTTCATGTCAACCGACGCAGGCTGGCAGATATGAACATTTCATAAAACCATTCTAAAAAATTGAGGACCTCCATCGAAATGAAAGTCCTCAGTCACTCAGTTATTAATCCTGCGGCAAATGCCAGATATCTCTGTTATACTCTTCAATCGTTCTGTCTGATGAGAAGAAGCCTGCCTTAGCGATGTTGGTTAACATCATCTTCTTCCACTTTGCACGATTTTCATAGTCTGCAAACGCCTGATCCTTGACCTTGATGTATTCCTCCAGGTCGATTAATGTCATGAACCAGTCCTTATTTAACAGCTCGTTGTACAGACGCATCAGATTCACCTTGTTGCCATTCCATTTTGCCTTGAAGCTCTTAATAAAATCGACTGCTTCCTTAATGGTCTTGCTGTTATTATAGTAATCTCTGGACACATAATCTGCATTTTCATAATGCTTGATGATCTCTTCACTGTCTTTACCAAAGATGTAGATATTGTCATCTCCTACAAGATCGTGAATTTCTACATTCGCTCCATCACTCGTTCCGAGAGTCACTGCACCATTCAGCATGAACTTCATATTGCCGGTTCCTGAAGCTTCCTTGGATGCAAGTGAAATCTGCTCTGAGATGTCACATGCCGGAATCAGCTTCTCTGCATAGCTGACATTATAGTTCTCCACCATAACAACCTTCATGTATTTGTTGACTCTGCGGTCATTGTTCACAATTTTCTGCAGTACGAGCAGTAAATGAATGATGTCCTGTGCAATGACATAAGCCGGAGCAGCCTTGGCACCGAAGATGAAGGTAATCGGTCTCTGTGGCTTCTTGCCGCGTCTGATTTCCAGATACTTATGAATGATGTAAAGTGCATTCATCTGCTGGCGTTTATACTCATGCATACGCTTAATCTGAATATCGAAGATGGAATTCGGGTCAATCTCCACGCCCTCCTTCTCTTTGATATAAGCTGCCAGTGCATTCTTCTTCTGCTGCTTGATATCACTGATCCGGTCGAGCAGTACATTATCATTCTTATGCTCCAGAAGCTTCTCAAGCTCCTTGGCATTCTTCTTATAGCCGTCACCGATTGTATCTGTGATACATTTTGACAGATCCTGATTGCAGGACAACAGCCATCTTCTGAACGTGATACCATTTGTCTTATTGTTGAACTTCTCCGGATAGATATCATAGAAGTGTTTCAGCTCTGATTCCTTCAGAATCTCTGTATGCAGAGCAGCTACACCGTTGATGGAGAATCCGTAATGAATATCGATATGTGCCATGTGTACACGGTTATCAGCATCTATAATCTGTACCTTCGGGTCACTGTATTTCTCAGCCACTCTTCTGCTTAATTCCTTGATGATCGGAACGAGCTGCGGTACAACCTTCTCCAGATAAGATAACGGCCATTTCTCCAGAGCCTCTGCTAAGATTGTATGATTGGTATAGGCACAGGTCTTGCTGACAATCTCAATTGCCTCATCCATGGAAATCGCCTTATCCTCTGTCAGGATACGGATCAGTTCTGGAATGACCATGGTCGGATGTGTGTCATTGATCTGAATCACTGCATGATCATACAATCTCTTCAGGTCATATTTTCGCTCACGCATGTCATGCAGGATCAGCTGTGCCGCATTGCTGACCATAAAATACTGCTGGTAGATACGTAAGAGGTTGCCGGCTTCATCCGAATCATCCGGATATAGGAACAGGGTCAGATTCTTTTCGATCTCTTCCTTATCAAAATTGATGCCTTCCTTTACAATACTCTCGTCCACGGACTCAATATCAAATAAATGCAGCTTATTGATACCGTTCTCATAGCCGACTACATCAATATCATACAGAACCGATTTTACCTTGCGGTCTCCAAAGGCTACCTCAAATGCAAGATCCTGTTTGCACAGCCATGACTGAGCCTCGATCCAGTCATTTTTCTCTGCCATCTGCAGTCTGTCTCTGAATACCTGCTTGAATAATCCAAAATGATAGTTCAGTCCGATTCCGTCTCCGGGCAGTCCCAGTGTGGCGATAGAATCCAGGAAGCATGCTGCCAGTCTTCCAAGTCCACCATTGCCCAGTGACGGCTCCGGCTCAGCATCCTCGATTGCTGCCAGTGTTTTCCCATTCTTTTTTAATACTTCGTTCAGTTTGTCATAAACGCCCAGATTGATCAGATTGTTGGACAGCAGTTTTCCAATCAGGAACTCAGCAGATATATAGTAAACCTTCTTATCTCCGTTGATCCCCGGCGTGATATCCATCATATCCTTAGTCAATTGAAGTACACTGTGATACAGCTCCGGATCTGTACAGTCTGCGATGCTTTTATTGTACAGCTTCTTCGTCTTCTCTTCCAGATTATTCTCCAGCTGGTCACGTATTACACTGCGTTGTACAGCATTTAAAGTATCATTCATAGCCATTTTCTCTTCCTCCATATGTGTCATGCAGATTCTTGAATTTTCCGATTCATGAATTAAACCTTCGTTAAGTTCAATCTATCATAGGAAAACGTTTTCCGCAACCCCTTTTTTCATTTTCTCATTTCTTGTAAGGATTGCACAATTTTCTCTATCATTACTGTATGTATCAGAGCCACTCTTTATTCAAAACTACCAAATCTATCACATACTGAGTTCTCTATCATTGCAGGAAATGATGTTCATTACCTGATGATATCCTTATATTCCATCCTCACGATCTCATGACTGAGAATCACCCTTCGTCCCTCTTCGTCATCAAATAGTCTGTCCAGCTCAGCCACAGCCTCTGCAGCCACATGATAGAAATTCTGATAAATCGTGTTCATCTGCTTTCCGACGTAGCCCATCAGCGTAATTCCATCAAAGCCGCAGACCGGGCGGAAGATGTCCATCTCTGTGAGCGCATTCATGGCTCCGATGGCCATCAGATCTGACGCACAGACAACCACATCTTTATTTCTTGCATACCGAAAAGCAATCTGTCGTGCTTTCAATTCACTGAAATCTCCATCCCTGACCATCATGGTCAGATCCAGATCCTTTACCAGTCGCTTCATGCCCTGCAGACGCTCATCTGTCACGTAACCATTTCGTTTTCCCGCTATGTAGAGAACCCGTTTGCAGGTATTATCTTCTATTGTTTTTTTTGCCACGTCATACTGCGCCTGTTCATGATTGATGCCTACGGAAGAAGTGCACTCATTTGTCAGCGGTGCATCCACCAGTACACATTTAAATACTTTGGCGTCAATCAGCTGCTGCAGATTGGTATCATCCTTATTCATGCCGCAGATCAGCAGTCCAGAGATTCCCTGTGACTGGAAATACCGGATCATCTCCTCAGGAGACATATGCTGTATCATCGAAAAGAAGATGGTAATCACCTCAATATTCAGCTCCATCGCACGACTGATGGCTCCGGCAAGATACTGCATCGTGATCTCATCGATTGCCTGTGTCTTCGTATTCAGGGAAATGATCAGCGCCGCGCGTCCTGCCTGCTTGGAGGAAAGTGCTGCCGCAATCGTATTTGGCACGTAATTCAGTGCATGAATAGAGTCCCGCACCTTCTTCTTAGTTGCCTCACTCACATATGGGTAGTTGTTCAAAACCTTTGAAACTGTCGAGATTGCCACACCGGCATGCTCCGCCACATCCTTGATTGATACCATATTTGTCCTCCTTGTTTTCTACATATATTGTATATACAGTTCATTAAAGTCATCTTCCATGGATAATGGGAAATCGTCTGTGGCTGTAATAATTTTTTCTTCTCGTGCTGCTGCATCAGCCTCTGTCAGTTCTATAGAAGCTCCCTGCAAAGATGTATTTCCGATAGCTATAATCCTATCAC
>JAUNSO010000007.1:44448-54807 GCA_030539165.1 bacterium
GTATCATCAATGACTCCGGCATTTAGCAGTTCACTGACCGCATCAGTCAGTCCGGAACCGCAGATGCCGACAGGCTCCTGATTATTGATGGTTTGAATCTCACATATTCCGTCATGTATGGTTACTCCGCAGACTGCGCCCGCGATGCCACCCGTTCCGCAGCTGATATTCCCGCCTTCAAAGGCCGGGCCTGCCGCCGTCGAGGTACAGAGAATTCTGTTCTGATTCCCAATTGCCATTTCTCCGTTCGTTCCGAGATCCACGAAAAGTGCAATCTCTTCCGTCTGATCAAATCCACATGCCATCAGACCTGCCACGATGTCACCACCGATGTAAGTGGAGATGCCCGGAAGAATCGTAGCCTCCACATTTAATTCCGTATCATAGGGTTCTGAAATTCCCAGCTCTTTCTGTCCCAGTTCTGTTGTAACCTCAATTTGTCCTGATTTGCCCTCTGATATTTTCATCTGACACTTGAAGCGCTCCAACGTCACAGGCATAAACGGATACACGCCCAGTGTCTCACAGGATAATTGCCGCAACAGATGAATCATGGTCGTATTTCCCGCAATCACAATTTTACGAAGCTGTTCCATCAGAATATGGTTCTTCTCAAGCAGCGTATGGATGCCCTGCTGCAGGTCATTGCAGACCATTTTCTGCAGCTGCTCTCCCTTACCGTGATTAGCTGCATTGATTCTGCGAATCACATCTGCGCCGTACAATCTCTGGCTATTGAGTGCTGTATAGGAATCTATCATTCTCATCGTTCCAAGCTCTATAAGCTGCATGGCAATCGTGGTCGTACCGATGTCAATTGCGATACCGTATTCAGCTATGTTACTAAAAATACTATTACTGACTGTGTTTAACACCCGCTATTCTCCTTCATAAGCCAGTCAACCACATTGACCACCCTAATTCCTTCATAATTTCCCAGTGAATACCGATCCAGTGTCAGAACGACCTTCTCATAATTATCCCGAATCATTTGTAAAGATCTCATTTCTCTCTTAAAAACATCTGCTGATGTCATATCTGCAGTCACCTGATAGTAAATGATCTCATCATTTTTGCGAGCAACGAAATCAACTTCCACATCATCAAGCTTCCCGACATTCACGCGATATCCTCTTCTTCGCAGTTCAAAATATACCACATTTTCAATGGAGCATCCAAGATCATAGCTGCTCTTTGGCAATATATACCTTCGCAGTCCTAAATCCACGATATACCACTTACAGTTTCCCTTCAACAATTCTTTTCCGTCTACATCAAATCTGTTCACCTGATAGAAAATAAATGCCTGAGATAATGCATCCATATAATCACTGATTGTATTGGGTGATACCTTTCTGCCTAGAGATGTAATATAACCTGATACATTGCTGACGGAAATCAGAGATGCGCTGGTACTTGCAAGATACCTTGCTATATTTTTTAATAATACAATGTCAGTCACTTTTCTTTTATTTGGATCAGTTTCATTTCTGCTTTGGCGTTGTTCAATGTCCTTGATCAACACAGTGTGATAGATTCCTTCAAGATAAGTATCGATTTGCTCACTTTCTCCAATGATTCCGGTTACAAATGGCAGTCCGCCTGTCTTCAGATAGGACGAAAAAGCCTCTTCTCCCTGCATTCCTGTCATAACTAAATACTCTTTGAATGAAAATGGAAGCATGGATATCTCTACATATCGCCCTGATAAATAGGTTGCAAGATCACCGGAAAGCATATATGCATTCGAGCCTGTAATATATAAATCTGTATAATCAGCTACATATAAACTGTCAACTGCCTTTTCATATTCTGTAACCTTCTGAACCTCATCCAAAAAAATGTAGGTCATCTCATCCTGATGCAACTGTCCGGTGATATACTCATTTAATTTCCGGTAATCCAAAAGCTCATCATATTCCATTTTTTCAAAGTTAATGCGAATGATTCTGCTTTCATCTACGCCATGACTGATCAAATAATTCGCGTACTGCTCCAACAATGTAGATTTCCCGCATCTTCTCATTCCTGTCACAACCTTGATGACATTTTTATCTTTCCAGTCAAGTAGCTTATCTAAATACTCCTGTCTGATGATTTCCATCATACAATCACCTTCCTGCTTTCCTGAATCATATCTTTTCTTAATTATATAATTATATTTTCCTAAACGCAATAAAATAATTCCGAAATCGGAATTATTTTATGTTTTATTCTATGACACATCCGATTTCGGACACGCATTATTGTGCATACTGTCTGACCAGCTCTTCCTTTTCAAATAACACACAGCCACCAGCATGTTCCTCGAGCAATGCTCCCTCAGATTGCAATCGCAGAAAAAGTGGTGAATGCAGTGCTTCACGCAGTGGCACTTCCTTCAGACTTGTGTCCGAATACGGAGAAAATGGACATGGCTCAGCACCTCCGTGTGAATTAATATGGAAGAAGCCTCTACCCGCTGCAAGGCAGCCGCCCGACGATTTCTCATCTCCAGGAAATGAAACAAACAGCATATCCTCATAGGTACTGCGCAGACTTACAAGTCTCTTCGCCATCTCCTCCCGCTCAGCGTCTCCCGGAGCAAGCTCTCTTGTTCTGTGATCCACCGGAACATACTCTACATAGAATACCAGCTTACATCCCTTTTGATACAGACCGTCTAAAAATGTCTCAGAAAATACCTCGGGCAGATTTTCGGTTGTGACTGTGACTGACACGCCATAGAAAATCCCGCTTTCATGCAGTTCCTCCATGGTATCCATCAATTTCTGATAAATACCCTCACCACGTCTTTGGTCGGTTCCCGTCTGGTTTCCCTCAATGCTGATGACCGGCAGTAGGTTGCGGTTCTTCCGAAATAACTTCAGGTAGTCCTCTCCTATCATCGTTCCGTTCGTGAAAATAGGAAACATAATCTCCTGAATACCGGCAGCTTCCTTCATCACATCCATACGCAGCAGTGGTTCTCCACCTGCAAGCAATACGAAGCCGATTCCAAGCTCCTTCGCCTGCCGGAAAATAGTACCCCACTCTGTCCCCTTCAGCTGGTCCGCTGCTGCGGCATCATGGCAGGCATGATTGGCGCGTGCATAACAGCCTTGGCAGTGCAAATTGCAGCTGCTCGTAATACTGCTGATTAAAAACGGGGGAATGTGTTCCCCCTTTGCTTCCGCACCCTGACGTAAACTTCTTGCCTTCCTGCTTGCGACAGCATACTTTGCTAAAAACAGACTCTCCTCCGGATTCGTCAATGTTGCTTTCATGGCATTCTTTACGATGTTCTCCACTCCGTTGCTTAAATATCCTTCTAAATTAAATTCCTTCTTCATTTGTAAAGTCCTTTCAATACGCTTTTATCCGTTTCTTTCTGCTCATCTCATTTGATCCTATATCTGTGCTGTCCTTTCAGGTATATCATGCAAAATACGCAAGCGTAAATACTCTCACATGCTCTTTTAGCTGCTCTACAGCCTCAGCTTCTCGCTCCGGTTGTCTGTCATACATCGTTAACAGCAGGAAAATCGGAGCATAGAATTGAATGGCCATCGTTCGCGCAGGATAATCTCTGATAGCACCCTGACTACGCATTTCTTCAAAAATCTGAGTTGTATACCCAACAACACTGTCAAAGAAAATCTGTTGATAAGCATTATCTGCATCACCATTCTGAAATTGTTCCATTGTCAGCATACGGCGAAATCTGGCTCCCTCATCATCCTTCAACCAGAACAGAAATACATTTAACGTCCACTCACGAATCGTTACCATATCGCTTTCGGCATAACGTTTTGCTGCAATATCAACACTCTCGGCAAGTCCGGCTCCCGGCAGATGAATCTCATTCATTTTCTCCATGTAATACCCATCCATCCAGACAAGCAGACTGTCAAAAATATCTCTCTTATTCTTATAATGCCGGTAAAGCGCACTTTCCTTGATTCCGACTGCTGCCGCAATCTCTCTTACTCCGACTGCTTCAAAGCCCTTTTCCGAAAAAAGCTTCAAAGCCTCTATCCGTATCAGTTCCTTCGTATTTCTTCTTGGCATCTGTTTCACTCCCTGATAATTATTTTGTTAACAACTGTTCACAATTGCATTATAGTTAACACCTGTTAACAAGTCAAGTGACAATTATCACAAAAAAACACAGAGCCCGTTACTGCATAGACTCTGTGTCCTTCAATTCTCTTCTTGATTCATAATCCTGCTTTCATTCATTATCGATCCGAATACACAATGGTCTCCGTATACAGCTCCTGCTGGTAGACATCATAGAGAACGCCCCACAGCCTAACATTTTCATCGCTGATATCCGTATAGCCCACCTGCAGCGCATCCTGGCTCTCCACTGTGATATTGTCCTGCATGTAAGTATCTAAATAATTGTAATCCTCGTCATAATAATCATACAGGAACGCAATCCTGTCTCCCTGCTTCAGCGTCCGAAGTCCCTTCTCCTGTGTCAGGGTCTGGTCATTGACGATGCGATAGCCCTTGACAAAGCCCTTCAATTCAAATTCATCAGATGCTGCAATCTCATCCGTCAGCGGCTCCCACTCCAGCACAAGCTCTATCATCTGTGTGTCATTCAGAACTGCGTTCACCGTACCTGAGAAAATCGTTCCGCGTGAGTCCTCATAGACCTGATTTGCATAAAATGCGACCGGAACATCATTAATACTTGCCCATGTTCCGTCATAATCGACCAGCAGGTCACCCTCCTCGGACTCTCCTGCCACATTGTCATAGCCCAGATCCAGATAGCCATCCTCGAATTCCATCATCAGGGCAATCTGCGTATCCGTAATCTGCTCCCACTCCTCATCAGACAGCTGCAGTACGAATCCCTCATCCGTTTCCTCCAGATACAGCTCCTCATAATCATTGCCATAATCAAATTCTCCCTGCGTATCCTCATACCAGTCCTCTGAGGAATAATCATGACTCTCGGACTCGACCGGTGCCTGAACTGCGCCTTCTCCATGAGCCGCTCCCGCCATAATACTCAGGAAATAATCATAGAACGGAATCGGTACATCAAAATGAATCTCCTGCAGCACCTGCTCCGTATCACTGTAATAATCCAACTCCCGGTATGGAAAATACATTGCCAGACCATTAGAGCCCTTCAGCGAACTGTTATTTCTATACTTTACACAGCTTTGAATGGCCGAAATCGTCTCTTCCTTACCGGAAATATTCTCAGTACGCCGAACCATATCCAGAATATCAATCTGGTCGCTTTCACAGTCGCTGTACTCACGTGCCTTGCTTCTTGCCATGGACACCATGGTAAATGCCTTATTATCTGCCTTAATCTGCTCACCTGCATCTGTCAGGAAATTGCTCAGCTGTTCATAGACATAAGGAATCTCGCGCAGGTCTGTCATCGAAAGCGTCACACCGCCATTATCATAAAACTGTGCATAATCATCAATGATATTTCTGCCAAGCTCCAGTGTATCCATCGATACCTGTTCTCCGAGCTTTGTCAGGAAATCCGTATAATACCATCCATAGCCTGATTCATACTCCTCAGAAGCAATCAAATAATCCGCATACGGCTCCATTGCATAGGCAGTCTCAATCGTCGCCATCAGACATGCGTCAAAACCAATGATATCGAACTTGACTCCGGAAGCCCCGATGGCCTCTGCCAGTGTCGTTAGCGTGAAGCCGCCATTGTCTTTGACCTCATCCCAGCCGAAGCCGCCCATCGTGCCGCCACCATGATCCCACAGAATCAGTGTATATCGGTCAGCAGGAAAGGTGTCCCTGCTGAAGCTGATAAAATCCGTCAGGTTCTGCACTTCTGTCATACTGGCATTTCCCGCATTCTCGATAAAATCAATTCCGTCCGATGTAATCAGCCAGCGTTCATTCTTGCCGTCTGACATCATTTCATTCTGCCACACTGCGGCGCCGCCGGTTTCTAACACAATCTTCACATTGTCACCGAGGTCTGCATTCAGCATCTCATTTATGTCGTCAGTCGCTGAACCAGCTTCAGTCTCCAGATCAGAACCAATCATATAGACCATAACAACTGCGCTCTGCGCCGCTTTGCTGTCTACATAGTAATCCCGTAGTCCCTCAATAGGAAGAGACGTTCCCTCAATACAGAGTGCATCTCCATACCGGTCTTCTGTTTCCTCACCCAGACCCTCGTATGTCTCATCATAATCTGTATAATCCCCTATTGTCTCCTGCTCTGTATCAATCGCCTGTCCACTTGTATCCTCTTCATCCTCACCAAAGAGCATGCAGAGAACCAAAAAAGCAAATGTCAATCCCGCCAGAGTCAGCAAAATATTCCGCAAAATATGTTTCTTTTTCTTAGGTTTTACCGGTCTGTTCATTTCATTCATTGTTTGATTATCATCCTTCTTGAACAATCTATTTTCTTTTGTATTAGCTGTTCTATCTTATTATTTGTTGGCTTTAGAATTGAGCAGTGGCTGAGCGACCTTCTGATTAAAGAAATCAATCAGCGGCCCCATGAAAAATGCCGTAATGACCGTTCCGATTCCGACGATTCCGCCAAGCAAAAATCCTACAATCACACAGAACAAATCTGTTGCAATACGCAGATAACGGAACTTCCCCAGCTTCTTATCTGTCATGATGAGTGAAACCGCGTCATAGGTAGACACTCCTAAATTTGCCGTAAAATACAGTGAGGATGCAAAACACATAATAACCACACCCAGAATCAGCAAAAGAATACGTACCGCAAGAGACGGCGCCTCTCCTACAACATTACCCACAACATCATCCGAAAACTGCACAACATAACCAAGCAGGAAGATATTGATAAAGGTCGCTATCCCGATATAATGACGATCCAGCAGGAAGATTGCTAACAGCATAATCAAATTGATCATCATATACAGCGTTCCAAAGTCCAAAAACGTAACATGATTGCTGATTCCGTTAACCAATACCTGAAACGGATCTGTCCCAAACGCCGAACGCCTGAATAGTCCCACCGATATACCCGCAACCAACACACCCACCAACGCCATAACCAAACGTCTCTTGAATAATGAATCCTTCATAATTTACACCTATCCCTCTATTTGCTTTCATACTTACTTCTATTGAATACAGTATATTGAATTTGCTCATAAAGTACAAGCATAATCAAAGCCGCTCGGATGAAGCTGGGCGGCTTTGTAATGGATTTTATTGATAGATTTTCTGTCCGATTCTTAGTTCATCTGGATTTTTCAGATTGTTCTTTGTGGTTAGAGACTTGACAGATTTGCCGAGGCCGGCGGCGATTTTACTTAGCGTATCACCATTTTGTACAATGTAGTAACTGCCCTTGTCATCAGAACCGAAGGTGCCGGTCAGCTTTGTTTTATTCTGACCTTGCACAGCCAAGGCGGATGTATTCAACAAGTTGGCTGCGCCTGACAGACTCGCTCCCGGTACATCTGAATAGATGAGTGAAAATGCGTAGCCCTCGAAGCCCGCGAGGTTCACTGTAATCGTGGAAGCATTCGTGTCGATGTCAGGAAAATAATGTACCTCTCCTGCCTTGTCAATACCCATAATTATATATATCCTACCGCTCTTTCGATACTCCGGCGGAATGGTCAGGTCGAAGCTGCCGCTCTTTGCGTCTGTGGATGTCTTGCTGTCTGTTAACATATTGAAGGTAAAGGCCTCTGTGAAGGCTGGCGGTGTCGCCTGCCTAAAAGCCAGCTGGCACGCAGCACCCTGCTTTGCCTTGGCAACCTGTGTATGATTGGCTCCTGCCGAATACTCCCAGATCAGTGCTTCTGTATTAACCTGCGTCTTATCACCGGAGGGCTGATTGGTCTTGGTTTCTGTTGTATCCTTTTCTCCCTCCGCAGAAACGTTATCATCACCGCTTTCGGTGATAACGATTGGTTTGCGCACAGTTATCCATTTATATGTGTCTTTATCTGCTGGAACATACTCTCCCGTTCCGGGTTCGGCAGAAGTGTTTGTTTTGATGTCATCGCCGACAGGATATGTAAACGTACCATAAATGGCACGATTATCTCTTCCCAAAGCGGTAAGCGTGCCGCCGCCAACAACTGTGGCATTTTCCGTGATACCATAATCGTCGCCTGTGGCTTTCAGAGTACCTGCATTGACGGTTGCGTGACCTTTAATTCCAGCGGATTCGCCGTCAGAAGGATCAGTACTCTTTCCGGTCGTCGTAAGACTTCCGCCATTCAAAATAACGTTTCCACGTACACCGACACTACCTATATTATGACCTTCGACTGTACCTCCTCTTGCAGTAACGTTAGCCGTTCCACAAATCTCAAGATTGTTGTAGCCTGTACTTATTCCGTAGCTGCTAGCACTATTTCCAGCTTCTGCGTTTCCTGCGCTAACATTCAGCAATCCACTTCCATTAATCGTAAGAGACCCGTTGCAATATATTCCGCAAGCACCTGCGCATTCCCCATTGCCCTTTATTACGTTTGCGCCCGTGATTGTATTATCGCCGACAAGGGTAATGGTTGTTCCGTCGGGGACTTCAATCGCCTTATCTGTGGTTGAGGTGAAATTCACACCGTTCAGGGTGAGCGTATTTGCCGCAGGATCATATGATACCTTTCCGTCGCTGAGAACGTCGTCCTTGTTATCTGACGTAACCTGCACGTCGCCAATCCAGACAGCATATTGGGTGTTAGTTTCCGCTCTCACAGGCAGGGACATTGTCAACATGAGTGTCAATGTCATTGCTGTTGTTAAAATTGCTGTAATAATTTGTTTTTTCATAGATTGATCCTCTTCTTTTAACCTGTGTATATGAGCTGTATCCTGTTAATACCTTTTCATCCGTCAGGGTACAGTCACTCCGTTTTTCATCCTCGAACATTATACCGAATTTGCCTCCAAATACAACCCTTCTGTCGTAAACGTCAATTTTTTGTCGTAAACGTCAGCCAAAGCTTATTTTCCTGGATTGCATTTCTGCCCTTCATCTGTTAGATTTAAGTACAGGGAAAGAATATGACGAGGGGGATATCTATGAGAACTGTACATACACCAAGCTTCAGAATGATCAGAATGACGCTTCTGATTCTCGCAGTCATCTGTATCTGCATCCTCTTAGGCGCAGGCATCGGACTTGTCCCTGTGGAGCAGATTCCCAAGGATGTCCCAATCACCACTGTCAGTGATGTAACGCTGGAGCGCAGCGGACAGACAGAAACCATCTCTCTTCCCTATAGAATTACAAGACTCTCGCCAAGAGAGACTTTTCAAATTGATTTTACAATTACACCATCTGATGAGGACGAGCTCTATGTCAAGACTGTCTATGCACCTCTGAAGGTCTATGCAGATGGAGAGCTGATTTATTCCTACGGAACAGAGGGTACTTATCCTTCCTTTTTTGCTGATCCGCCTACAGAGGTCGCCTCGCTGTCACTACCGAAGGGGAAGCACACGCTCCCGGTCACCATGGTTTACGAGGCGCCAAATGCCCGTCACTCTATGGTCATTGCCGCACCTCTCCTTGGTTCAGACAGTGCCATTACGAGACATCTGACTTCCGGACTGGGGTTATCATTGCTGTTTGCCGCCGTTCAGATTTTCATGGGAATTCTGTTGATTCTCATTACCCTACTCTTATTCCCCATGGATATGAGGTTCACTGCGCCGTTGTGGTTGGGACTGTTTGCTCTGGTTACCGGCATCTGGACCGCATCAGAAAGCAATCTGACACTTTATTATACCCATCATCCGTCACTCTTCTATATGCTTGCATTCATGGCGTTGTTTTCTATTACTATTCCGTTGTATCACTTTACAATGGAGCTTTTACATCTCACGGACAGTAAAGTGCTGCAGAGTATCTGCCTGCTGCAGGAGGTTTCCTTTGCTGTTGCGCTGCTTCTACAACTGACAGGGCTGATTCCCTTTTCCAAAAGCATGTACTACTTCCATCTGCTGCTGCCGTTGTCCGTCGTTTTTCTTGCCGGCTATATCTTGTATGTCGGGATGTGTACCAGAAGTATCACGATGAAACACTTCTTTTTCCCCGTTGCAATACTGGCAGTCTCCTCCTGTATGGAGGTACTGAACTATCAGATTCGTATCATTAACCAGCTCTCCTCCGTCTTTCAGATTGGAATTCTGCTCTTTATCCTCTTCTCAGAGCTTCTGGCGGGACGATTTCTGAAAGATGCACTGATGCTTCGCGAGAAGAATCAGGTTCTAAGCGCCAATCTGGATATGTTAGAGAAGCAGACAGACATGCAGAAGGAACGCGTGGCACTGTTATTGCAGAATGAAGCGATGGTAAAGCAGCAGCGGCATGACCTGAAGCATCAGTACGCAATCCTCAGCTCCTTCTGTGAAGAA
>JAUNSO010000007.1:54907-58512 GCA_030539165.1 bacterium
TAAGTGCACGTGTCATGGGAAAGGCACTCTGCATCACCATGGACAACAGCTTCAACGGACAGCTTTACATGGAAAATGGAGAACTGCTCTCCCACAAGCGTCATGAGACCGGCATCGGGCTGATGTCGATTCGCTCTGTGGCAGAAAAATCCGGCGGTAATGCAGAGTTTAAGGCAGAGGACAGAGTATTTCTGTCCAATGTCATGGTAAAGCTGTAATCATTGATTGATAAAAGGAGGACGACGATGCAGATTGCAATCGTAGATGATGATGCACAGGAAATACAACGCCTGCAGGGGCTCATTCATGATTTTATGACTGTGAACAGACTGGACGCACAGATTCTGACCTATGCAAATGCAGAATCCTTTCTGTCGGAATTTCAGTCCGGCAGGTTCGATGTGATTTTCATGGATATCTATATGGAAGAAATGAGCGGTGTTGAGGCTGCCGGAAGGGTACGTGCGCTGGACAACCGTGTCTTCTTGATTTTCCTGACCAGCTCTATGGAGCATATGGCAGATGCCTTCTCCTGTCATGCATTTGAATATGTCGAGAAGCCGGCAGCTTTTGAACGTATTGCCGGGATATTAACAGATATCATCACGCTTCTCCCCGCCACCTCACGCTATATAGACCTTACGATTGACAGACAGGACATCCGCCTGTTCTATTCGGATATCCTGTCTGCTGTCTCCAATAACCATATGATTCTATTTTCCGACCAATTCGGGGAGCATTACTCCATCCGAAGGAATTTCTCCGAAATGAGTGACCTGCTGCTGCAGGATCGACGCTTCCTACAGATTAACAAGGGAATCATCGTCAATATGGACTTTATCTCAGAATTGAAACAAAGCTCCTGCGCCCTGTCTGACGGTGAACTGCTCCCGGTCAAGATCAGAGACCGCGCCAAAATCGAGCAGACATACTCTCAGTACTGCTTTGAGAAGCTGCGGGGAGAACGTGGGATGGATGTCTAGTGGTATGGCTTACACAGAATCTCCCTGACCTGGAGCTGTCTTAAGTGGCGCGTATCTGCAGCCGTCATAAGCAACGCCGTATCTGCATTCTTAGCAGTTCCGGCAATGGCTATGACCTGTTCTCCGGGTTCTGTATAACCTCCGTCAGCCGCCATCAGCACGATTTCAATACATACCTTGAAGCCATTTCCGACTGTATATAAGAAGTCAGCGATGATGGACGGAATGGAAGAACTGTAAACTAAGTCTGTATGAAATAACATCGTAGCAATGTGGACATGATGTCCTTTCTGTAGTAATTGTTCCTTCACATCCTGTGGAAAACGGTTTGTCTCGCTGGAAAAGCCATTCTGGTGCGGCACCACAACAAGCGTGACATCCTTCCCCTCAAAATACTGCATGACTTTTGCAGCTGTCTGTCCGGTCGTTGAGGCGATGACTATTTTCTTGATTCCGGCCTCCTGCATTCTTTTTTCTGCAATTTTCAATGTCTCAAGCGTATGATCCTCATTCACATCTTCAAAATAAATAATTTCTCTTTTCATTTTCTCTATCCTTTCGTACAATAGAATTAAGGTTATTCTCATCATAACAAAAATCAAAAATGATACAAGAATGCACTTTCAGGTGTGTAAGTAACCTAAAGGATAGTAACGGAGGCTAAACTATGATTTCACCGGATAAACAGTATGATTGTCCCATCAAACTGACATTAGACGCAATTGGAGGTAAATACAAATCTCTGATTATCTGGCAGCTGAACCATAAGACGGTTCGATTCAATGCACTGCACAGGGCACTCCCTGATATATCCCCCAAGGTATTGACGCAGCAGCTGCGTGAAATGGAAATGGACGGTCTGATCAGCCGTGAAGCCTATCCCACCGTCCCTCCAAAGGTTGAATATTCCCTTACCCCGCTCGGCTACAGCGTCATTCCCATCATGGAAGCCATGTGCGACTGGGGCAGGGATTATATGAATCAATCTAAATCAAATCAATGGTAAATCTTATGTCTCACTTTATTTCCCAGACTTGTCTGTTGATAGGATATCTGTTGATCATTTAATACAATATTAAGGATAGTATCTACTTACGAATCTTTGCTTCAAATTCTTCTATGGAAGCAGTTTCTATGGCGAAATTAAGCCATGTGTCCAGCACCTCAAAATCATCCTGTTCTACAATGGTTTTTTCAAGACAATCTGATACCATGTCACGACTTCTGAGTAGTCTAAGGATTGCATCCTGCCTCGCAGTCAGGATACCTTCTGCTTTTCCTTCTGCTTTTCCCAAACTTTTTCCTTCAATCAAGGCTTCCTCACGTGCATCTCTTCGTTCCATTTTCATATGTTCTTTAAAACTGTACTCCTGTAGCAACATATTCGTCACCTCACTCCGATTCTTTATCAGGAATTCTCGTAAGACATCCTTATCTATACAATCCTTTGTTGCCAGTTCCACCGCCATCTTCAGTGGAAATTTGTTACTCTCGTACCTTCTGATACAGTCAATAAAATATGCATAGTCCTCTAATATCTTGCATTGCTTCATCAGTTCTTCATTATGTCCGTAATTTACGTTGTACATCACAGCCTTAAACTCAAGACAGCTGTCATCCCCACCATACGAATCCGAAAGACATAAAATCTCTTTCTCCGGTTTTTCCTGTGAACCATTGTAGAACACCACAAATTTGGGTGCCGGTAGTTCTATCCTCTTTATGCCGTAGAGATTACAATTATGTCTTACAATATACGACTGATACACACTTGACAGATAAATCAGTCCCCTTAATGGCATATTTCCACAAAATGTGGACTGATGCTCGTAGAGATTCAATTGACTTCCTATGATAAAGGAGCAGTCATTCTTCATACCCATATATACAACATCATCGATTGTTGTGATTTCTACGTCATCAACATTACTGTATGAAGTTCTGTTTAATGCATTGTAGAGTTCCAGTATGTTTTTCTTATCCTGAAACAGCTTCACAAATAACCTGTCCTTGTACTTCCTGTTGATCTGTAACTTTTCTAAAAAGTTCACAACTCGCCGGATCATTCTGCTCCAGCCATCGTCTCCGAGTAACACCCTGTAGTTCTGTCTTTGATTCATTTACCTACCTCCATTATAAGTATTTTTGTTCTGTTTATCAACTGCCAATTATGGCAGATTGACGCAGAAATCCCTTGTTTTGTTCCTCTTTTACTTCATGATTGGAATGACCGGCTGAAACGCCTTTGATAAAAAATAAAGAACTATTCTTAAGAACAGGTTCATCTTAACACGAATTTGAAAATAGCACAATATGACATGATAAACAAATATTAGATGTGAATTTTATTGAGTATTTAACGTGTGTAACCGTATCTCAACGGAAGTACCCTCTCCTACAGTGCTTGTGGCTTCAATCTTACCACTATGAGCTTCTATGATCTGTCTGGCGATTGCCATACCAAGGCCGGTGCCCTCGGTCTGAACCTCCGTACTTGTTCCGCGATAGTAACGGCGGAACAATCCGTCAAGTTCTTCTGCTGTCATGCCACTACCGTTATCCGCAACAGAAAGTAAGATACCATCCTTACAGGACAGTGTGACAGTCACTGTGGTATCTGTG
>JAUNSO010000007.1:58612-82626 GCA_030539165.1 bacterium
TCATCTACCAGCTGCTCTACATACATGGTGTTTTTCAAAATAATCTCACCATACCGCTGTATTTCCTGTGAGGACATTCCGTTCGTCATTGTCCGTTCTTCGTGAAGATCCTGCGCTTTCTCCTTGGATGCTGCTTCTTCGACCATCAACTCAGCATATCCACGAATCGGAGCAAGCGGTGTCTTCAGATCATGCGTGATATTGGCAAGCCATTCTTCCTTAGCCTTCTCATCCTGTGCACGACCTGCATCTGCCGCTGCAATATCCTGATCCAGAAGCTCAATTCCCTCATAGACCTCCCGTAAGAAGGGCTTTCTCTTACTTGGAATATAATTTCTCTCAGCAACTGCCTTCAGAGACTCACGAATGCGTGTCAAATTTCTCATAATCATCATATTATAGAAGATTGTGAGTGCCAGCATCAGCAGTGCCGTAATTACAACTGTAGCTATAATCAAAGTTCTGCCCGCATGATATCTGGCAGTATCAATATACATTGTAATCTTCGAGATGTTGAGTGGAAACCCGATTACATAGGTATAATCCTCTTCCCCTTCTGTAATGTGACTTACAAATACGGAATCGTCATCTATGCCATACTGATATGCCTCCAATAGTTCATAGGGCTGATAAACGGACGGAATCTCAGAAGGCCTGTCATAGCTTACCACCTCTGTCCCGTCTGCGTCTAAAATCTGTAACCACAATCCATACTCCTGAAGCAGCTTCGTTCCTTCCTCGGTCACCTGTGGCTTCTCTCCATCATATGTAATGTACTTGGAAAATTCTAACGTAAAATCCCGCGGCCAATTACTCGCCACGGTCTTCCCGTCCTGTGTTCCTGCTGTACCGGTATAGAATACTATAAATCCGGCTGTTACAATCATTCCAATCAGCAGTACCACCGGAATGATATAAAACCTCATAAAATCCCGGGATAATTTCATACGCGGTTTCCTTCCACTAATTTATATCCTAAGCCCTTGACCGTCAGCAACATTTCCGGGTCTGACGCATCCTTTTCTATCTTCTCACGCAAATGTCTGATGTGAACCATGATTGTATTATCACAGACAACACTGTCCTCTCCCCAGACCTGCTCATATAAACGCTCTTTACTGATAATCTTGTTCGGATTCTCCATCAGATACAGAAGAAGTCCGTATTCCTTCGCCGTCAGTTCCAGCAGTTCATCCTCTCTGTACGCACAGCTCGCATCCGTATCAATGCGAATAGTTCCAAGTGACAGCGTCTTCGCCTGCTCTCCTGCCGTCTCGATCTGTGTATACTGCTGCCTGCGCAGCTGGGATTTGATTCTGTAGACTACCTCCTTCGGACTGAAAGGCTTCGTCACATAGTCATCCCCGCCTGCTGCCAGTCCCAGAATCTTATCAACATCATCATTCTTCGATGACAGAAAGAGAATCGAACAATGTGAAAACTCACGAATTTTCTTACACACCTCAATCCCATCCATGTCCGGAAGCATAATATCCAGTATCACAACATCCGGCTGGTATTCTGCACAGATTTCCAGTGCACTCTGTCCGGTATGTGCCTTTCTGATATGTGAAAAACCATCCTTAATCAGCACTTCCTCTAACAAAGTCACAATATCCTTCTCATCATCCACTAATAAAATCTTATCGCTCAATCACATCGCCTCTTACTTTCATGACTCTGCCTCGTTCTATTGTTCCATTTGCTTTTACCATTCATTTTACTCTGTCACTCATTTTACTGCTTTCATTCATTTTGCTTCCTTCAACGGCAAATACTGCTTGCAGATACGTGTCTCCGGGTCTAAATCAAACAGATACAGAATGACTACAAATATCCACTCTAGCGGCTTCATAATCAAATAAGTAATATCCGCACTCCATGCACTGTTGATGTGTCTTGAAATCGGGTAACCATATGTATCATAGAAATTTCGAATTGCCCGATGCAGCTTTGGTGTCCGCTCCATCAACAGCTGTTCAAATGCATTTGCCACACACAGCTGTCTGTTCACAATAATCTTTCGCCCCTTGCGAATCCCACATCGAATCGGCTTGACTAACTTCTTATGCCCCCGCAGAGAAACCGTACACAGATAATGCTCATCATAAGCAACCGGCGGCGGTGATACCTCCTTTGACAAAATCCAGTCACTTGTCTTCGTGAATGCCAAAATCACACTGTCCGGCTGTTGTCCGAACAGACACAGAATCATCATCAAGATAACGAGAATGGGAATGGCTGCAATCAAGGCTGCCAAAAACAAATTCGCACCCTTTAGAAACCACAAATTGACCTTCTGCATAGCTGTATTTTCATAATGAACGCTCTCCTGCTTTTCTGCTCTCTCCTTCACAAGATGTGTCATCAATTCTACAACATGAATCAGGAAAATCAGAGGCACCATGCAGAGCGGCAGAACGAAAAAAGCATCTGCACCACGGTCAATCCCCTGCGGACTTGCTCCGCAAAGCAATTGAACAACACACACCACATTAACAGCACTGCCAAGATATACACCTCCGAGTAACATCACCTCGGCAAGTGGAGGCAAAGCCTTCCGTAAGAATTTTAATATCATATAGCAGAGAAAACCAACTAACATGATTACAATCAGTGTCAATACATGTTCAGAACTAAACGGCTCATGAGTACTCGGGTCCCCATAGATATTCAGTGCCACATCGTAAGAGGGAACCTCCCACAATCCATATGCAAGCAGAACATAAATCCCTGCAATGAAAAAAGCAATGAATTCAAATAATCCGCTCTCCTTTTTCTTGATAAAGAACACAATATCTGTTATGACAAGCCCGATTGGGGCAAGAAACAATAATCCCAAAATCAATACGCCCATAATTTGATCCATAACATCCTCCGTCACTCATATTCTATATCCGTTATACTTTCAAAATCGCCCTGTATGTCTATCATATCATCAATCGGTATCTGATGTCCGTCTTTTGTTATAATCAGCCGTCTGTATGCATCGATTCTCTTAACAGAATCCATCATTGTCTCATAAGTGCCGCCGGCCTTTTTCTCATCCCTCACAAAATAAACAAGTGTGACCTCCGCCATTTGTTCTCCGCATTCCTGCAGTATCCGAATCTTCGCATCCAGAATCTCTTTCTTATCTTCCTCCAGCTCAACCTTCTGATCTGTCAGTCTGGCTGTTTCTGCAGTCGCATCCTCATATCCGGTTAATGCTGCAAAGGGTGCAAACTGTGCCGCTCGGTCATAGACAGACATATGTGGGTGTATCTCAGATACATGGTGGGGCAGGTCTATGATGTCACAATATTGCTGACCGTTCTTATCATCCATATCAATCTCTGTCCCTCCTTACACTTTATTTTGTATTCTCGGATAGTCTGTGTCTGATATTCACAGTATCCCTGTTCAGGCCTTGTGTCCGCCGATTTGATGATTTCTCTTAATGGTCATGCCGCCTTCCTCGAAATTCATACCCTTAAGGATTGCATTTTTCCCATACTTTTCTTTGATTTCCAGCATCGCCTGCTGCAGCTTCTGCTCCTTTTCCAGCTCCTCTGCTTCCTGCTTCTTCTCTTCAGGTGCAAAATAAGAAAAGAGATCCAACTGCTCGTACTGTTCCTCTTTGGCACTTGCAGCATCTGCCACATTAATTGCAGCCACATTGACTCTTCTGACCAGCAAATCCGGATTCATGATACTGTCATACAGCGTCGTCATTGCATCCATAATCTGCTTCGTAGAGGATGTCATACCGTTCAGTCTGGCAGTTCCATGGGCAGGCTTCGGAACCTCTCTGCCATAACGGTCTATCGTGACTTCTCCGTGATATTTCTTACGGATATCCGGATTCGTCAGACTCTCAACATCATAGCCTACAGTCAGTACAATCTGGTCTGTCACCAGCTTCTTATTCACCAGATCTAGCACCAGCAGATCTGTCATTTCCTTCACAATGAGTCTTGCCATTGGCACCGTATAAGGACTCTGCAGTACCTGACCGGCACCTAAGCTGTGATTTTCCGGCTGATAGGATTTGATGTCTGCAATCGTGCATGGTTCAAAACCCCATGCATGGTCAATCAAAAGCTCTGCATTAATACCAAATAATTTGTATAATAAATCTTCATTATAATAATCTGTTGCTTTACCTACAGAACAGCGTGCAACATCACCCATTGTCATCAGTCCGTTCTGTTCAAGCTTCTTTGCATAACCTCTGCCCACCCGCCAGAAATCAGTGAGCGGTCTGTGATTCCATAGCTGTTTTCTGTATGACATCTCATCCAGTTCCGCAATTCGGACGCCGTCTGCATCAGCTTCTACATGCTTTGCCACAATGTCCATTGCGATCTTGCACAGATACATATTCGTCCCGATTCCCGCCGTAGCTGTAATACCTGTAGTATCAAGCACCTCGTGAATCATTTTCATAGTCAGTTCACGTGCCGTCATCTGATAAGTCTCCAGATAGTCCGTCACATCCATAAAGACCTCGTCCACAGAATAGATATGAATATCCTCCGGGGCAATATATTTCAGATAAATATCGTAAATCTGTGTACTGCACTTCATGTATAATGCCATTTGCGGCGGTGCTGCAATATAGTCAATGGCTAGCGAAGCGTCCTGCTGCAGCTTCACAGCATCATAAGATGCCCCTGCAAATTTACGCCCCGGTGCCCTGTTGACCCTGTCTGCATTCGCCCTTTTTACCTGCTGCACGACCTCAAAGAGCCTCGCCCTGCCCGGTATTCCATACGACTTCAGCGACGGCGATACCGCAAGACAAATCGTTTTCTCAGTCCTGCTCGCATCTGCCACTACCAGATTGGTCGTCAGCGGGTCCAGTCCACGCTCCACGCACTCTACAGAAGCATAGAAGGATTTCAAATCTATGGCAGCATAAATATGTTGTTTTGAGGATGTGTTATGATTCTGAACTATCATTGTTGTATCCTTATTTCCCTGAAACACCGTACTTAACTCCAATACTATATGTTCAATACACTCTTTGATTCTATTCTGATATGTGCTTCAACTGTTCAATAAATTCTGCCAGTCTGGATTCATTCTTTCCCGAAAGCTCCTGATTATTCTGATCTGCCAGTGCAACTGTATACTGTATATGATGCAGCAGCTTCTTCAGATTTGCAATGCAGCCATCATTATCTCCGCCACCGCTGCAGGTAAATACAGCCGTCACCTTCTCATTCAAATGATTTTTCTTAATAAAGCTTCTGACCGGAGAGGCGCATTTGCCTGCCCATACAGGAGTTCCAAGAATAATCTGGTCATATGCAGCTTCATCCAGTCTCTCATTTTGAAGCTTTGGGCATATGTCGAACATAGCCTGCATTCCTCCGACCATAAACTTCTTATCGCTGTCTGTCGGTATAGACTTAACCGGCTCAATCCTCACAAGCTCTGCTTCCAGCGCCTCCGCAATCTGCTTCGCCGCCTTCTCCGTATTCCCTTCCAATGAATAATAAATAACAATCCTTTTCATCTTAACATCCCGCTTTCCCTAATATATTTTCTCCACTTCCGCAATCCCGTACATCTGCATAAACATCTCCAGATCCTTCGCATTCCTGATCAGCATCACTTCCTCAAATTTGCCCGTATGAATATCCCGAAAGCCTGCGACCTGTTCCCCATTACAGATGCTGCATTTCACTACCGGCTTCTGATTCTCATGAGCATATGTATTTATTTTGATTTTCTTATGAAACATAATCATCCTTATCTTTCTTGACGATTAGGTAAATACTATATCATGAGCATAGCTCATGATAATTTATGCGCACCAAAACATGCGCTGATATAATGTCTAACGACATTATATCATGCCCAATCGTTCATTGCAATTTTTTCTCGAATGTATGTTCGTTTATGTTTAGAGTCTCCGCAGAAATGCCTCTCTATGATTAATAAACATTTCCGTGATCTGATAGCTGTCCGTTTCCTCATATTCACACTCCCGAATCGCACCCTGATCCAACGTATAGATCTGCGCTCCCGGTATGCCGAGCAGAATCGGAGAATGCGTCACAATGATAAACTGTGACTCTTCCTTTACACAACGATCTATCTCCATCATAAGCGTTAACTGTCTCTGTGGAGACAGTGCCGCCTCAGGCTCATCCAGCAAATAAAGTCCATTCTGCTTAAACTGCTTCTGCGCAATGGCAAGAAAACTCTCACCATGAGATTTCCGGTGCAGATACTCAGACATAGCCGCCGAACCCCTTGCATATTCCTCTTCCTGCGTAGCCACATTATAGAAGCTCTCCGCCCGTAAAAAATAACCCCATCCCGGAGTCCGAATCCCTTTATGCAGCCGTATCGCTTCACAAAGCTCAGAATGCGAGTCATAAGTCGAAAAATGATAATTCTTCGTTCCACCCTCAGGATTAAATCCCGCCGCAACCGCAATCGCTTCTAACAGCGTAGACTTCCCCGTACCATTCTCGCCTACCAAAAACGTAATCGGCTTCTCGAATTCCAAATACTGCAGCTCCTTAATCGCCTCAATCTCCCGCAGATAACTACGCGGCTCTATCTTATCCCAATTAATCGAAAATCCCTGAATAAACTGACGGTTCATCTCTGCTCCTACTTCATTGAATTATTATTTAATCATTCCGTTCCCCGTACAAACCAACAAACTTTTCCTGTTAGTTACAGACCTTCTCTTTTCTTTATAAGTTCTCATAAACCATCCTTGATAAACTCTTATATATTATAACATGAGAAAAGCTCAATTTCAGTAATTTCTAAGAATAGCTCTACAAACACTCCATATTCTTACTCATGTCACACCCCACAGCCAAGTGAACGGGATGGCGGGGATGGATGTCGATTTATGAATGTTCGCCATGCTTCTTAGCAAAGCATCCGTAAACAGCGATTCGAGGCAAGGATGCCGAGAAAGGCACACTTGAGGCTGAGCCGAATGTGTGCCGGTCGCGTCCGTAGCCACAGCCTCCCCTGCTTTGCTTAGAACCATGGCGGTTATTCATCCATGAGACATCCATCCCCATCATTCCGTTCACTTAGCGTCCGTTCGTTAACATATAATTCCTTCACAAAAAAATTGCAGAAATTTCACCACTTTTTTCAACTTTTTCTGACAATTCCCATTTATTATGCTATAATACTATCAACTAATCACTTAAGGAGGGAATTATCTATGAAGAAATACGTTGCAGAATTTATCGGAACCTTTGTTTTAGTTGTTTTTGGCTGCGGCAGTGCCGTTGCCGCCAATACATTACTCTCAAATGCAGGCCAGCCCATCCCGCTTGCTCTGTCCACACTCCTGATTGCATTCGCATTTGGTCTTGTCATCGTAGCCATGGCATACTCCATCGGAAACGTATCAGGCTGTCACATCAATCCAGCTGTATCCCTCGCAATGCTGATCCTGCGTAAGATAGATGTCAAAGACTTTGTTGGCTATATTATCGCTCAGATTATCGGAGCAATTGCAGGCGCAGGCGTTCTCGTATTCATGTTCGGCTCCAATGCAAGCCTCGGAACAAATGGATATGGTGCCAGCAGTGCCCTTGGTATCAATGCAGGACAGGCATTTGTCGTAGAAGTCATCCTCACCTTCGTATTCGTAATCGCCATCATCGGTGTTACCTCAAAGGTAGAGAACAGCTCAGTTGCCGGAATCGTAATCGGACTCGCTCTTGTACTCGTACATATCCTCGGAATCCCGTTTACAGGCACTTCCGTTAATCCCGCAAGAAGCCTTGGCCCCGCTCTCGTAGCCGGCGGCGAAGCCATTGCACAGGTATGGGTATTCATCCTCGCTCCACTCGTAGGCGGCGCACTCGCTGCATTTGTATACAACTACATCTCCACAGGCAAGGACAAATAACAAGCCAAATAATTAACAACGATTACATTCATTATATGACAGATCAACAGCCATCACTGATACCAAGTGGTGGCTGTTTGTACATATTTTATATATACGTCTGTTTTTGTCCTTGAAATGAAACTCTTTTTATGTATAATAATAGAGGTGACTAAAAACGCAATTATATCGTAAAAATGAGGTTTTGAAATGATTAGTGCAAACAATGTAACACTCCGCCTTGGCAAAAAGGCATTATTTGAAGATGTCAATATCAAATTCACAGAAGGAAACTGCTACGGCCTGATTGGTGCAAATGGCGCCGGCAAATCAACCTTCTTACGCATCCTCTCCGGTAATCTGGAGACCACAAAAGGAGATATCGCCATTACTCCCGGACAACGTCTCTCCGTACTCGAACAGGATCATTTTAAATACGACGAATATCCCGTTATGGATACCGTCATCATGGGAAATGAGCGGCTTTATCAGATCATGAAGGAAAAAGACGCCATCTACGCTAAGGAAGACTTCTCTGACGAAGACGGCATCCGTGCCAGTGAGCTCGAAGGAGAATTTGCTGAGATGGACGGCTGGGAAGCAGAATCCAATGCTGCCATGTTGTTAAACGGCCTCGGAATCGATACAGAGCTGCACTACTCCATTATGAAAGATTTGAACGGCAGTGAGAAGGTGAAAGTGCTGCTTGCAAAAGCCCTCTTCGGTAATCCCGATATCCTGCTCCTGGATGAGCCGACAAACCATTTGGATCTCGATGCCATTGCATGGCTTGAAGAATTCCTGATTAACTTTGAAAATACAGTCATAGTCGTATCCCATGACAGATACTTCTTAAATAAAGTATGTACCCATACCGCTGATATCGATTACGGCAAGATCCAGCTCTATGCCGGTAACTATGATTTCTGGTATGAGTCTAGTCAGCTGCTTGTGAAGCAGATGAAGGAAGCCAATAAGAAAAAGGAAGAGAAAATCAAAGAGCTGCAGGAGTTCATCTCCCGTTTCTCCGCAAATGCCTCCAAATCCAAACAGGCAACCTCACGTAAAAAAGCACTGGAAAAGATCGAGCTTGACGAGATCAAGCCCTCTTCCAGAAAATATCCCTATGTGGATTTTCGTCCGGAACGTGAAATTGGCAATGAAGTACTGGCAGTAGAGGGCATCAGCAAGACCATTGACGGAGAAAAAATCCTCGACAACGTTTCCTTTATCCTCGGACGCGAAGACAAGGTTGCTTTCGTCGGCGGCAATGAGCTTGCCAAAACTGTATTATTTAAAATATTAATGGGTGAAATGGAGCCCGATGACGGCACCTATAAATGGGGTGTCACCACAACACAGGCATACTTCCCAAAGGATTCCACAGAAGAATTCAATAATGATCTCACCATCTCTGACTGGCTGACAGGCTACTCTCCGGTCAAGGATGTCACCTATGTACGCGGTTTCCTCGGCAGAATGCTCTTCCCGGGTGAAGACGGCGTCAAAAAGGTCAAGATCCTGTCCGGAGGTGAAAAGGTTCGCTGTCTGCTGTCCAAGATGATGATCAGCGCTTCCAATGTATTGATTCTGGATGAACCGACCAACCACCTGGATATGGAATCCATCACCGCCCTCAACAACGGACTGATCAAGTTCCCCGGTGTCGTACTCTTTGCTTCCCATGACCACCAGTTCGTACAGACAACCGCAAACCGCATCATGGAAATCATGCCGGGCGGCGCACTGATCGACAAGATCACGACCTACGATGAATATCTGGAAAGCGATGAAATGGCTCGTAAGAGATTCGTATACACAGCAAATAAGGAAGACGACGATAACTAGTATGAATGCAATTGATTTACACGTACATTCCAATAAATCCGACGGCTCCTACAGCCCCATAGAGTTGGTAGATTATGCTCTGGAAAAGAAACTGTCCGCATTTGCCCTGACCGATCACGATACAGTTGACGGTCTGGATGAGGCGCTTTCCTATGCTCAGAATAAACCGGTTAAAGTGATTCCGGGCATAGAACTCTCCACGGAAAATGAAGCCTGTGACGTACACATATTAGGACTTTTTATCAATTATAAAAATCCGGCCTTTCAGGATTACCTGGTAAAGTTTCAGGAGTCCCGTGATCTGCGCAACGAAAAAATGTGTGTAAAGCTGCGTGAACATGGTATTCAGATCACAATGGAGGATTTACGGAAACGGTTTCCCGATTCTGTTGTAACCAGAGGACTCTATGCAAAATATATGCTGGAAACCGGACAGATCAAATCCATGAGAGAAGCCTTTGAACGATACATCGGCGATACCGGTCCCTGTTATGTGCCTCGTGAAAAGGTCACTCCGGAACAGGCGATTGATTTGATCCACACTGCCGACGGTGTCGCTGTGCTGGCTCACCCGGTGCTCTATCACATGGGCACGGCAAAGCTGGATGCATTCACGGCACGCTTGAAAGCTGCAGGTCTGGATGGCATTGAGGCTGTTTATACGACCTATGCTCCAAGTGATGAACGCGATATCAAAAGACTGGCAGCAAAATATGAACTGCTCATAACCGGCGGCTCCGATTTTCACGGCACAACCAAGCCGGAAACGGACCTCGGTATCGGTTATGGCAAACTGTTTGTTCCTGAAGACTTATTATATCAATTAACAGATTATAAGAGCCGCTCAAAATGATGCGGCTCTGAATATTTACATGCCCTTTGCTGCATGAAAAAGGAGACTACCCATGAAAACAACAAAAATACTATTTACAGATCTCGACGGAACGCTGTTAGATGACCAGAAAAACATCAGCCGTCACTCACTTGATACCATCAAACGTATGACAGATGCCGGTCACAAACTTGTTTTATGTTCCGGGCGTCCGATCAACAGTGTACTTTCGGTATCTGAGCAATTCGGCTTCACAGGTCCTGGCTCCTATGTGGTCTCCTACAATGGCGGTCTGATTTATGACTGCTATGAAAAGAAAACCATCCTGCACTCTCCGCTTTCTTTTGACTGCGTAAAGTATCTGTTTGATCAGGCAGATCAGGAAGACCTTCATATCCATACCTATTCTGATACGCACATCATCAGTCTGCACGATACACCGGAGCTGGCGCATTACTGTGAGCACATCCAGATGCCTACCCTTGTGACCAATGATATTCTCAGTGTACTGGATGAGGAGCCCATGAAGATTATCGTTATGGATATGAACGGACGTCCCAGACTGGATGCATTCCGTGCAAAGCTCTCATCATGGGCAGAGGGAAAAGTCAGTTCTACGTTCTCCAGTCCTCTGCTGTTGGAATACGGCTCTCCTGCCTCTACCAAAGGCAATGCTGTAAAATATCTGTGTCACTATTTGAATATTCCGATTGAGAACTCTGTAGCCTCCGGAGATGAGGAAAATGATACCACCATGCTGGAAGCCGCCGGAGTCGGTGCTGCTATGGCAAACGGAACCGATATCGCAAAAAATGCCGCCGATTATATTACCGAGCACGATAATAATCACGATGGCATTTCTGAAATCATAGAAAAGTTTATTCTCTAACTCTCCCTTTTTTACTACCCTTCAACGATCAGATATCTTCCGTCAGGGATCTTAAATACCTCGGAGGCATCCTCGATGTCTTCGAGTTCCATTCCCTCGAGATCTACTCCATTCTCATCGAAATACTCCCAGACCTCCTGCAGGGAATTCACTACTACTGCAAGGCAATCCTCCAAAAAGGCCTCTGCCTCTTCCAAATTATCAGCTACATTCTCATCAAAGAGTTTGCTCTGATATTTCAAAAATACATTCAATACTTCATCATCATATTCATGCATAGCGCAACCCTCCTCTATAACTATATTTTAACGCTAACAATATCGGACTACAACCCTAATTCTTGATATATGGAATGAATTTTTGCAATCGGAAATCCGACTACATTATTATACTCACCATGAATGCCCTTTATGTATACACAGCCTCTTCCCTGTATCCCGTAAGCACCGGCTTTATCCATCGGCTCACCCGTGGCGATGTATGCCCTGATCTCTTCATCGGTCATCGGTGCCATCTCCACCTCGGTCATGGCATGAAATGAATGTATCTGCACCTCACCATCCCGGTCATATACAAAAGTAACTCCTGTATACACCTGATGCACATGTCCCTGCAATGCACGAAGCATATCGGCCGCATCTGATTCATCTGACGGTTTCCCCAGTATCCTGCTGCCGATACTTACGATCGTATCCGCACCAATCACCAGATAATTCTCCTGCTCCAGACCGGCGGCTGTATTCTGTGCTTTCTGCTTCGACAGATCCTCCACCACCTCCTCAGGCAGGATTTTGTCTGTCACCTCCTCCGACATTGTCGGCAGGATGACCTGAAACTCGATTCCGGCCTGCGTCAGGATCATGCTCCTGCGCGGCGAACCGGATGCTAATATGATGCTCCTCATTCTTCTATATGCTCCTCCGGTACAAATATGCGTGCATTTACATTTTCTTTCATGGATTTGACTGCCTGCATAGCCTCCTGACAGAACTGTTCCTGCGCACAGATGGATTCCTTCCCTCTTTTATCAATTCTTTCATATGTACCGTCTGCTGTCAATACCCTTGCCTTCATCGTATCATCCAGCTGTACCTGCAGCAGATGCATAACCTTTTGCTTGAGTTCCTCCTCTTCGATCGGGAACATGATTTCTACGCGGCGTTCCAGATTACGCGGCATCCAGTCAGCCGATCCCAGAAATATCTTTTCCTTTCCTGCATTATGAAAATAAAAGATCCGACTGTGCTCTAGGAAATTGCCTACGATAGAGCGAACCCTGATATGCTCGCTGATTTCCGGGATACCAACTCTCAGACAGCAGATGCCTCTGACGATCAGATCAATCTCCACACCTGCATGAGAGGCCTCATATAATGCTTCTATAATGTCACTGTCACAGAGTGAATTGATCTTGGCAATGATCCTTGCCGGCTTTTTCTGCAATGCATTTTCGCGTTCTTTATTGATCAGATACAGAAATTTCTCCTTGAGCCAGAGCGGAGCCAGTGCTAACTTATTCCATGATACAGGCTCTGAGTAGCCTGACAGCATATTGAACACGGCAGTTGCATCCTCTCCGATCTTTTCCGAACAAGTCAGCAGACCAAGATCTGTATACAGCTTTGCTGTAATATCATTATAATTTCCGGTACCAAGATGTACATATCTCCTGATGCCGTCTTCTTCACGTCTGACTACCAGTGTGATCTTAGAGTGCGTTTTCAGTCCGACCAGTCCATAGATGACATGGCAGCCCGCTTTCTCTAACATCTTTGCCCAGACGATATTATTCTCCTCGTCAAATCTGGCCTTTAACTCTACCAGTACCGTTACCTGCTTTCCATTTTCAGCAGCCTGTGCCAGAGCTGCAATGATCGGCGAATTGCCGCTGACACGATAGAGTGTCTGCTTGATTGCCAGTACATCAGGATCCTTTGCTGCCTGCTGTATAAATGTAACGACAGGCTGAAAGGTCTCATACGGATGATGCAGGAGCTTATCCCCTTCTCTGATCTGTGCGAACAGATCTCTGTCTGTCTGCAGGTGTGGAACCGGCTGGGGTACATACGGAACATTCTTCAGCTGCTCGAAGCCCTGCAGGCCATACATTTTCATCAGAAAAGTCAGATCCAGCGGACCATTGATATAGTAGATATCCTCTTCCTTAATGGATAATTCATGTCTCAGTATTTTCAGCAGTCTCTTGTCAATGTCATCATCCACCTCCAGACGGATGGCTTCTCCCCATTGACGCTTCTTTAACTGCTTTTCGATTTCCTTTAACAGATCGGCCGCCTCATCCTCGTCAATCGTCAGATCCGCATTTCTCATGATTCTGAAAGGATATGCACATATGACATCATAATTCAAAAACAGCTGGTCAATATTTCTCTCAATGATCTCCTCTAACAAAATCAGAGTCGTTTCATCCTTCTCTCCCGGTATCAGTACGATACGCGGCAGCACGGCAGGTACCTGTACCGTTGCGAACTCGACTTCCTTTTTTTCATTCTTTTTGGTCACCAGAGCACCGATATTCAATGTCTTGTTGCGTATCAGCGGAAACGGACGTGACGAGTCTACTGCCATCGGAGTCAGCACCGGATATACATTCTCACTGAAATAGCGGTCTACATACTCTGCCTGTTTCTTTGTCAGGCCCTCATGCTCCGTCACCACATGCACCCCGTTTTGCTGCAGCAGCGGCAGTAAGGAACGATTATAGGTCGAATACTGCAGCTGTACCAGCTCATGTGTCGCAGCATTGACTTTCTCCAGCTGTTCGCCCGGTGTCAGTCCTGCAATATCCGGCTTGGTATAGTCCGCATTGACCATATCCTTCAAGGATGCTACACGAATCATGAAAAACTCATCCAGATTGGATGCGGTAATGCTCAGAAATTTCAATCGTTCAAAGAGCGGCAGTGTCTTATCACGTGCCTCCTCCAGAATACGATTATTAAATAAAATCCAGCTGAGTTCACGGTTGTAATAATACTCGCTTCTCTTTAAGTCAAATTTATCTGCCATCGTTCAAGCTCCTTTTTTGCTTTATGATCGGTTTTACACTAAATACTTCCTCAAAGAACCGTGCCTTTCTGTCAAAAAATCCTTTTTCTAAAGAAAGGTCCTCATCAGAGCACACCGTCAGAATCAACTGGTCATCCTTCAGAGAGGCTTTCACATCCTGTACCTTTCTCCGCTGGCTTCTGCAGACACCATCAGCCGTTCTGAAAATTGCCACCAGCTTCGCTATCGTCAGATAAGAAGCCTTATCCAACGCGGATGTTGCTGACAGTTCATTGTAATACTGAAAGGATGCTTTATTGTATTTCACAACATTTGCCACTATCTCACGTTCCATATGAGACAGACCTATGATTTCTGTTGCCATAATGATACTATAGGAGGACTCCGCCATAGCTTCCAGACTGATAAATTTGCCGCAGTCACCGAGCAATGCCGCGATTCTGAGCAGCAGACGTTCTCTCTTTCCCATTCCATGCAGCTTTTTCGTACTATCAAAGATCGTCAGTGCCACCTGCTGTACAAACACATTTCTGGTACGGTTTCCCTTATACCGTTTTCCCATATTCTCGGCACATGCTATGATATCATTTTCAAAGTTATGCTGTACCTGTATCAGTTTATTCTTCTGGGCATAATCATATGCGATTCCGTCAGCCAGCCCCACTCCGGGCGCCCACAGCAGTTCGGCTCCTGTGATTTCAAGAATTCTTTTGAATAAAATCGCAGATGGCGTTAAAAGGGAGGCGTTTTCCTCCGGCATTCCAATATACTCTGCCACCTGCTCCGGTGTCTGTATCCTGAGAATATCTACAAATGCCATATACTGCTGCTGTGTGATCGTATTATCCTTCTTTTCTTTACCAAGCTTTTGCATAATGAAAGAAATATAATCATCCACAACAATGATATTCTTGATGTCCCTGTCCTTCAGATACAGTGACTGGAAAGAAAGCAGCTGATTATCCACCAGTTCCTCAATCAGATGCTCATAATCCTTCGTGCGCGGCTCGATATCCCCGAGCATTTCCCTCATACGCAGGATGCCAAGACGGATGTTCTGTGTCGCCACAAGGGAATCCTTATCAAATAATGAAATCTGAATAGAGCCTCCGCCTACATCAACAATGGCAGTACCCTTTTCGATGACCTTGTCAAACCGTTCCCCCTTGGACGCTACTGATTTATAGTGCAAAAACCGCTGCTCTGAATTACTCAGGACATCTACCGTAAGCCCTGTACGCAGCTTGATCTGTTCCAGTACGATGATCCTGTTTTCTGTCTCACGTATGGCACTGGTTCCGCATGCACGATAAGCCGCCACCTTATAGCTCTTCATGATATCTGCAAACTCAGACAGTACCTGACATAGCTCATCCACTCTCTCATGTGAGATCTTGCCTGTCGAATATGTATCCGTTCCGAGTTCTATGCTGTGGCGGATGTGGTCGATCTGTTTCATTTCTCCCTTGCCTGAAAACTGATAGATCTTCATGGCCAGTTCATAGGAACCTACATCTATGGCTGCAAAGGTCTGTATACTCATCCGGTTTCCTCCCTACTCTTTTCCGAGTAAATAATCTATAAACTGCTGGGCTGTCCTGCCGGACAGGCCGCCATGTGACAGTTCCCATTTATTAGCCTCTAATAGCAGTTCCTCCTCCGGCATAGTCACACCATAGCGCTCTGCCAGAGTCTTAACAATATTCTCAAACTCTCTCTTATCCGGTGCACAGAAAAAGATAGAAACACCAAAACGTGCAACCAGAGACAGCTTCTCCTGTACTGTATCTGAGCTGTGCAGATCTTCTCTGCGTTCTTCCTTATCAGAGAACTTCTCTCTGACAAGATGTCTTCTGTTGGAGGTCGCATAGATCAGTACGTTTGCCGGCTTCTTTTCCAATCCGCCCTCTATCACAGCCTTGAGATACTTATATTCTATTTCAAAATCTTCAAATGAAAGATCATCCATATAAATGATGAACTTATAGTTTCTGTTTTTGATTTGCGCGATGACATCATTCAGATCCTGGAACTGATGCTTATAGATTTCTATGATCCGCAGTCCCTTATCATAATAAAGGTTCAGAATACCCTTGATACTGCTGGACTTGCCAGTTCCGGCATCTCCAAACAGCAGACAGTTATTTGCTTTTTTCCCGCTCACAAAAGCCTCTGTATTCTCGATCAGCTTCTGTTTCGGGATTTCATAACCAACCAGATCTTCCAGATACACATGTGCAATATTTGTGATGGGAATGATCTTTGCACCATGTTCTCCGTGCTCTACGCGAAATGCTTTATGTAAACCAAATTTACCAACTCCAAAGTCTTTGTAGAATCCCTCCATGATGCTGAGAAACTCCTCCGGGCTCTCTGTCTGAGCCAGTTTCACACTCAGCTCGCAGATACGGTCACGGATACGTTTATTAAAAAACTTGCTTTCATTATTGATATTCTCATAGTTGAATAATAATGGAATACAGCCTGCATGCAGTTCATTTTCCAGTACCGTCAGATCACAGTCGAACATTTCTTTGAAAATAGCAAAGTCATGTAATGCGACCTGGTTGATACTTCCCTGCACTGCTCCCTTGATTTCAGATGCCATGCTGAATGCATTTTCATTATTTGCCAGCAGATAGGTCAGGTAGGTATGCCACAGATTGCCCTCATATCCATGACTGCCGGCAAGCTCGATCAGACGGTGGATCACGTCAAAAAGCAGATTTCTCTTGTCTTCCGTATTATAATAATCATCCTGATAGTTCGTCATCAGCCATGACATATCATTCAGGATATCTCCATGTTTAAAATGTTTGTACAGTACCAGTTCTTTTTCTCTCATCCTATTCACTCTGCTTGCCCTTCATCAATTCTGTCTGTAATGCCCTGCTGTCTGCCATGATCTGCGTAAACAGATGTTCAACGGCATCCTGATACCGTTCATCTGTCACCAAAGCACGTACCGACTGTATTTTCTGCCGCTCACGCTCTGCATCCAGAACCGGCCTGCCATGCAGGATTTTGTACTCTGCCACCTGTTCACAGATGTTCAGTCTTTGTTCTGTCAATGCCGTAAGCTGCGCATCTATTGCATCTAATTTTTTTCTTAATTCTTCCAGTTCCATAATAACCTTCATTCTTTCTGCAGCAAGATATTTTCCTGCTGTTTTATTTCCATATTTCCTCTTGTCGGATAAAAATATCATAACCCAATTCTGTGCAGATGACAAGACGAAGATGCCTGCTGTGATTGCTTTTTTACACAAAAAACATTATAATGTAATCAAAGAAAAATCCATGTAAAGTCTCATCGGAGGTATGTATGATGAAAGTAAAAAATATAATCATTTTAGCGGTTGTTGTCATACTTCTGATCGGCGGTTTGTTTTTCTCAAACTATCTCAACCGCATCATCCCAAATGCTCCCGGCACAGTCGGCAACACAGCCGGTAATCTGATCAATGACGGATTATTCTGTGAAAATGACGGAGTCGTTTACTTTGCCAACCCCTATGACGGCTGGCAGCTGTATTCCATGACACCGGGCTGCACCGATATCAAGGAGGTATGGGATGTCCCTGTCAAATACATCAATGCCGGAGGGAAATATCTGTATTATTATCAGGATGCAGATTCGGCAAATAAGGGATTCGGATATCTGGGAAATATGTTCGGTGTCTACCGCATACAAAAGAACGGAAAGAATAATAAATCTCTGGATAAAACTCCATCAGGCATTCTGAAGCTGATAGACAATACGATTTATTACCAGCACTATGACAATACAGAGGGTATGGCTCTCTACCAGATCAATACCGACGGAAGCAATAAAAAAATGACCATTGAGGCCATTGTCAGTCCTGCCTGCTCCTCCGGCAGTACGATTTACTATGCAAATGAGGAAGAACGTTTCATTCTTTCCGCTTATGATACAAGTCTGCATACCATAGAAACGATTTATGAAGGGAAGCTCTATCAACCGATTCTTCAGGATCAATACATGTATTATATCAATGTTGCTGATAACTACTCACTCTATCGATATGATATGAGTCAGGGCTCCATTGAAAAGCTGACTGCCGACCGTATTGACACCTATAACATCGGTTATGATTATATTTATTATCAAAAAAATGATGCCGCCGAGCCGGCACTCATGAGAATGCGGCCCGACGGCTCTGAACCGGAATTCATAGCTTCCGGTAACTATTGTGATATCAACATTACATCAACATATACCTATTTCATAGCCTTTGACGAAGATATCCCGATGTACAAAACCCCTACCTCCGGAGAAATCAATGTGACAGAATTTACAGAGGCAGCAGCGGCTGTTGTCATCAAAGACTAGCTGCCTGCGTTTTATTGCTGTTTACTTTCCAGCTTCTCCAGAAGCTGTGCAACTGTTTGATTCAGCACAGGATGTCTTACATTCGGAGCAATCTGAGCCAGCGGTTCCAGTACAAATCCACGATTATGCATATCTGCATGAGGAACCGTCAGTTCTACTGAGTCTATGATCATATCATCATAAAAAATGATATCCAGATCCAATGTGCGCGGTCCCCATTTGGTGACGCGCTCTCTTTTTGCCTCCTGCTCAATTTCCTGAAGCAGTGCCAACAGCTCCTCCGGCAATAATAACGTATGTAATTCTATCATTCCGTTCAAAAATCGTTCCTGTTCTGTATATCCATAGGGCTCCGTCTCAATAAACCTTGATATCCTCTCAACGGAGCAGTCTGCACGCTCTTCCAGAGTCTGAATCGCATTTTGCAGATACTCCTCACGCTCTCCCATATTGGAGCCAAGCGCCACATAGGCTGTATGCCAGCTTCGCTCGATTACAACCGATACTGACTCCAGAGGCAGTCCGATCGGTGCCCAGGGCTTCTTTACTTCTATCCTCACACGTTCCAGCTTTCTGAACCTCAATAACAGCTCCTTTGCCAGCTGTTCAGCAACCGTCTCTATCAGCTTGTAGCAGCGGTCCTTCATAAAATCGTTGATAAAATGACACACCTCACCATAATGCAGGGACTCGGAAAGGATGTCATCACAGCCTGCTGTACGTGTTGAAAAGTATAAATCTGCCGACACGAGAAACTTCTGTCCCAGCTTGTTTTCTTCCTCGTATACCCCATGCTTGCCAAATATCTCAAGGTTACATATTCTGATACAATCCATGCGGCTGTTCCCTCCTGTCCATGATGGCTCTCGTCATATCTATGACGCGTTTATTTTCTGCAATGTCATGTACACGTACAAAATGATAATCATTTTGTACTGCAAATACAGTTGTGACATACGTGCCCTCTTTGCGCTGATCTATCGGCAGGGGCGGTACACTGACAGAGGCAATGACGGATTTTCTGGATGTACCAAGTAACAGCGGAAGCTCCAGAACATGCAGCCAGTCCATATGTGCCAGCAGCTGCAGATTCTGCTCCGCTGACTTTGCAAAGCCAATGCCGGGATCCAAAATGATCTTGTTCCTTGCAATGCCTGCATCCGTAGCTATGATAACTGATTCTGCAAGATCCTTGATCACATCTGCCGGAAAGGCATGGTAGGAAGCCTCTTCACGATTATGGGAAATGCAGCATGCCACTTGATTCTGTGCAATGCATCGTGCCATCTTTGCATCATAACGAAGTCCCCATATATCATTCACCAGATCTGCTCCTGCATGAATAGCTGCCTGTGCAACCTCCGATTTATAGGTATCGATGGATACCGGAATATCGAAGTTTGCTTTCACCCTTTCGATAACAGGTGATACTCTGTTGATTTCTTCCTCAGCACTGATTTGCGTATGCCCCGGACGGGTAGACTCTCCACCGACATCCAGAATATCCGCCCCCTCCTGTATCATCTGCTCAGCCCTGCGAAGAGCCGCCTCAGGTTCTGTATAACGGCCTCCGTCAGAAAATGAATCCGGTGTTACATTCAAGATCCCCATAATATATGTGTGATTTTTTAGTTCAAACTCCCTTGATCCGATTCTCATCATCTTCTCCAATCTGATAGCCCTGTCCGCCTGACAGTTATTTTTCTATATTTAATACTGGATCTGCATGTTCTTTTTGCTGATATCCCAATCACATGCCGGCTCTGCTTCACAGGCATAGCATGCGCGGGACAGCTTATCTGCGCGATACAAAAGCCCGGATAAGGTGCGCTCTTCCCTGATACTCGCATCTCTGTGTGAGCGGATTGCCTCGATTAACAGCCCGGTCTCTTCCTGACTAAACCCACACGCTTTCAGAATATCACGTGCTGTCGATATACCAGCCTGCTCGTGAGAGATCCCTGTTTTGTATTCCATGCCTCTTCCGATATCATGCAGCAACGCGGCTGCATAAATCAGTTCTCGTGACAGATCTGCCTGTTCTTCATAGTTTAATATCATCATGATACGTGCAACATCCAGACAATGCTCCATGCCATGTCCGCAAAACCTTCTTGCAGCCTCAAGCGTCTTTATTTCTGCCATACACTTAATATAACATTTGTTATTTATAATCCGGTCAATCCTGTTCATAGGACAGGACTCCCGTTCGATGACCCATTGCCATCCTCTCGATAGGAATCTGGTATTCCTGCATTCATATGACTGCCCAGCAGGTGGAAAAATGTATTCTGCAATGCTTCGTTATGTTCAAATGCTCCCTTGGTCACCACGGTCACCGTCGTAGTGCCGGGCTTCTTGATTCCACGCATGGTCATACACATATGCTCTGCCTCTGCCATGACCATCACCCCCTTGGGTGCCAGATACTCCATCAGCGCATCAGCGATCTGTGCTGTCATCTGCTCCTGAATCTGCAAACGTCTGGCATAGATATCGACAGTTCTTGCAAGCTTGCTGATGCCGACCACCCTGCCGTCAGGTATATAGGCTACATGTACCTTTCCGTAAAATGGCATCAGGTGATGCTCGCAGGTGGAATAAAACGTAATATCCTTTTCCAGCACCATTTCATTCTTTTCTGCTGTAAAGGTCTTGTGCAGATGCTCTCTTGGTGATTCATCCATGCCGCCATAGATTTCCTCATACATACGTGCGATCCTGTCAGGGGTCTCTTTCAGTCCCTCCCGCTCAGGATCCTCACCGATGCCCTCAAGCAGCAGTCTGACTGCCTGCTCAATCTTCTCTTTGTCTACCATGTGAATCACTCCTTATCTGCTCTCTATGCTGCATCATATGATAAATCTCTCCCAGATAAGAAAGAGAACCAAATGCAATGATAACAGGCTCTTGTCCTCCGGACGGCATCTGCGCCAGTAAAAGAGCCAGTTCTACTGCCTCCTCAATGCTGTCGGCAGCTGTTACCTGCGTATGAAATCTCCGGGCAGTCTCTGCCAGATCAAGCGCCGGCAATGCTCTCCTGTTATGAGGCGTCGCCACGGTGATAATGTCTGATGCATAAGGAGCTGTCAGCTCACAGATCTTTTCGTATTCCTTATCCTTCAATACACCCATTATATAGATAATCCGCCGATTTGTAAAATACAATTCCACAGACTCTGCCAGCCTGCGTGCTGCATCCTCATTATGCGCTCCATCCAGAATAAACAACGGCTTTTTACACACGATATCAAACCTGCCAGGCCATACGGCAGCCTCCAGTCCCCTTCTCAGCTGCTGGTCACTGATTTTATAACCCATGTTACGTAATTGTTCAATGACATTGATTGCAAGAATGGCATTGTCTATTTGGTATGTTCCCAGCAGAGAGATCTTCATCTTCTTGCAACTTTTATAAGAAAACACCTGTTTTTGAAACGTATGTCTGATATCATATGCTTCTGCCGGACTGACCATAGTATATACAACATCCTGCTCGCAGCATCTTTGGATGATCCTGTTTGTTACCTGCTCCCGCTCCTCATCTAAAGCCTGCGATGCCGATGGAGCTGCACTTCCGGCTCTGCGCGTGTCCAGGAATACAGCTTTGCAGCCCTTCTTGATGATTCCCGCCTTCTGTCCGGCGATCTCTGACAGGGTATGTCCAAGATAGTCCGCGTGATCCATCGTGATAGAGGTTAACACTGCTACATCCGGTGCCTGTATGATATTCGTTGCATCCAGTGCTCCGCCCATACCCGCTTCCAGTACCACGATATCACATTTCTGACCGGCAAAGAAAAGAAAAGCCAGTGCTGTTTCTATTTCAAATACAGTCGGGTGTGCCAGTCCATCAGCCACCATCATGTCCGCTGCCTCAGAGACCTGTTCCATATACCTTGTATAATTTGCTTCACTGATATTTCTGCCATTGATTCTGGCAAATTCCCGATATTCATAAACAGGAGGTGAATTGTAGCTGCCGGTTTTGTAACCTGCCTCCTTTAATACAGCAGATAGATAAGCCGACACGGATCCCTTGCCGTTCGTTCCCGCAATATGTATGTAATGAAGTGTATCCTGCGGGTTGCCCAGACGGTTCATCAGTTCCCGGATCGTCTCCAGTCCCGGTACGCTTCCGTACTGAAGTGTGCTGTCTTTATATGCAATTGCTTCTCTGTAGGTCATGATCCGTACCTCCCTGCTCTGATATCCCCATCATTCTATCTCAATTGATCTGTATTTTCAACTTTAACAAATCGGTATAAAATCAGAGCCCTCGTTTCATAATAACATCATGATGAAGAAATTTATAATGTGCGGCACCCTCGGCTGGTGCCTGGAGATCCTGTTTACTTCAATTGAATCCTTTCGTAAACGTGAGATGAAGCTAAAGGGAAACACCTCTATCTGGATGTTCCCGATCTACGGAACTGGTATCCTGATTCTGCCCTTATATTATCTGATGAAAAGACAGAGTCCTGTTTTTCGCGGCTTTGTTTATTCCATTGCCATTTTTACAGTTGAGTTTCTGTCCGGAACCTTCTTAAAAAAGAGAGCCATGTGTCCTTGGGACTACAGCAAATCCAAGTGGAATATAGATGGAGTGATCCGTCTGGATTATGCCCCGGTCTGGTTCCTGACCGGCTTGATTTTTGAAAAGTTTTTAATTAAAAAACGGTCAGAAGAAAAATAACGATTCTCTGACCGGTTTCTTATCTTATCCTGCATTGCATCCATCAGTCCAGATCTGCAGCGTCTATATCTCCGCTGACACCGATATCCAGTGTGTTGAGTGTACGACGTTTTCTGCGATCCTCTTCTGACTTCTCCAGAATAAAGTTCTTGATCTCTTTGGCATGGCGGATGTGCCGCAAAATGATCTCCTTATCCGTCGTATCTCCTGTGTAGCAGATGATTGTACCGAGACCGAATAACTTCTCAATCAAGCTGGTCTCAAGCTTCACATCCTGAACCTTATACATATAACAGTCGTTCTCTACTGTCTTCAGCAAACCGGTATCCACGGTCAGCATCGTATCCTCTATTGTATACTTGGTAAATGTCCACGGCAGTCCTAAGAACAGCCATCTTTTTCTCTCTACGTATCCCATATCCGTTCCTCCTTGGAAGTTGAATCCTTTGCTAAGTTTCAGTATAAAACATTTTCTTTCGTATTGCAAAACATTCTTGAATC
>JAUNSO010000007.1:82726-99501 GCA_030539165.1 bacterium
AGCAGGAATTCAAAAAGGAGGTTTCTATTATGCAGACTCTTGACTGTATCCATGGAAGAAGAAGTATCCGTAAGTTCACGGAAGAACCGGTTTCCCACGATGTACTTGAAAAGATCGTAGAAGCAGCATCCTATTCCCCGTCATGGAAGAACACTCAGATTGTTCGCTATATTGCCATTGAAAGCAAGGAACTGAAAGACAAGATCTCAAATGAATGCACCTCCTGCTTTGTCTATAACGGTAATACCATGAATGCAGCACCGATGCTGATTGCTGTAACTGTTTTAAAGAACAGATGCGGTTATGAGCGTGATGGTTCCTATACTACATCCCGTAAGGATACCTGGCAGATGTTTGACGCCGGTATTGCCAGCCAGACATTTTGCCTCGCAGCTCATGAATTCGGACTTGGAACCGTAATCATGGGTATCTTTGATGATTCCTTAGCGAAAGTGTTGGAAATTCCGGAGGATCGTGAACTGGTGAATATCATTTGTATCGGACATCCTGCAGAGACACCCGACGTTCCAAAAAGAAAAACAGTAGATGATTTACTCATATATAAATAACGGTATCAAACAAATCGAAGATAATCCATTTTATCTTCGATTTTGTATATATCATCATATTTTATTCTGAAGGGAGAATATCATTCATGAGACATCTTATGAGTCCACTGGATATGACAGTGGAAGAACTGGACAAGCTAATGACATTAGCTGACGACATCCGGCTTCATCCGGATAAATACGCACACGTATGTGACGGAAGGATTCTTGCAACCTGCTTCTATGAGCCAAGTACCAGAACGAGGCTGAGTTTTGAATCTGCTATGATGCATCTGGGAGGAAAGGTACTGGGCTTTGCATCTGCTGACTCCTCTTCTGCTGCAAAGGGAGAAAGCGTATCTGATACGATTCGCATGATTTCCTGCTATGCAGATATCTGTGCCATGCGTCATCCAAAGGAAGGTGCGCCTATGGTCGCAGCATCCAAGTCACGCATTCCTGTCATCAATGCAGGTGACGGCGGACATCAGCATCCGACACAGACGCTGACTGACCTTCTGACCATCCGTTCCCTGAAGGGACGCCTCGGTGATATGACCATCGGCCTGTGCGGTGATTTGAAGTTCGGCAGAACCGTTCATTCCCTGATCAATGCTCTGATTCGCTACCCAAATGTCAAGTTTGTCTTCATCTCTCCACAGGAGCTGCGCATTCCTGACTACATCCGAGAAGATGTCCTGAAAAAAAACAATATAGAATTCAAGGAGGTTGTCCGACTGGAGGAAGTGATGCCGGAACTTGACCTTCTGTATATGACCAGAGTACAGAGAGAACGTTTCTTCAATGAAGAGGATTATGTCCGTCTGAAGGATTTCTATGTACTGGATAAGGTAAAAATGGAGCTTGCAAAGCAGGATATGCTGGTGCTGCATCCACTGCCGCGTGTCAATGAGATTTCTATTGAAGTCGATGAAGACCCCAGAGCAAAATATTTTGAGCAGGTACAGTTCGGCGTTTACATCCGTATGGCACTGATCATTACCTTATTAGAATTGGAGGTGGCTTAAATGTTGAACGTAGGAAAAATTGAGGAAGGCTTCGTGCTGGATCATATCAAAGCCGGCAAGAGCATGTCCATCTATCATCACCTGAATTTGGACAAATTAGATTGTACCGTTGCCATCATCAAGAATGCCAAGAGCAACAAAATGGGCAAGAAGGACATCTTAAAGGTAGAATGCGATATCGATATGCTGGATCTGGACATTCTCGGTTTTATTGACCACAACATCACCGTCAATGTCATCAAGGACGGGAAGATTGTTGCCAAGAAGGATCTTGTTCTTCCAAAGCAGATTACTAACGTCATCAAATGCAAGAATCCCCGCTGTATCACTTCCATCGAGCAGGAGCTGGCTCACGTCTTCATCCTGACCGATGAAGAGAATGAAATCTACCGCTGCAAGTATTGCGAGGAGCACTACTCAGCGCAATGAGGCATCCTGCCCGGCTTTTAACAGCCGATACTCATTCGGAGTCATACCCATCAGATTTTTAAAAGTCTTTCCAAAATAACTATTGCCAAAAAAGCCTGTAGCATATGCAATCTCTGCTACCGGCTTTCTTGTTTCTGTCAACAGTTCAGCAGCGCGTCTGACTCTGTAATTCAGCACATACTGAAACGGTGTCGTACCCAGTGATTTCGTAAAGCACCGGCTGCACTCCCGTTCACTGATGTGTGCTGCATCTGCAATATCCCTTAATTCTATCTTATCTTGATAATGGGAATGAATAAACGTCAGCATATCTTTGATCCGTCCCTCATCAGCACTCGGGGTCGCACTGCCGGTACGAATGATATCCCTGTTTTGGATAGAAAGTATTTGAAATACTCTCGAAATCGCCTCTCTTACTTCATATTCATAACCGTACTCTTCCAGATCATAGGCTTGATATGCAGCAAGCAAAAGAGCACGCATCTTTCCATCCGGATCTGTTTGATGATTGATCAGCCTATACGGAATTTCCTTGCATCGGATCAAAGGCATGATATATTTTTGTCCATAGATGCTTTCATAGCTTCCACTGACTAATAAAGGTGAAAATACCTGCGACCTGAAAACAGACTGTTCTCCCTCACATTGCTTTACAGCGTGCAAAATATTTGCATTGATAAAAATAGAATCACCGGTCTGTAAAGTGATCATCTCATTCTGTATTTTCATCTCAACAGATCCTAAGATCATAGATGCAAATTCAAATTCCTCATGCCAGTGCCATGGAACTTCACCACACATATACTGTTTCAGATCAGCGTAGTAGGAGGCATACGGAAACATTGCATCCCCATGCTTTGTGGTTTCATGAAAATTGTCCTCTACCTCAACCTTTGTAACAATACGCATATATGGTCTCTCCCATCCCCGTAAATTTGTTTTTACTTTGCCGCCGGTTGCTAGGCTGCCGCATATCAGTTTATCGCCATATATATCATTATCTTGCCAAGCGTTGCATTCATATGTCCACATATTTATATATATTGGCTGTTTATTGGCTTTTATTATGCCATATACCGCGATATAATTATATCATCAAGAAGACATCTTAGCAAGACTGATTGATCCATATAAACCAATCTACCAAAGGAGGCGTATCGTATGACCATTTATAACATTACCGAACCCAAGAAATTCATTGAATTGCTTTCATCCTGCTCAGGGCGTATTGATTTGATTGCAGATAATGGACTCCTTGCCGAAATCAAACCGGACGGACTCCCTGTAGCTGCCCTGCCCCGTATGCTGCTTGCATCCTATATCGAGAAAATCACACTTACCTTCCGCGAGAAAGAGGATGCACAAAAGGTCATGAGCTACATCATGGGTATGAAGATGAAAAAGGCAGGCTGATCCTACAGACTGATCATCCATTTTCGTTTTCGGAAAATCATCCATGAGATTCCCAGGCGGACACATTCCTCCAATGACAGGATAAAGTATACATACGGAATGTCAAGCTTCCATACAAATGCAGCCAGTAAACCGAGTGGAACACCAAATAGCCATGTTCCGATCATGTCGATATACATCACGTAATTGGTTTTACCACCACTGCGGATGATTCCTCCGCTCAGGATCATATTCTGTACCTTGACAGGAGATATGATGGCATATACTATGATCAGCTGTGTTGTCAGGTGCCTCACATAATCTTCGACTTGATAAATCATAACGTAATAGCGGCAACCGATCAGCAACACCACTGATAACACAGCCGATCCAATCACACCATACTGCATCAGCTTTTTTGACTCCGTATATGCCCTGTCATACGCACCGTAACCCAGTGTCTTTCCTATGATCACACCGGCTGCCTGACTCACACCGCTCAGTGCACCGATGACCAGTATCTGAATCGGCACAGTCAGGGTCATAGCTGCACACGGCATCGTCCCCATATTCCCGTAAATTGCTGTATACACATTTTCACCTAATACCCACAAAAATTCACAGGCCAGAATCGGAAGCAGCATCTTCAGATACTGCTTTTGTTCCGTTCGTTCCATGCGAAGAGTGAACTCCAGTTTGCATTCATGGTTCATCTTGCGAAGATATCTGATGAATAAAATCAGCACTATGATGCCATTCACAAACTGTGCAATCACTGTTGCAATCGCTGCACCATTCACTCCCAGTGCCGGAAATCCCAGCTTTCCAAATATCAGAATATAGTTAAGTCCGGTGTTCACTACAGCCGCACAGATGCTGGCATACAGCGGCAATGCTGCTGCACCGATACAGCGCAGCAATGTGGATATCAGCAGCACAGCAGCCATTGGAACGAACTCGATGGCAAGAATACGAAGATATCCGGCTGCAGCATTGCACGTCAGCGCATCGCCGGTATAAAGTGACATGATATCTGCTGCAAAAATCACGCTGATCAGCGTAAAAACAACAGCTGTTCCGACTGCTATCAACATATTCACAAAGAAACTTCTGCTGACCTTTTTATGCTCTCCCTGCCCAAGATACTGTGCGATCATAATTCCTGTAACGGTTGCAACTGCTGATACCAGTACAGAATATACATTTGAAAATTTTCCGCCAAGCCCGATCCCTGCTACACTGGTACTTCCCAGCTGCCCTGTCATGATCTGATCCACAACGCTGAAGGAGGACTGCAGAAGCGCCTGCAAAGTAACCGGTAATGCAATTTTCAGCACCTCTTTGAAAAAACCATCTCTGCTTTTTAACATTTCATTTACTCTCCATTTTTTGTATTACAGATGGCCTGTCTGTATCCTCATTATATTTTCGACATATTGTATTTGCAATGGGTTAAACGCGTAACCCATGACAAAAAAAGAATGAACATTTTGTGCAACATGTTCATTCTTTCTGTTTATCTTATATTGATTCACTAACTGAAAACGCTTGTCCGGTACTCTCTCTGACCACAAGCTCCACTGCCAGCTTCACTGTACCTTTGCTCTGACTGCCCTCTTTCAGATTCTGTAGTATTTCCAATGCCAGTCTTGCACGCTCTGATCCATTCTGCCGGATCGTTGTCAGTGTCGGATAGACACTCTCGCAAATCGGATTATCATCAAATCCTGCGATTGCAATATTCTGTGGAATACAGAGTCCTGTACTTTGTAGAAATTGCATCAGTTCAATCGCATAGATATCCGAAACAGCAAATATCGCATCATATGCTCTCAGTTCATCCAAATGCTCGACATAAAACTGATGTCTCTCCTGCTTCGTCATCGGAATCAACAGCTGACGACTGTCTCCAAGAAATCCTTTCTGAAAGCCATCGAACCGCTCATGATCCATACATTCATCATTATCGGTAATACATAACACTCTTTGATATCCCTGCTCTTTGAAATAAATCCCCATCTGCCGTCCGCCGTCATAATGATCAAGCGTCAGATTGCAGATTCGGTCTGTCTCTTCAAAGTACCCATCGTACACAATAAACGGAATTCGCATCTTCTCGCGCAGTTTTTTATAATCCTGCTCGCAGAACCCAATCAGAATCAGACCTTCCAGATTCCACATGGATGCAAATTGTATGATGCTGTTCCACTCTTTTGTTGTTCTGACCATCATAAAGAAACCGGCAGCGTCAATCTCATGTTCCAGATCATTTAAGGCTCTGGCTACAAAGGCGTCCTCCAATACTCTGCCCTCATATTTCTCATGATCATGAATCACAACTCCTATGATATGAGAATTGTTCTGGGCCAACAGAATGCCTGCCATACTTGGAATATACTGACGCTCCTCCAGCAGTGCCTGTACACGCTTCACTGTTTCATCTGATATCTTCTTTGTCTTGCCGTGAATGACATTAGAAACCGTTGCTGTGCTCAGTCCCAGTTCTTCAGCTATATCAATGATCCTGACTCTGTTATTTTCCATAGATTATCCCAGTTTTGCAGTAAAGTCTGACATTGCTTCTGATATTTTGATGCCCTGCGGACATACCTTCTCACAGCTTCTGCAGCCGATACATGCACTTGGCTGTTTCTCTGCCGGTACTGCCATCAGTGCCATCGGTGCCAGGAATCCACCGCCTGCAAAGCAGTGCTCATTATAAAGCTCCAGCAGCTCCGGAATGTCCAGATGCTGTGGGCAATGGCTCACGCAATAATGGCAGGCTGTACATGGCAGTGTTGCCTTTCCCAGCATGCCGGATGCAATGTCAGCCAATGCTGTCATTTCCTGTTCATTCAACGGCTGATTGGTTTCATAGGTATGTATATTCTCTTTCATCTGCTCGACATTTGACATTCCGGATAGTGTCACAACCACCTCCGGCAGTGCCTGCAGGAATCTGAATGCCCATGCCGGTATCTTCTCGTCCGGACGCAGTGCCTTGAGGACTGACTCATTTTCTGCGGATAATGATGCCAGCTTTCCGCCTCGTAATGGTTCCATGACCCATACCGGAAGCCTGTATTCCTTCAGCAGCTCTACCTTACCCTCTGCATCCTGAAAGGACCAGTCCAGCCAGTTGAGCTGAATCTGGCAAAACTCCATATACTTCCCATATGCAGTCAGGAATCGTCTCATGACTTCGATGCTGCCGTGAGCGGAGAATCCTAGATGTCTGATGCGTCCATTCTCCTTCTGCTTCAGAAGATACGCAACGATGCCGTACTGCTCATCCAGATATTCATTGATATTCATCTCACAGACATTGTGAATCAGATAGAAATCGAAGTATTCCATACCTGTCTTCTCCAGCTGCTTCTCAAATATCTGTTCCACCTTGTCCATATTAGACAGATCATAGCCCGGAAATTTTGTTGCAATATAATAGCTTTCTCTCGGATATTGGTTCAGGGCTTTTCCCATGACGATTTCTGAATTCCCGTCATGATAGCCCCATGCCGTATCATAATAATTGACTCCGTGCTCCATAGCATAGGCAACCATCTTCTCTGCTGCCGGTACATCAATCTTTGAATCATCTCCGTCTATCACCGGCAGACGCATGGCTCCCATACCAAGTGCTGATAATTTCATGTCTCCAAAATTCTTGTAGATCATTTTCAAATACCTCCTGTCCTAAATCACTCATCCCATGTCAGTGTTCCGGTCTTTACCGCGACCTCATATCGGCTGATCTTGTAATCCAGACGGTCTAACATCGTATCAATCTGCTTGCGCTGTTCCAGCAGTGTCTCCCGCTGTTCCTTTAGCAGATTCATCCGTGCAGCGATTGTCGCATCTCCCTGCTGATACAGCTTCAGATACTCAATCATGACCTCCACAGGCAATCCGGCACTGCGCATGCATAATGCGAGCTCTACCCAGCTCAAATCTCCCTCCAGGTAATTCCTGATGCCGCCCTCAGTCCTCGTCACAGGTGGAATCATGCCTACCCGCTCATAATACCTGAGTGTGTCCGCAGTAATTCCGTATTTCTCACTGACTTCCTTAATTGTCATACCGCGCTCCTGCCTTTCTGTACGATGCCACTGTCATTTGCTCCAGATCAATCAAATCATTACAGATATCATATACCTTGAAGTTCACTCAAAGTCAAGAAATATTTTATATTTACATATTTTTCCTTTTTATATTGTGTATTGATTAAAGTTTATTTACCATATGCATGGACTTCATGGCAACTGACTGGAAAGCACGATCACTGAGAATATTCTTTAAAAATACAAAAGACTTTGCATTTTTGCCAACTAGATATCTTGTTTTGGGACGTTTCGCAACAATGGATTCGCAAATGATTCCGGCGATTGTCTTGGGATTTGTCAATCCGGCCTTTTGATTGCCATATCGTGCCTCATAATACTGTGCAGCTTTGTCTGCATTCACGCTGTAATCCCCATCGCCTGATACCTTTCTGATATTCTTTCCGGCTATAATACCCCAGTTCGTCTGAATCAGTCCCGGCTCAATCACGATGACATCGATGCCAAATGGCTGAACCTCCATGCGCAGAGCATCGCTGATCGCCTCTACAGCATATTTAGTGGAATGATACCATCCGCAGTACGGTGTCGTGAAACGGCCTCCCATGGAAGCAACATTGACGATTCTGCCGCTTCTTTGCTTTCTCATATAAGGAAGTACCAGCTGTGTCATCCTGCCGAGACCAAATACGTTCACATCATACTGACGCTTCACCTCTTCCAGAGGTACTTCTTCAATGCTGCCGCATGAACCATACCCTGCATTGTTCACCAAAATATCAATGTGCTTCTCCTTTTCAATGATCTGTCTGACATATGCTGTCATGGACTCCTCGGAGGTGACGTCCAGTGCCATTGCATATCCGCCGTGTTCTACGATCTCCTTCATCTGCTCTACTCTTCTGGCTCCGCCATACACTACATATCCCATACTCAGCAGATTCAGTGCTGTCTCAAATCCCATTCCGGATGATGCTCCTGTAATCAATGCTACCTTTTTATTCATCATTTACCACTCCTTAATCGTTTTATTTAATCGACACAGTGTCGGTAATTTGAATATAGCACTTTGTCGACACAATGTCAATTAAATATTTCAATTTCTATCTTTGTATGCTACAATCAGGGGAGAGTTCTCATCTTAGTTCGGGGTTTCCCAAAGGGAACCCTCCCCGAACAGAGACACCCCTGAGAATACAATCAGGGGAGAGTTCGTTAGATTGTGGAGGAATATTATGGAGTTCATGAGAGCAAGGACAAAAGAACAGATAGAGCACCGTCAGGCAGATATCATTACGGCCTGTGATACTTTGTTTGAACAGGGCGGGTATGATAATGTCAACATCAAAGCCATCTCTGAGATGACGACGATTACACGTTCCTCCATCTATACTTACTATAAAACAAAGGATGAGATCATCCTCGATCTGCTGCTCAATGAGCTGCTGAAATGGCAGGAGGAAATGTTTTTGTGGATGCAAAAAACAGCCCCGCTTGATCAGGCTGCTTTCTGCAAAGAATTCACTGCTATTCTGTTAAAAAACGATAAAATGCTCCAGCATTATTGTCTGCTGTATACCTTTTTAGAAAAAAACTGCCGCATTGAGAATCTGGTATCCTTTAAGCAGGGAGCCATTCCTGTTATGGGCACAATGGTTCAACTCATACAGGTCAACTTCCCGCAATATGCGCCTGAGCATGCGGCTCTCATTGCAGAAGAAATTGTTTCTTATATATTAGGGCTCTATCCCGCGACCCATCTGACTGCAAAACAGCTGGAAGCCATCACACTCAGCAGTACAGGCTATCAGGCACCTGATTTTGCTACACTGTGTGAAAGCGGAATTACAGCTTTTTTGATGTAGTTCTTCTGTCGTGAGCCTTCAGCACTTCACGGTTGAGCGTCCCCAGGCAGTGCGGGCATACGGCTCTGCACTGAAAGCACTTGATTCTCCAGTCTCCGCCCTCCGGCGTTTCGCCAAAGGCATGCTCCCAACAGGTCATTTGCTCCATCGCAGGATTCTCAACTGATATTGCATGTGACGGACAGACATCTATGCACAGATGACACTGGTCATTGCAGAAGGTATTCTCAAGTATCGGATCAGCAGCGAGCTCTGCCTCAGTCAACACCGCACACAGCCATACCATATTGCCATACTCCGGCGTAATCAGCAGAGAGTTCTTCCCGATGACTCCAAGCCCTGCCGCTGCTGCCGCATGTTTGGCAGAGATAATATTTCTAAAACGTCCATTCTTCGGATCTACCTCGGATGGTCCAATGGTTCCCGTTGGTATCGCTATGATATTCTGCTTCTCCAGCTCCTCACAGAAGGCTACCGAAATCTGATCCAGACGGTCTGAAAGCATATTTCTCACAATGGTATATGGAATTGTCGAAGGACTTGCCAGTGTTCCCGCCAGAAAACGTCTGGCAAATACCACAACTGATTTACACCCCGGCAATACGTCGCACGGATGAAATCCCTCCGGTGCATCTCCAAACCGGTCCACACTTGCAATCCCACATAAGTCTGCACCCATATCATATATCATCTGTTTTACTGTCTTCGCATCCATGATTCTAATTCTCTTCCTCATAATCCAGCCACTGGAACATACCTGCGCCTAAAATGTCAGTCGGACGCTCTATAAAGTCAAACTTCTTATAGAATTCTTCTTTTCCCTTAGCAGCACACAGCACCACCATCATGCGCCAGCCGGGTTTCAATTGCTTACGCAGCGTATCCATCAGACGTGTAATCATCTCTCTTCCGATACCGTGCAGCTGATAGGTATCAAGCACCATAACATCCGCTATATATACTACATATCCGCCGTCCCATATGACACGCGCACTGCCGACCGTTTTGTCTCCGTCCTTACATGTGATGATAAATGCAGAGTTCTGAAGACCTGCTGCCGCCTGCTCCTCATCCAGTGCTCCCCATTTTACATTCTCCCGCAGCATGTTATAGTCTGCGACACTGATTTCATTTGTGTATGTCAGTTTCATTTTGTCCATCTGTCCTTTCCCTGTCTCCCATTCATAAAAAAATAAAGCTCACCGGATGCTAAGCACCTGTGAAAATCTCTCTTTAAAACAATCGGCTCTGCTCCTCGATATATTGAGTTCCTCCTGATTAATCAGTGTAATGGTATCTCTCGTGATTGACGTAATCAGCCGCAGATTCACGATATAGCTGTTATGCGGATACTCAAATCCATTCTCCTTCAGCCGTGTATAGAGCTCCGGCAGCTTGATATTGCACGGTACCTTGTCCGGCTCCACCCCATTCAAATGTATGAGACTTCCGCGTTTTGTACGCTCTATATATAATATTTCATCCGGTTCAAATCGAAGAATTGTCCCACCCTGCGGTAGGAAAATCGTTTCCGTATCATTGAGCTTCTTCATCTCAGTCAGCAGGTCACATATATAACGCTGCATGGACTCTGCATCATCCTTGAGCAGATAGCGGAATGGCTGGACTGTAAAGTGTTCTGCCTGAGGAACCTGCACTCCTGTACAAAAGGCGAGTACAAAATCCGCATTCCTCTTTCTGAGCTCCGATGCCACCTGATAGCCATCAAGCTCTCCATACTGCATATCCATAAATACCAGATCATATTGGAAATCACTGTCCTCAAGCAGCCTTCTTCCATCTGAATACTCATGGAAAATCATTCGCTCATCAAAAGAAGGGCTCTGTCGGATCATCTTCTCCAGAGCCTGTATAAATTCGTAATCATCGTCACAGATTGCAATGTGGTACATAACCTGCTCCTTTGTCTATGATTCCTGCCGGATTGCCAATAATAATACCGCCTCAAACCGGTTTTTGTCTGTATTGATACTCAGAAATCCGCCATTCTTCGCGGCTAACTCTTCTACACTTGTGAGTCCGATTCCATGATGTCCCGCATCTGATTTGGTGGTGTGAAAGTGTTTCTTCTGTGGAATCAGAGGTGTCTCCACGCCATTGGTCACTATGCACATGATAAAATGAGAGCCGCTTGCCAGATACAATTCCAGCCTGACATAACGCTCCTTCTGACACTTTCCTGCCGCCTCCAGCGCATTATCCAGCAGATTTCCAACCATACCGATCATATCATAATTAGATATTCCGGACAAGTCAACCGACGGATCAATGCATATCTCATACCGGATATTCTGCTGCAAAGCAACACTTTCCTTTTCACACAGCAATGCATTCAGGACAGGATGCGTACAGTACACCTTCTGAACGACTGTCTTGACTTCTCCCTGTATCTCCTCCAGCAGCTCCGTAATCTCCGTATCCTTCCCCTGTTTTGCAAGTGAGCCAATGGTGTTCAGATAGTGCCGCATATCATGGATAATCCTGCTGTACTCCTGATTCATCTCATCAATGCGTTCATAATGCGAGCTTTCCATCTGATTCTTCATTGTCTCAAATTTCATCTCAGAGTTCTGATACATGATCTCGGAAACTCTTTCATACAGATAGAAAAATAAAATATTGCAGATCAGCAGCATAAAACAACCCAGCGCAAATATCGTCCGTATCACTGCATATTCGCCCTGATTCAAATTGTTATATGCAAAGCCTATGTAAATGAAAAACGAAGTGACCGGCAGTATATACATCCACTTGAACATCCGCCTGTCTATATATTGTCTGCTGTCACTGATGAACGGCTTGATCATTCTTAAAATAACAAAAACAAAAATCTTCACGACCAATGCAATATACAGCCAGTTCGTGCCCTCATAGCACATGCTGAAGGCTTCCTTGCCAAATACAAGAATCATCATAGCTTCCGTCGCAAATTCTGTGCCAAGGGTGATTAACTCCATCAGCATAATATACAGTATCCGCTTGGCTAACTTGCCCTCATAGAGAATAAAATTTGCGACAATGGTAATTGCAAATACAATCACCAGATTCATCAGCGAGTTGTGTGCACTGTTCACCAGCCAGATTGCACCTGTCATCCCTGATATGATTAGCATCCTGTGTAAGCGTTTATCGATTCTGTACGGCATGATATTGCGAAAGAAATCATAGTAGATTGCGCTCTCAACAATACAAATCAGTAAATCAATCACCGAAAAATAAAAATTCATTCTGTCCCCTTTATCTGAGCATTGATTCTATGCCCCATTATAATCCTGATTGCCTGTCTTTGTCATCCATAAAATCACAGTAAAAAAGTAGAACCATTACCTTATTATAAATTGACTATAATTCTCCTTCAGTTTTTACCCATGATCTAAATCCTTCGTCCGATTCTTCCTCATACATATAACTGCGTCTTTCCATTTTGGCATAACCACCCGCCTCTCCAATATTTAAAATTAATGTATTATCATCTTTGTAAAGCCTGTTCTCTATCTTCATTTTTATAGCTTCCATAAAATAGCTTTATAAACCTTCCTCATTACTCATAACCTTCTTGCATCTTCCGGAATACTATTCTGGACGGATTTGATTTGAATAGTTATGATTATCAGCTCAACGGCGATGATGCTGCTGAAAATAATGATTAACCTTTTCAATCATTATCCTAGCAATTTATACGATACCGGACAACCCATGTGGCAAAAATAACAAAAAAAGAGGCCAAAATAACAATCTCTGTATCTGGTTGCTACCTTGACCTCGATTTTCTTTTAGGTGCATTTCCTGATTCTTCAGAATTTCTTTAATTCCTTTGCAAAGCAGAAGGAAATTATCTCGCCTTGGGATGTCTGTGAGTATGCCTTTTCTTCATGCATATATTCAACAATTTCTGCTGCCTTATAATCTACAAACTTGGAAATGACAGCATTAAGGATTTTACAATCACGGTTCGTCAGTACAGAATAATCTGCATGTTCACTCGGATAAATATGAAGCATAGAATCAAAATTATACCCTGCCTCCTCTTGAACATTGATATTTTCAAGATTCATCAGACTGTAGTGCCCGATTGGAAGGGCTCCCATTGATTCATGTCTGTATACAAGCCCGGTGATGGCTTTGCCATAATCCCGGTAAGACATAGAATCTGAATACCACAACATTTTCATCAGTTTTACTTTAAAGAGATTGTTTACCCTCTTTGCAATATAGGAAATGACTGCTTCCAGCTTGTCAATATTCAAAAGCGTATATCCATTGGAATCCGATGGCTCATCGAAATTCGCATACTCACCTTCAAATGCCTGCCTGGTCAGATACTCTTTTCCATAAGAATCTAATTGCTCGACAATTTTCTCTCTAATTGCAAAACGCTTTGCTCCGGAAAACTTGTCGGCATTCTTCTTAAGAAAGTCTAATGCCTGTAAGGGGTTATTTTGAATGAGGCGAAGCATTGTATCATATGCTTCATCCTGAATTGCTTTGCTTTCATATCTTGAAATTGTTGCTTCTCCCCACCCAAGCAGCCTTGCCAAATCAATTTGTGACAAGCCATAATTTTCACGGATTGCAACAATCTCATCCGAGGTCAGTAATCCCATTTTGATGCGGTATGCATTCCTTGCTTTTAACAGATTGTCATCTGCCATCGCTCCCGTTTCAAATTCATTTTCTTCATCAGGTGCGTGATTACACAAATAAAATCTCTCCTCGTAGGTCACATCTTCGCCTTTCATCGTAATCGAAGCGCTACGCTTTCTTTCTTCTACTTCATGAGTCTTATCGCATATTGGGCAGTTCATATGAACTTTTCTGATCAATGTATTGGATTCCATTGCTTTCCCTCCTTATTCTCCGTCATGCAAACGGGAAAATCATACTCTGTTCTGCATAATGGAAAGACACACACAACACATGTCTGGGTTGATCACCTTTGATCTTTAATTTAATGTATACAAGTTTATCGTGAATATCCTTCCCAAAAACAAATAATATGGGCGGCTTCAAGTCATCCACATCTACCAACGTTTCTGAATACTCTTTTATTGACAGTTCTTTTAGTCTATCTACTATGTCCTTTGAATCATAATCTAAGTCTAAAAGAGTATATGGTGTTGAATATATTTCCTTCCCTTTTGCCTTTTTCGATCGAATAATCGTCAAATCATTATCTACACTAAATTCTTTATCTTCCAGTATCTTTTTCAATTCGGCTAAAAAAGCCAATACTTCTTTTCTCTTTGATTGAATACTCAGTTTGATAATAATCACCTTCTCGCTTTGTGTTCTATCAATTGATAGTGTATCATATATTTGATAGTGTGTCAATTGAATGTCAGACGTTAATTCTGAAATATCATTTTCAGTATATTGACTGCTTTTTTTCATGGTATCCAAAAACAAAGTTCAAAAAACAAAAGAGTGATATGTATTTGCATCTACCACTTTAAACTCCGATGTACATGCCACTAATTAACGATTCCTACAACACACATTTTTGTTTTATATACACATTTCTTTTTCCCGGTTTGTAAATTCAGGCAATTGACCTTACATATATCGTGATTCACATATTCAACATAATATAAGTATTGATCATCAATGCATGTTAGAGGAACACTGATATCCACATCTTTTATATAGGTTAAAAGTTTTTCTGTTCCTTCACTTGGATCAATTTCTACAATTCCATAAGCATAATTGTATGTTATTAAATTTTCCTTTATCAACTTTCTTACTGCATAAATCTTATTCCCATCATCATTTAGTATGAAGCTTACAACAGTTCCATAAATGATCTGTTTCTCTTCATGTTTATTCAGGTCATAACTCATTAACTGCAACCATTCATCTGTTGGGGCATCTTTAACGAAATATGCTGTCAATAATTCATTAGAATTTTTCCATTGATATATATGACACCATCCCCCAGCATCACATTTTGTAATTTTCTGAAGTGTTTGTTCGATCATATCATAAGAATATATTTCCTCATCATAAATAAAGTTCAAATCTTGGTTTCTTAAGCCGTATTGTAAATTGTGCACCTGCTTTCCGTTGCCCGCCCTTCTCCATTCTGTGAATGCCGGTATTTCAATTTTCTTAGTCTCTCCAGTCCATATATTTTTTTCAATAGCCTCTGTCTCATGATTGATATAAAGAATGGTCTCTTTTTTCTTATTATAATCAACAAAAAAATGTCTGCAGTCATTTACAATAATATCATTTTTATCATTATGCCTTTTACCCACAGTATCGCCTAATACTATGACTACCTTTTCCTTCTCATCTTCCGGAATGCTATTCTGAGCGGATTTGATTTGAATAGCTATGATTATCAACTCAACGGCGATGATACTGCTGAAAATAATGATTAACCTTTTCAAGCTTGTCCCTCCTCACACAGCCTACATATGAAATCTTTACAAATCAATTTTTAGCTTATCCCTGATGCTGTCTATTTCTACATACGATTCTGATTCGATGCCTAGAAGATTTATAAAATATAGTCTTTCATTTTTTATATAAAATGTAGGTTTATGTACACCACATTCCTTAGTATACGGCTCTGAACACTTTTCTAGATTATCTCTAATCATTTCAGGATCATAATAATCCAAAACATCCTGCAAATAGTATACGTCCTCTAATCCTCTCATCCAGTCAAACACCGTCTTCAGAGTTCCTTCTGTTAATAACATTGATACCAATTCGTCGTTTACCTCTATTATGTCATCTAAGTAAACGATTTCGCCCGTCTTCATGTCAACTGTATTGCAGATAGATAAATTTGCCGTTCGATTACTAAAAATAGTATACACAATATCAATACTTAAATATCTGCCATTATTTTTATATTCTGATAATTCCATTGGTATTGCATATGTAAATAATTCCGGCAGCCAATCATAAAAAGTTGCCCTTAAATTTTCATTTATTTTGTTTTCTAATTCCTTATTCTCTATATTTTCGACATACGGAACATAGAAATAGTCTTTTGAATTATAATTACATATCTTTCGATTCTTTTTAGTTCCTGCATTTTCACATTCTCTTGATCAGATAATTCTCCAATCATTGATTCGTTTTTGATTGCTTCATCAAGCGTTTCATAATACTTCAGATCATTAATCTCTTCTTTTGGTTGATCAATATAATCTGTAACTGTCAAGTCGAATTCTATACTTCTGGGTATATCTCGAATATCAGATGTTGTAGTACAAATATCAATGACTAAGAAAATGAAAAAAATAACGACAACAATTATAAATGCATAAATTATTATCAAAAGATTTTTTAAAATCTTATCAGACTGAAGACAAAGGTCACATGATTTCAATAGAAATCATGTGACTTTTTTGATTGACTTATCACTTAAAATCCGCATAAACACTGGGTTTATTGACACTTTTGTGATATAATAATTAC
>JAUNSO010000054.1:0-14247 GCA_030539165.1 bacterium
CCCTTAGTTCAAAAAGTACAACTCTTTGAATCAAAAAGTGCATAGCAAGCGTCCTTCGAATTTGTTAGGATAGAATCACAGGATACCCCACTTGCGGGGTAAGATGATGATTTCGGAGGAAACGTAAATGAAAAAAAGAGCTATGGATGAGAAACTGATTGTAAGACCAATCGTAGGATGTCTGACACATTCACATTTTTGGGAAGGCCCCTGCAGAGCAGGTCATAAGGAGAACATGACTGTCGAGGCTGAAACAGCAGCGGCAGATGCAGCATTTGCAAAGGCAAAGGAAGAACTGAAAAAGGCATCAGCCGAGATGGAAATGCTGGAAGCGGTTGACGCACGTTATGATGAGAAGTTTGTGGTAGGAAGAGATGTATTCGAGCAGATCGAGCAGGATATGGACAAGGTTGATTTCTTCCTGTGTATGAACTGGAGAATTCCGAAGCTGGAGCGCTATCGCAAGCCGATCGTGATCATGCAGAATGGTAATGAAGGAATCGATTTCGCAGCTTATTGCCGTTCAATCGGAGTAGAAGCATATGTGGCTATGGATCTGCAGGATCTGAACGAGATCGCACATATTCTGTGGGTCAGAAAGGCAGTCCGTTCTACAAGAGCACTGGTACTGACAGCAGGAGGACAGCCAACCTTTGGTATCCAGAGCCTGATTCGCGATCCTGAGATTCTGAGACAAAAATATGGATTTGAAGTCATCAAGCTTCCGTTCAACTCCATCGTACCCTATATGGAACAGATCTCAGATGAAGAGGCAAAACCGATTGCGGACAAGATCATCAATGGTTCCAAAGAGACAAAGGTCAATACAGATTATTTCCTGAATGATATCAAATACTATCTGGCAGCAAAGAAAATGATGGATGTTTATGACTGCAATGCATTTTCAACAGCCTGCCATGAACTCTGTACGTCAGAGATACCACAGCGAATGAAATTCACACCATGTATGTGCCATTCCATTCTGAAGGATGAGGGGATTCCAAGCGGCTGTGAGGAGGATCTGAATGCACTGATGGCAATGATGATCATGCAGTATGCAACCAATCGCCCTGCATTCATGGGCAATCCGAATCATGAAACAGACGAACTGCTGCGTATCCACCATGCAGTACCGGCACTTTGCATGAACGGCTACGGAACAAAGCCTCTCGAATACAAGCTGTGGGCATTTACAGGACAGGGCTTCGGCGGCAAGCTGCAGGTAGACTTTACCGAAAATCAGGATGATTATGTGACACTTGCCAGATTCAATCCGATGGGAGATACAATGTGCGTAAAGGTCGGCGAGGTGATCCGTTCAGAATATGACGATGTATACTGCAGTCCTTACTATTATATCAAGATGGATGATGCCAGAACCTATATGCATAATCTGGCAGGCTTCGGACATCATCAGGTATTGATCTTTGGTGATTACAGAAAGCTGCTGAAACAGATCGCACAGGTTATGAAGTTTGATATTTTAGAAGGCTAATCAAGAGGTGACGGTATGATTTATCTGAATAATGCCGCAACTACATATCCAAAACCGCAGTGTGTGCTTGATGCACATGCTGCGGCTTTATTAAATCCACCGGCTTCACAGTTTCGGAGCAGCGGCACCATCGGTAAGGGGGATGTCTTTACACAGTGCAGGGAAAAGCTTGGACGACTGCTTGGAATAGCTGATGCAGGCCGGATTTTCTTTTCGTCAGGTGCAACCGACTCTATCAATCGCATCTTGGGTGGACTGGATTTGAGCGGCATGCAGATCATGACCACTCAGACAGAGCACAACAGTGTGCTGCGTCCATTGATGAACAACAATGACCGTATCGGTCAATCCACGATCATCCCGTGTGATTCCTTTGGAAGGGTGGATATAGCAGCTCTGGAAGCAGCCATGCAGAGAGGCAGAGGTCTGGTCATCATCAATCATTGCTCCAACGTAACCGGCATGATTCAGGATCTGGAGCAGATCGGAGTACTGGCTCAAAAATATCATTGCATTCTGATGGCAGATGTCTCACAGAGTGCAGGCTGTATTCCGATTCATGCAGATGCGTGGGGGATTGATATTCTGGTATTTACGGGACATAAAAGTCTATTTGGTGTACAGGGAACGGGAGGCTATTATGTGAGCCGCAAGCTTTCCCTAAGGCCTGTGATGTATGGCGGAACCGGCAGGGACAGCAGTCAGCCGACTTATGAGAACGGGGACTATGAGTATGAGGTTGGAACACAAAATGCACCCGGAATCGCAGCGCTGTCTGCCGGACTGGCCTATATAGAGGAACGTGGACTGCAGGAGATTCAAAAAAAGGAACAGCAGTTGATGAAACAACTGTACCGGAGTTTGGAACAGCAGGAATCCATCCAGCTGTATGGAAACGCAGAGAATAATCAGGGACCGGTCATGAGCTTTAACATAAAAGGGATGTCTCCTTCAGATGTCGCCTATATATTACAAAATGGTTACGATATTGTAGTCCGCACAGGGCTCCATTGTGCGCCAATGATTCATGCTGCACTAGGGACAGGTACAGCAGGAACTGTGAGGATCAGCATCTCAGACCTGAGTCAGGAGCAGGATATTATGGAACTGACCAAAGCAGTCAATCAGATATGCAGAGCAACTGTAACAGGACAGCAAGGAGAAACTTCCAATGAAACTGGTCGATAAAATAGAATCAAGAGAACGCTGCGCAGAGGCGGGATGGGATGCTTATGATTATCTGATGGATGAGCCTGTTGACAGGAATTTTATCCTGTCCTTACGTCCGTTGGGCAACTTTGTATTTCTGGATATGCTGGCAAAGCCTTTTTTTAAAATCGAGTCAGATCACTTTCTGATCAAGGGCATCATGGGAGATTCTTTTTTCCGTGTGGCTCATCACCGAGAGGATGCTGCTATCTGTGAGCATCTGGAAAAGCTGCTGTCCGGATATGAAAATCAAGAAGATGAAAAATGAGGTTAAGATTATGGAACATTATGAAGTCAATCAATACAGCGTGGAGGTCACCTGCGCAAATGGGACCTATTTGAGGCTGGAGCCGGTGCGTGATCATATTGTCCGCTGTATTTATGCAAAGGAAAAACCAAAGGAATGTCCTTCACTGATCATAGAGAGGGAACACTTTGAACATCAGCTGATCTCAGTGATAGAAGAGAAGGAGAAGCTGATGCTGATCAGCGGAACGCTAAAGCTGATCATAGATCCGGCGGACGGTTCAGTGAGCTTTTTTGATGCCAAGACCAATCGCAGACTGCTGCAGGAGGGGAAAAAAGAACTGAGCAGGATCGATGTCCTGCGGTATACTACGGGTGACGAGAAGCCGATCATTGATCGGGTGAAAACAGTAGACGGAGAACGCAACTTCATTAAAAACCTGCGAGAGGTCAAGGATCATGAGGCTTATCGGGGAAAGTATCATTTTATCTGGCAGGATGAGAATGGTATAGAAGAGGGCATCTATGGACTTGGACAGGCGGAGGAAGGAATTTATAATTATCGTCACCACAGCCAGTACCTGTATCAGCATAATATGCGGATTCCGATGCCGGTGCTGTACTCTGACAGAGGCTATGGACTGCTGTTTGACTGCTGTTCTCTGATGACCTTTGAAGATGGACAGAATGGTTCTTATCTCTTCATGGATGCAGTGCCTCAGATGGAGTACTACTTTATAGCAGGAGATACACCTGATCGTGTGATTGACGGCCTGCGTTTTCTGACCGGAAGGGCAGCAATGCTTCCCAAGTGGGCTTACGGATATGTACAATCCAAGGAACAGTATTATACAGCATCCGAATTACGGGATGTTGTAAAAAAATACAGAGAACTACAGGTACCCTTAGACTGTGTAGTACAGGACTGGAACACCTGGAAGCCGGGGCAGTGGGGCGAGAAGCAGGTCGATCCGGACAGATATGGAGACCTGAAGGAGCGCATGCAGGAAATCAATGAAATGCATGCACATGCCATGGTATCAGTATGGCCCAATATGAACACAGGAGGTGCCAATCATACAGAGTTTTTTGAGGCGGGTTATCTGCTGAATGATTATTCTACCTACAATGCATTTGATGAACATGCACGTGCCATGTACTGGAAGCAGGCAAAGGAGGAACTGTTTGACGGTGGCTTTGAGAGCTGGTGGTGTGACTCGACAGAGCCATTTTCAGGACCTGACTGGGGCGGTGAGGCAAAGAGAGAGCCCTGGGAACGTTTTACCATGGTCGGAAATGAGCATAAAAAGTATCTGCCGCAGGAACAGGCAAATGCATATGCCCTGCAGCATGCGAAGGGCATCTACGAGAACCAGCGTCAGACGACAGAACAGATTCGCGTCCTGAATCTGACACGGTCAGGCTATGCTTCAGGACAGAAGTATGCTGCGATGCTTTGGTCAGGAGATACAACGGCATCCTGGGAAACCCTGCAGACACAGATTATAGAAGGTCTGAACATGGGACTTTCCGGATATCCGTACTGGACTCTAGACATCGGTGGCTTTTTTACAGTGGGAAAGAAGTGGCAGAACAGGGGCTGCAGCTGCAATCAGGACAGCTCACCAAAGTGGTTCTGGCAGGGGCGTTATGATGAGGGCATCAGGGACAGAGGATACTGTGAGCTGTATGTCAGATGGCTGCAGATGGGTACATTTTTACCGATGTTCCGTTCACATGGAACAGATACACCAAGGGAGATCTGGAACTTTGGAAAATCAGGTGAGCCTTTCTACGATGCAATAGAGAAATTTATCAAGCTGCGGTACCAGCTGCTGCCATACATCTATTCCATGGCAGGAGAAGTTGTACTGCACAATGCAACGATGATGCGCAGTCTGCTCTTCGATTTCGGAAGTGACCACAGAGCGAAGAATATTTCAGATGCATTTATGTTCGGCAAAAATCTGCTGGTTTGTCCGGTTACAAAACCGATGTATTATGAAGCCGAGAATACAGTGCTGGAACAGACGGAGAAGACAAGACCATGCTATTTGCCGGATGGCACAGACTGGTATGATTTCTGGACAGGGCAGAGATACCATGGTGGACAGACAGTATCCGCGGATGCACCGCTTGATCGTATCCCGGTATATGTCAGGAGCGGCTCTGTCATCCCGATGAAGCAGGGTATGCAGTATGCAGATGACCCTTCCGACGGATGGCTGGAGATCCATATCTATCCGGGTGAGAATGGCACATTTACACTGTATGAGGATGCAGGTAATGATTATTCCTACGAGAGAGGAGCATTTGCATTGACGAACTTTCAATGGGAGGATGCAGGCAGGATGCTCCAAATCGGTACCAGAACGGGTTCCTATGAGGAAATGGCGGTCAATGTGCCAATGAGACTGATCTTAAAAGGCGCAGAGACAAAAGAAATCACCTATACAGGCGAAGCAATGGAAATAAAATGGGCATGACCTCGGTCATGCCTTTTTTTCGCGGTAATCAGCAGGACTGATTCCGGTTTGCTTTTTAAAAATACGGCTGAAATAGCCCTGCTCCGGATATCCCACTGCTTCGCCGATCTGGCGGACAGAGAGCTCCGGATGATGAACGAGCAGCTGTTGTGCCTTCTGCATCCGCAGTGAGATCAGATACTTGGATGGTGTGCAGTCAAACTGCTGACAGAAGATCTTTGTGAGATAGCTGGCACTATAATTCATATTATGGGCAATCAGATTTAGGCTGATTTCCTCATTAAAATTCTGGATGATGTAATCTCTGATTGTGTTGGCAATATCTGCAGGGGCCTGGGCAGAGAGATTGGCATTAAACATATCCTCCAGTGTATCCCGCTCCATCAGATACTTATCCCGCAGCTTCATCAGTATGGCCTTCAACTCCGCTACATCGACCGGCTTTAGCAGATATTCACAGACCTGATATCTGATGGCTGTTCGCGCATAATCAAACTCGGAATATCCGCTGGTGATAATGATATCAATAGAAGGGTGATAATCTCGCACCTTTTTAATCAGCTCCAGACCATCCATCACCGGCATCCGGATGTCTGTGATGAGTACATCTGGATTCAGTTCCTCTACCAGATCATAGGCCTGGATTCCGGTCTGAGCCGAGCCGATCACTTCAAAGCCGACATCTGCCGCGGCGACCTTCTTAATAATGTTTTCCAACAAAAGTGCTTCATCTTCAGCAATGACTACGCTATAGTTCATAGAGTCTCTCCTTTTACAGCATCTGCTGGATCTGTGTGATCCAGCCATTGTCCGATGGAAACAATCCCGTGTCCCTCCGGAGTATTACCGAAGGAGAAAATGGCACGCTCCTTCTGGAAAATTTTCCAACGCATATATACGTTCAGAATGCCGAGACCGTCGATCTTCAGTTCCGGCATGCCGGGGTTCAGGTCTGCATTGGCTATTTTCTCATGAATCATGGAAATGGCTTCCTCGGAGAATCCGTTGCCGGAGTCTGTGACATCAATCTGCCAGTGGTCTTCATACAGAATACCGGTGACACGTATTGTCCATGGCGGGATGCAGTCTGTTCCATATTTCAGTGCATTTTCAACCAGAGGCTGGATGACCAGCTTGGGAACCTCGTATTGCAGAAGATGTGGATCGATGTTGATCTCACAGGTCAGACTGGACTGGTATCGAACCTTCATGCAGTACAGATATTTCTTCACATACTCCAGCTCCTGCTCCAGTTTTACGGCAGAGGAAGAGGTATCAGTGATATATCGCATGATCTGTGAGAGATATCTGCATAATACGATAACCTCATCACTTTTTTCATTTTCGGCAAGGACGATGATACAGGACAGCGTATTATAATAAAAGTGTGGATTCATCTGAGCCTGTAGTGCCATGGTACGGGATTTCAGCTCCTGCTGTCTCGTATCGATCAGCTCATTCATGGACATCTTGAGCTTGCCGCTCATTTTTTCAAAGGCTTCATAGAGTTCGGCCAGTTCGACATAGGAGGGGTTGTAATTTGCGATTTCTTCTACTCCCAGTGTGTCGATTTCCAGACGCTGTACGATGTGTTTGAGGTGCTTGACCGGTTTGATCATGCTTTGTGACAGATAATAGGAAACTAAAACTGAAAATGCCAGCAGAATCAGCACTACCATAAATAAAATAAGGGACAAATGCCGTACAGGGGTCAGAATCACGGATTCCTTTTGAGTTGTGACGTAGGTCCATTGGCTGTAGGTGGATTTGCTGTATACCAGGTGCTCCTTTTCATCTGTTTCGGGATTGGTTACAAAGTCTGTCTTCTGATCAGAGATGGCCTGATAACAATATAATAATTGTTCCTTTTCCTCGGCAGAGATATTATAAGGATAGACCAAGGCACCCTTTTCATTATAGATATAGATATTAGCAGCGTCCTTTGTCTTTTTTTGATAAGAGGCAGCGGATTTGAATATGCTTTTGCAGCGTTTTACGGTTTCGATTGCTCCAACCTTGCGTCCGTACTGGTTAGAGTATGTACGGTAAACAGACAGATACCAGTCTGAACTGATATTTGCCAATGAATAAGCAGAGGTCAGATAAGGATCTCCGATCAGCTTAATCCCTTTACGCGCGATGACTTCATCGAACCAGTCCAGGGAGTCGATATCTACATGATCTGTATTGGTGATCATACCAACCTTAACTTCATTTCCATGCATGTCAAAGAGATTGATCTGATCTGCTTTGATGTCAGAACCGTTGATGGTTACAAACAGATCGGCCATTTCAGTCAGGTTTGCTTCAGCGATGTTCAGACTGAAGGAGTCATCCAGCTTATCACTCATCAGGGAGCTGTAGTTTATATTGGCAGAGGTGATGTCCAGATCATGGATGACGGCATCTACCTGATCTGCGATAGAATTATTCAATGCGGCAAGGGCAGCTTTTTCGTTATCAATCAAAATGTTGGACACATATTGATAGAAGAAAACGGCAAATGAGATCAGGATCACAGAGGCAATCAGAAGGTAAGCCAGAAAGAGCTTGAACTGCAGCTTGACAGGCTTTTGACGGTGTGAGAGCTTTCCGATTTTCTGCTTAAATGTTGTGATATTCATGAGCCGTATATCCCTTTCCTTTAAAGCTTATCATGCGAGCATGAACGCTTTTTGACTTCTTGACACCTGTATCATATCATCTCAGACATGCAAATTCAAACGGGATTGTAAAATGTGAAAGAAGTACATTGGTAGGAATTAGAATGTCCATAGCAAAGAAAATAGCAGTTTGCTATGATGCATATGTAGTCAAAGTAACATCAATCTGTTTAGGAGGGTTAAAATGAAAAAGAAGATTTTAGCAACACTACTGAGTGTCAGTATGACAGCAGCATTACTCGCAGGATGCGGCAGCAAGGCAGCAGAAGCACCTGCAGCAGCAGAACCGGCAGCAACTGAGGCACCTGCAGCAGAGGAAGCACCTGCAGCAGAAGATGCAGCAGCTGCAGATTTTGCAGGACAGGAACTGAGCATCCTTGTATCAGCAGGATGGATGGATAATCGCTATGATGCGACACTTGCACGTTTTGAAGAGACATATGGAGTTACAGTAGACCTGCAGACGATACCGGCTGATCAGTATTCAGATATCCTGCAGTCCAAATTAGACACAGGTACATGCGCAGACGTTTTCTGGATCCAGTCCAATCCGTTTGCAATCGATTCCGTCATCGTAGATCCTGAGAGCTACTGCATTGACTTTACCGGCGCAGCATGGCAGAATCTGATGCCAGAAGCAAGACAGGCATCCTGTATGTCAGGAGATAAGCTGTACGGCCTGCAAATCTGGCATAATTCACCTGAGTATGTCATGGTATACAACAAGACATTATTTGATGAGCTGGGTTTGACAGTTCCGAAGACATATGCTGAGATGAAGGATGTATGCGCAGCAATTGCAGCAGAGGGCATCACACCTTGGTTCATCCCGGGAGCAGACGGATGGCAGCATCAGTTATCATTCTTCCAGGTAGGCGGCGTGTATGAAGAGGCACAGCCAGGACTGTATGACGCATTGAATACCAATAAAGCAACCTTCGCAGACAATGAGAAGATGCTCGAAGTGCTGGATCAATATAAAGAGTTGTCAGATCTCGGATACTTCGGAGAAGACTGGATTGGTACAGATTCTACAAATATGGCCAATGAATTCGGCGACAGAAACTGTGCGATGGCAATGGCTAACTCCAGCTACATCAAACAGATCCAGGAAGAGACAGGCACATCCGATGCATTTGGATTATTCCTGATTCCGTTAGGAGACAATGACACATTCCCGACCAACCCGGCTGGCCCTACTATGTTCGGCTACAAGGGTTCAGAGCATCCGGATCTTGTATCAGCATTCTTTGATTTTGTATGCACAACAGAGAGCTTACAGGAAATCCTGGACAACTCACCTGCATACACAAACCTCGACATGAATGATCCGGCTATCGAACAGCACTGGCTGCCTGAAGAGGAAGAATTCATGAACAGCGTTGATAAGTCCAAGATGGGCACAGCAGTTCTTCAGACCGGTACCAAGTATACAAATGATTACTGGATGGATTTCGGAGCAGATATGGTTTCCTTCTGTCAGAATCAGATCAAAGCAAATGATGTATTAAAGAATATGGACACCAACAGAGCAGAGGCTGCTAAGGTAGCAGGAGATACTGCATGGTAGGATTCCGTCAGGATTGAGAGAATTGAGAATGGTGCGCGGGCGTTAGCTTTACGCACCATTCTTATTAATCAGATGTGATTTGATTTCAGTGAGACAAAGGGTAAGATGGAGGTCATGAAACGTGAATAAAAAGAGGATATATCCACAATGGTTCTTATTGGTTCCGCTGGTGTTATACATAGTATTCTTCCTGTTTCCGGGACTGATGGGAGTATTCTATTCCTTTACGGACTGGAGTTCCAGAAGCAGTGTGAACGGACTGCATTTTGTGGGACTGGCTAATTACATAGAGATTTTTACATCCAATAAGGATTATGCGTCAGGTATTTCCAATACATTGGTATTCACGATCATTTCCAACATTGTAAAGATCATTCCTGCTTTATTTTTGGCGATTCTGCTGCAGGAGGGCATCAAGGGAAAGGGATTGTACAGAACGTTATTTTATCTGCCTTCCATACTACCCTTTGTCATCATTGGACTGGTATTTAAGTCCGTACTGAACTATAATACAGGACTGCTGAACGGAGTGCTTGAATTTCTACACATCGGATTTCTGAAACAGAAATGGCTGTCTGACCTGAATGTAGTATGGAAATCCATCTTTGGAGTGGATGCCTGGAGAGGTATCGGCTATGTCATGACGATTTTCATGGCAGGACTCAGCGCCATCCCGAAGTCGTATTATGAAGCAGCAGAGATTGACGGAGCCAACTTCTGGGCAAAGCTGCGTTATGTCACACTTCCCATGATGACAGGCTCGATCATGATCAATCTGGTATTTGGTATTACCTATGGATTAAAGGTATTTGATATTGTATATGTATTGACGAACGGTGGTCCGGGACATGCGACAGAGGTATTGACGACCTACGCATTCCAGCTGTATTCAAACGGGCAGTATGGTATGTCAACGGCACTCAATGCAATCCTGCTCATAATCACCGCAGCAGTCGGCATTCTGGTGGTTAAGGTGATGTCCAGACAGGAGGTGCAGCAGTAATGTCAAGAAAGAGGATTCAGGGAATCATTAAACAAATTACATGCATCCTGCTCAGTCTGATCGTGATCACACCATTTTATATGGTTCTGATCAATTCCTTCAAGAGTAAGGGAGAAGCAGCCAGAATGAGTCTGAGTCTGCCGAAGAAATGGGTGTTTACAAACTACGCTGAGGTGATCGAGAAGGGCAAGCTTATGCAGGGATTTTCAAACAGTCTGTTATATGCGACTGTTGCCACTCTGATCGGAGTTGTCTTATGTGCCATGGCAGCATTTGTAATCTGCCGGAGAAAATCTAAATTCAATGATTTTATATATTACTTTGTACTATGCGGATTGTTCTTTCCGGTTAACTATGTCACCTTGGTCAAGGTATTTCAGCTGATGCATCTGACAGACACCAAGCTTGGCATTATCATTACATTTACGAGCGCCATGATTCCATTCTGTGTTTTCACAATCCGTAACTTTGTACTTTCTGTTCCGGTGGAAATGGATGAGGCTGCTGTCATCGACGGAGCCGGACCGTTAGCTCTGTTTTTCAGAATCATCATGCCGTTATTAAAGCCGATTCTTGTTACATGCTTTATCCTGCAGTTTATGGGTGTGTGGAGCGACTTTCTGACACCTCTTTATCTGTCAAGCAAGAGCAGGATGTTTCCTATGACCATGGCTGTATATCAGTTCTTTGGCAAGAACACGAACTACTGGAATTATATATTTGCAGATATTGTATTGACCTGTGTTCCGGTGCTGATCGTCTATATGCTCGGACAGAAATATATTGTCAGTGGAATGACCTCAGGAGCGGTAAAGGAATAGAAACATGAAACCTTCATTTAGATTAAACAGTGACAGCCCCGCCGAAAGGTGGGGCGAAGCATACCCGGTAGGCAACGGACATCTGGGTGCCATGATCTTTGGCACAGTACCTGTCAACCGGGTCATGTTATCTGAAAATACATTTTTCAGCGGCAGCCGCAGCGATGATCATTGCAAACCACATGCAGCGGATGCTTTTGCTGCTATGCGTGAAAAGGCAATACAGGGAGAGTATCAGAGTGCCCATGAGGCAGCAGAAGGCTTTATCGGAATCCGGCAGGACTACGGAACCAATCTGCCCGTTGGAAATCTGCAAATCAGCTATGGAATGCCGGGTGATGCGGTGACTTTGCTAGATAGAAGTCTGGATATCATGACAGGCATTGCCGTACGGCATCTGCAGGTAAAAAAAACAGAACAGACATGCCTGAAGAGGAAAGCACAAAAAAGAGATGTCATCACAGAGAAGATATATGCTTCGTGGCCGAATCATATGCTTGTCGCAGAGATAACGGGAATGGATCCGTTTTCATTACAGATGTATCTGGAGAAGATATCGTGTCCGATCAGTCAGACAGCGAATATCATGCTCAATACACATACGGCTGTTCTGGAGTTTGAGAGCAGGGCACTTGAAACCATGCATTGTGATCATCCGACAGGAGTGACACTGTCCGGCAGGATCTTGATCAGCAGTGATGGTGTGCTGAGTGATGGACAATCCGGGGTTGGAGGCATTCAGGTCATAGCTGCAACAAAAGTATATCTATGTATGGATATGGTTACAGACTATACAGAACGGATGGGTTTTCCCGCTGCTGTAGATCTGAGCGACTTTGCATGCTTACGAAGTGCTGCCATGGAGCCGCTCTGCTCGATACGCGCCGTAGAACGGGAAATCAAGCTGATCAGGGGCAGGCATCTCTATGATCTTCGTAAGAGAATGAAACGCAGCAGCTTTGAACTGGAAACAAAATCAGATCCGTCACTGGCAGAAAAAATCACATTTTTATATCAATACGGACGTTATCTGCTGCTGTCCTCGTCAAGGGAGGATTCTGTGCTGCCGGCACATCTGCAGGGTATCTGGAATGACAATGTTGCATGCAGGATCGGATGGACCTGTGATATGCATCTGGATATCAATACACAGATGAACTACTGGCCCTCAGAAATCACCGGACTGCCGGAAACGACTGCTCCGCTGTTCCAATGGATTGAGAAAGCTCTGATACCGGAAGGAAGAATCACTGCCGGAAAATGCTATGGACGATCCGGCTGGGTCGGAGAAATTGTATCAAATGCATGGGGCTATGCGGCACCTTACTGGGCGAGTCCGATCGCACCGTGTCCGACAGGCGGAGTCTGGATTCTGACGCATATGTGGGAGCACTATCTGTATACGGGTGATCTTCGTTTTTTACACAACAGAGTGTATCCGACTGTAAAAGAAGCCGTTGCTTTTTTTAAGGAATACGTTTTCGAGGATCATCATGGAAACTATACATCAGGCCCGTCCATATCACCGGAGAACAGCTTTCTGCACAATGGTCAGCTGTATCAGATCAGCAACGGATGTACTTATGAGATCCTGATGATCAGAGAATTGTTTTCTATTTATCTGAGGATTGCTGAGACATTAGGAGAGGAAGAGAAGGATATCCATGAAATACAGGAAATCAGAGATAAACTCCTGCCATACCGGATACAGGAGGATGGTACCATTGCAGAATATGCACATGATTTGGCGGTTCCGGACAGGCAGCACAGGCATACCAGTCACCTGCTCGGACTCTATCCGTTTGCACAGATGACCCCGGAAAAAACACCGGAATTATGCAAAGCAGCAGAATTGACCATACAAGTCAAAACAACTCCCATAGAGCAGTGGGAGGATACCGGATGGGCCAGCTCGATGCTGATCCTGTATGAAGCCAGACTCAAGGATGGAAATAAAGCACTGATACATATGAAGAGAATGATCGATCATCTGCTGGAGCCAAATGGTATGATCTATCATCCGCCCACACGTGGTGCTGCTGCGTTTGATCATGTTTATGAGCTAGACGGAAACACCGGCCTGACAGCCGGTATTGCAGAAATGCTGATGCAGTCCCATGACGATCAGATACAGCTGCTCCCGGCACTGCCGGATGACTGGGTCAAGGGCAGGATCACAGGACTAAAAGCCCGTGGTGGTAAAACAGTCACGATCGAATGGGAGAATCATCAATTAAAATCATATGAAATCAAGCCCTGATTAGTTTGTTTCCGGCTGTTTCTCAGTATTGGAGACAGCCGGATTCAGATAAGCATACTGCAAAGCCTTGTTATCTGCGGTCACCATCGTACTCAGGATGATATCGCCACTCTCCAGATACCACACATTTCCGTAATTGCTCGCATTGCTATCTGCCTGATAACCACTCTCACCATGTATATCATTCACAGACTGATTGATCTCATCATAAAGCGTATACAGCTCATCTTCGCTGTCAGATCCATATGCCCAGGCGATATTCATCAGCATATCTTTGTCATCAAACATATACTTAATTGTTCCCATCCGTCCCAGATATTCCTTCGAATAAGAATAAGTAGTTCCCCCATACACAGAATCATAAGTCTCCGGAGAATTCCCCTCCATATTTTTCACATCTTCTACCGAACTGTCCCAGCCCACCTCAGAAAAAGGAGCCACCACATCAGCTGCAGCATCCGCCTTCTTTCCACAAGCCCCCAACAAACCAACCA
>JAUNSO010000054.1:14347-19430 GCA_030539165.1 bacterium
CCAAAGTGTAGATAGCAGCAGGCGGGCAGGAGTGTGGGCATTTGTGAATACGCAGGGAATTAGAAATGCTTAGTATTCCGTACAACCCCAGCAATGCCGGAACACGATGTTCCGGCAAGACTCAGCTGAGCCATGGATGGCGAATCTGAGTCGCTTGCGTCCACTCACAATCCCATTCCCGGAATGCTTAGCATTTCTTAATCCCGGAGTCCTGAACAAGCGCCCACACTCCTGCCCACCTGCTGCCAATTTACAATTTACAATTTAAAACTCCGCCTTCATAAACTGCTTCGGTGTAATATTCTTATACTTATGAAACGTCTTGATAAAATAGCTCTCATCATTAAACCCGCATGAAATCGCCACTTCCTTAATCGAGATATCCTTCGTAGACAGCATCTCACAAGCACACTCAATCCGGTAATAATTCAGATAATCAATTGGTGTCCGTTCCGTCATACTGCGAAAATACCGGCAGAAATACTTTGGATTCATGCCTGCAATCTTAGCCAGATTCTCAAGACTGATGCTATTATAGTAGTTATCTGATATATAAGCAAGCACATCTTTGATGGAATCCAGCCGCTCCGAAGCAACATGATCATTCACCTGCTCCTCGTAGAGATGCTCCTCCAGTATGATGCCGATCAGCTGATAAAGAAAGCCCTGCGTCATAAATTCATATCCGACCTTGCGGTTCGAAAGAGCATTACACAGGTTGTTAATAATCGGAAGAACGCTCGTACTGCTCTCTGACAGCAGCGGCTTGATCGTGATCTGATGTGCCATGATATCATGAATGGTTTTGGCGCATGCATGGTTGTCCTTCATCAGGACCTGCAGATTGAATACAATACAATCATAAACACAGTCATGAGGGGTCCCACCGTGAAGCGTTCCGTCCTTGATGAAAATCACATCACCGGCATGATAGTTCCTTGTTTCATTGTCCATGGTCATCTGAAAGGAACCGGAAATGATACGGATAATCTCGTAATGCGTATGCCAGTGATAGGTCATATAATAACGCGGACTATGCGGTGTTTCATGATAAAAAGCAATTGGAAAGTTAAACGTTCCCTGTTCTCTCTGCTCTTTATAATCTATATATTTCATGGCCGCCTCCTTATCTTCAAACAAGTGAATATAATACTACTTTTTTTTATTATAACACTTTTGTTTTGAATTGCCAGCCTGTATAATGAAAATTAATTAGCGGAACGTTTCGCGCACCGCTTATCGTTATTATCTTTCACAATTTAAAGGAGGTTCATTCATTATGGCAAAGAACAGATTGATAGGAGATTATCCTGTAATTGGTATCAGACCTACAATTGACGGACGCAGAGGCGTTCTTAAGGTAAGAGAATCATTGGAAGAGCAGACCATGAATATGGCCAGATCAGCAAAGAAGCTGTTTGAGGAGAATCTGAAGTACTCTAACGGAGAACCCGTAAAGGTCATCATTGCAGATACAACAATCGGACGTGTTGGTGAGAGCGCAGCATGTGCAGCGAAGTTTAAAAAAGAAGGCGTTGACATTACAGTCACGGTAACACCCTGCTGGTGCTATGGCGCAGAAACAATGGATATGGATCCCATGACCATCAAGGCAGTGTGGGGCTTCAACGGAACTGAGAGACCGGGTGCCGTATATCTGGCATCAGTTCTTGCAACACATGCACAGAAGGGTCTGCCTGCTTTCGGAATTTACGGACATGAGGTTCTGGATGCAGATGATACATCTATTCCTTCTGACGTTGAAGAAAAACTGCTTCGTTTTGGCCGTGCAGCAGTTGCAGCGGCTACCATGAGAGGCAAGTCTTATCTGCAGATCGGTTCTGTTACGATGGGTATCGGCGGTTCCATCATCAGTCCTGAGTTCATTGAAGAATATCTCGGCATGAGAGTGGAGTCTGTTGATGAGGTAGAGATCATCCGTCGTATGTCAGAGGGCATCTATGATCAGGCAGAGTATGAGAAAGCACTGAAATGGACAAAAGAGAAATGCAAAGAGGGATATGACAAGAATCCTGACTTTATCAAGAAAACACCAGAACAGAAGGAAAAGGACTGGGAGTTCGTTGTCAAGATGATGGTTATCATCAAGGATCTGATGAACGGAAACGACAAGCTGCCTGAGGGACGTGAGGAAGAAATGGTTGGCCACAATGCAATCGCAGCCGGCTTCCAGGGACAGCGTCAGTGGACCGATTTCTATCCGAACTGTGATTATCCGGAAGCACTGCTCAATACTTCCTTTGACTGGAATGGAGCAAGAGAGCCGTACATACTGGCAACAGAAAATGATGTCCTCAACGGTCTCGGTATGCTGTTTATGAAGCTGTTAACCAATCGTGCACAGATATTTGCAGATGTTCGTACCTGCTGGAGCGGAGAGTCTGTTAAGAGAGTCACAGGATACAGTATTGAAGGCCACGCAAAGGAAGCAAACGGATTTATCCATCTGATTAATTCAGGTGCAGCGTGTCTGGATGCATGCGGAGAAGCAAAGGATGCAGCGGGCAATGCAGTGATGAAGCCATGGTACGATGTTACTGAAGCAGATCAGGATGCCATCATGAAAGCAACAGAGTGGTGTGCAGCAGACAACGGATATTTCCGTGGCGGCGGATTTTCATCCAGATTTGAGACAAAGGCTGAGATGCCTTGTACCATGATCCGTCTGAACCTTGTTAAGAATCTGGGACCTGTTCTTCAGATCGCAGAGGGCTGGACTGTTCAGCTGCCGGCAGAGATTTCAGATGCATTATGGAAACGTACTGACTATACATGGCCATGTACATGGTTTACACCGAGATGTACAGGAGAAGGCTACTTCAAGACAGCATATGATGTTATGAACAACTGGGGTGCTAACCATGGCGCGATCAGCTACGGACACGTTGGAGCAGATCTGATTTCACTTTGCTCTATTCTCAGAATTCCGGTATGTATGCACAATGTTCCGGAAGAAAAGATCTTCCGTCCGGCAGCATGGAATGCATTTGGCTCAGATCGCGAAGGACAGGACTTCAGAGCATGCTCTGCATATGGTCCGATGTACAAAACAATCAAATAGTATTACATAAAATTTTACAAGGAAACAAACGACAGAGACAGGCAACACTGTCTCTGTCTGAGTTGTTATTATTTACATTTTTATGTAAAGATGATAGTATAAATAAAGAAATTTATACATAAAGGAGAACCGTTAGTATGCCTGCAACGATAGTAGACATTAAGGAACAGACAGGATTGTCTCTTGCCACGATTTCAAAATATCTGAACGGTGGCAATGTCCTGCCGGAGAATAAAATCAAAATAGAAGCAGCAATCAAGGATCTCCATTATGAGGTGAATGAGATTGCAAGAGGTCTTGTAACGAATAAGACACGTACGATCGGTGTTATTGTTTACAGTGTTGAGAGCCTTTTTAACGGAACTCTGCTCAGGTACATAGGAGACAGGCTGAGAAAGAGCGGATATGGTCTGTTGATCTGCGATTCCTGTAATGATGAAATGATTGAGGCACAGAATGTTCGTTTCCTGATGAACAAAAAGGTAGACGGGATGATTGTGGTGCCTGTTTCCAGAACCTCCGGTTTTTTAAAACCGGCAGAACACGCGGGTATTCCCATTGTACTGATGGACAGACGGTTAAGAGACGCGGAGTTTGACTGTGTCAAGATCAATAACAGGCTGGCGGCGTTCAGAGCAGTGAATACACTGATTGCAAACAATCATAAGAAAATCGCAGTGATCTGTTCCAATGAGTCTGTTTATACGGGCTACGAGAGATATAAGGGCTATAAGGATGCCATGCAGCAGGCAGGCTATCCGATCCCGGAGCAGTATGTTATGAAGGGAACCCATGCGATAGAGTATGGATATGAGAGCATGATCAGGCTTTTAGAACTGGAGGACAGACCGACAGCCGTCTTTATGAGTAATTATGAAATCACACTTGGTGCTGTGATGGCAGTGAATGAGCTTGGAGTGCAGTGTCCCGAGGAGATATCCATGCTGGGGTTTGATGATCTGATTTTGTCGCATGTAGTCAAGCCGAGAATGTATATGGTGGTTCAGCCAATGAAGGAAATGAGCGAAAAGGCTGTTGAGATGCTGCTGAAAAGAATCAACAGTAAGGAACAGGAGCTTCCTGTGGAGGTTGTCATGAGTACAATTGTTCAGGAGGGAAATTCTATCGCCAGAATATAGAGAGGGGTTGTTTTATGCCAAAGCAGACTACCTATAAGAACATAGCAGGCTTTCGCTGCCTGCGTAATATTACAAAGCAGACAAATGATTTATATTTGGTTCATTGTGGCCAGCAGCAATGCCCTCCCGGCTATACTTATGATCACAAGATTCCCAATGAATATCATTTGCATTTTGTTTTGAATGGAAAAGGAATTCTGCTGATTAATGATGTGACCTATCATATTAAAAAGAATGATATTTTTTTGATTCCGAAGGGCGTTCCGATTCAGTACTTTGCTGATGAGAGGGAGCCTTGGGAGTATGTATGGGTAACGTTTGACGGAGCGATGGCGGAAAGCTATCTGAACCATGCTCATCTCGATGCTGCTCATCCTGTGATTACCTCGACACTTGCCGTTACAACTTATACACCGTTTATCCGCAGCATATTAGATACAAACAAGCTTACCTACGCCAATGAGATCCGGAGGGTGGGCTATTTATATGAGATCCTGTCTACACTGATAGAAGCGCAGAATGCACAAAGCGAGAAGTATGACTATCCTTCAGAGACTTATGTGGATTATGCACTTCAATATATCAAGTCCAATTATCGCGATATCAAGGTAAATGACATTGCGAACTACATAGGGATTAACCGTTCTTATTTAACTGCTATTTTCAAGAAAAAACTGGACGTGTCACCACAGAAATATCTGGTGAGCTACCGGCTGCAGAAGGCTGCAAAGCTCTTGAAATCTACTGATATGGCCATTGCTGACATTGCTACAGAGGTGGGCTATGTTGATTCTATTTCTTTCTCAAAAATGTTCAAACAAGAGTATGATATGAGTCCTAAGGCTTATAGAGAGGCTTAATC
>JAUNSO010000055.1 GCA_030539165.1 bacterium
TATTAACGGAATATAACGAAAAGAAGCACATGAAGATGATACGCAGAGATGCTCGCGCAGAAGGAAGAGCAGAAGGTCGGACAGAAGGAGAAAATCGTAAATTAATTGAAATGATCTGTAAGAAGATTGCAAAGAATAAGAGTCTGCATCAGATCGCAGCAGAGCTAGAAGAAGAGGAAGCGACAATTCTCCCACTTTATGAAGCATCACTAAGTTGTGCACCGGACTATGATATAGACCAGATTTATGAGAAAGTTAGTTTGAATAATCGTTAAAAATCCTTGTGAAATTAGAAAAACTTATAAGATGCAAAAACGGGAAGTCGTGCAGAAGACTTCCCGTTTTTGATTATAAAAAGATTTTAACAATTATTCACAGAAAAAATGAAGATACATCAGAATATTTTGCGAGAGTTCTTGATCAAGAATCGAAGTGAGGTGATCGATGTGTTATTAACGGAATATAACGAAAAGAAGCACATGAAGATGATACGCAGAAGGAAGAGCAGAATATTTATTGGCGTTGCTAATGAACAAGGGTCAGGTTTCTGAGCAGTTAAGCACAATCATAAAAGCAGAAGAGGATGTTGAGGTACTGGACAGATGGTTTGCACTTGCCGTAAAAGCCGATTCAATAGAGGAGTTTGAAAAGAAAATCTGATTTTTGAGTGATAAGACCAGCTTGGACAATACCAAATACAGCGAAGAAATAAGGACATAGTCGATGAAATCGGTTGATTATGTCCTTATTTATATTATCAGACTGTAAATATGTGTAATATTCAATATTTTGTATAGATTTATCAAAATTTAAAGAAAGACTACTTCATCTTGCATTTTAAATATTAATAAAATATAAAAATTATATAAAAAATAAATAAATACGATAAAAATATACAATACATGGAAGAAAATGGAGCGGTTTGTATCTCTTTTGTGTCCATTGGTTTGATATAATAAGCCGTATTGTATATTGCTATGCCCTGAGGAAGGTTTGCTTTTTGATGCTACAGGTGAAAGGATGGCACTGTACAAATGAAGGGATATGAATACATGAAGAGAAGGATTGCATTATTATTATGTGTTTCGATGCTCATAACCAGTATATCTGTGCCGACATATGCAGGCGTTGATAATGCAACAGAGATTGATCACTCATCAGCGACACCTGCAGTCTCACCCACAGAAACTCCATCTACGACATTGCTGACGACTACTACAGCGGAGTCATCTGCTTCAGATACAACAAACACAACAGATATTACAGCTACGACGGTAACAGTCAGTGAGAATGCGGCAGTCAAATTAACCGAATTTGAGAAAAGCAAGACCATCAATGGAATCAAGATCACAGTATCTGCGCCAGAAGGAGTATTTCCGATGGATGCAGTACTTGACGTACAGCAGATTATAGAGCAGGGCAAACTTACACAGATCGAGCAGGCAATTGAAAACAGCCAGAACGATACTGCATTCGGCAATGCAGCAGATGCTGGCAGTCAGTCAGGCAACACTGTTTCAGACAATGCCATCTCCGCCAGCACGATCGCAAACGAAACACTTACCTTCAATATTACAATTCTTGACTCAGAGGGCAATGAAATCCAGCCCGATACCACGAAAGGCGAGGTCAAGGTAACCTTTGCAAATGTAGAAGTGACAGATGCAGAGGGCAATGAAAAGGACGTCGAGGTCTTTCATATAGACGACGAACTGAAAACGGCAGAGCCTGTAGCTGCCGTACAGGTAGATGCAGGAAAGCAGGAAGTCGAGATTGCTGCAGAGCATTTCTCAGTTTATGTTGTAGTCATTGGAGATATGTCTCGGATAAATCAGAAAATCACAGAAGTTACAAAGTTTCAGTATAAATGGGGCGATGATGGTGCTGATGATGCAACAGACTATCTGTATTACTGGGACAAGTTTTTCTCGGCTCCGGCAACGACCTACAATCCGTCCCTTGCTACTACATCTATGGCAATGACGCAGGCATGCTCCGGCGCAGGAGAAGGTAATATAGACCCAAGAAAGTGGGCAAAGAATGGGATTGATGTATTACAACGAATGGGCTTTCAGGACGTGACCAGCAATGCTTCGGAGAAAGGTCCTGAACTCGATTCCATTGGAATCACCATCGGTTACAAGCTGGTTGACGAGTACGAACTGGATGCAGACGGTAAGCCTACCCAGACAATCAAATCAGGCAGAGAGAATATTCCCATTATCATGGTCGGCATCCGAGGAAGTAATTATCAGGGTGAATGGGGCGGTAATTTCTATGTAAATGGAGATCATGCTGATTACAGTGATTCGGAAACAGATCACAAGGGATTTTATGTAGCAAGTACGAAGGTGATCGATTATGTTCAAAATTATATAGCAACTAACGATGCACTGAAAGATAAGAATGAAATTAAATTATGGATTACAGGCTTTTCCCGAGCAGCTGCTACATCCAATCTGACAGCCGCCAGAATTGACAGAGAGATTAGTAATATTTCAGGTTCATTAGGGGCAACCAATCAAAATGCATATTATATCGCTGAAAAAATCAATGGGAAAACACTAAATAAGGGCAATGTTAACTTGTACGCATATACCTTCGAGACTCCATCAGGCGGCATTGATACCAACCGACTAGTAACCAATAGTTATTATGAAAAGAAAGAAATATACAATAATATTCATAACGTAATCAATCCGGCGGATCTGGTTCCCATGGTGGCACCGGAAGAGTGGGGCTTTGGTCAGTACGGAGTCAATCATTATCTGCCCACAAAAGAGAATCATTACGATTATCAAAATCTGACTGCACATATGCTGAAATATAAGCGTGGAAGAATGATTAATGAAAATATTGATCATTTTAAGAATTATAGATTTTATGGAATCCCACTATTAAACGAGCAGAACATCCCTTCACTGGGAATATTTATGCAGGCCTTTGTGGAGAATTTGGCTAATAATGCAGTTAAAAGCAGAGCCAACATGTCCGCAGAATTGCCCAATAAACCAGGTGTCAGCTTTCAGGGCTCATTGCGTGAGCTTGTCAAATTAATGATGGTGGGTGATGATGCACTCTTAAAGAGCAAGCTGGATATGATCAAGTGGCTGCAGTATGTGGGCGAATCCTTTCTGACAAAGGAAGGATGGCCGGCATTATCAGCAATCCTAAGAGGTGATACAGCTACCTATAAAAAGCTTCTGCCTCCGCTCCTGATTGCAGCTGCAAAGAAGTGTGGGTTTGTACTGACGCAGCAGAAAGCAGAACAATTGATTGATTCTACAGATGGAATCACAGATTTGTTGTATTATCTTGTGTTCACGGATATATCAAAGCTCGTGACATTGATTCTGAACGAAGCAAATTACTCAGTGATAGAGGCAGCTCACTCTATGACCATGTCGAAGTTATGGCTTGAATCTATGGACCCGTTCTATGATCAGGAATCAAATGAAGGTGGAGCAACACATATAGATTATAAGACGGTCATGCTGAGTGGAGAGTATCGCGTGATACGTGTCAGTACAAAAGATGATAAAGAGATTAAGAAAATCAATGTCAAGCTTGTAAAGTTAGATGCAAATGGAAATGAGGCAGGGACATACACGGTTGGCAGTACGACCAGTGAGGAACAAGAGGATGGATTCGGTACGATCATAGATGATTACAGCATGATTACAGTGTATGCACCTATGAATCAGTCGTACAAATTAATTATAGAGCGTAATACGGCAAATCATCCTGTAGATATTCGCTATTCTGTACATGAATATAATCCCTGTGTGGACTATACCCATCTTGCTAACAGCTATAAGTATCTGTTTTACTACAAGGACTATTTCACAATTAATAATGAAGATGGAAAGCAGTATATTGCCCAGTTCCCGGCAGCAACCGCTGATATACAGTCAGCAGGTATGCCGACTGACCGTTCGGTAGAATCGGGGAAGACCATTGATCAAACAGATGTATACCGACTGAAGTATGAGGGTACAGGGGAATATATCAATGTTAATTATGAAGAAAAGAAGGGAATCGAGTTAAGCAATAAATTCTCCAATATTGTACTCAGTGAAGGATACTATGACCAGCTCGGATATACCAGCGGCAGTGGTAAATACATGCTGGGAGAGGTCGCAGTTTTGGTAGCATCCGCCTTTGATGACAGTGAATTTGAAGGTTGGTATGCCGATAATCTGTATTCAACAAAATTATCGGGCGATAGTATTTATTCATTTCCAATTACAGATGCCTATGCGAACGGCTCAGAGAAATATATCTATGCGAAGTTTAACTATACAGCAGAGGTAAACAGCCTGAAGGCAGAAAATTCAAGTAAAGACAGTGATCCTGCAGCAAAGCCGAAAATTACGCTTACCTGGCAGAAGCCTGTTGGGGATGAAGCCTCCTATGGTCATATATATGGCTATAAAGTAGAAAGAGGAACTTATGATACAGTCAATCATTGCTATGATTATGAAGAAATAACAACCATTGCGGATCGGGACACTCTGACCTTTACAGATGGAGAAGATGCAGCCAAACCATTAACAGCCGGAACAAAGTATAAGTACAAGGTTACGATGCTCTCTGTATCATTCCTGAATGGTGCATCGCCTGTTGAATCAATTAATTTTGCGGTTACAGAGCAGGAGGTCACAGCTGGATCGTATTGGTCATTTACAGACAGCAAGGGTGATATTACCTATGGATATACCGTGGATAGAACGCAGGCACCCAAGGGAAATCAGGTTAGCGAACACCAGCAAAATGATCCGGTTAACAGTGTATTTACAATACAGGCAGGACATGAATATCTCCGCAGCATGGATATTAAGGTGGTTAATACTGCAGGGGAAGAAGTATTTCCACCTACAGCTTATATCCCTCCGGTTAAGGTCATCATCAACCTTGGAACGCAGTACAATGGCAGACAGGTGACGGTGCAGCACAAGATTGAGCATGGAGCTCAGGCAGGAACGGTGGAGCGATTCGAGAATCTGACTGTTGTGAATGGTGCAGTTGCTGTAGAAGTGGAGAACTTCTCTCCGTTCTTCGTCACTGTATCAAAACTTCCGGCACCACAGCCGACGCCGACACCAGACAATGGCAACACCTCCTCATATTCCGGCAGCAGCCAAACCACTGATTATCCGGTTCCGTATGCGCCACAGTATGTGCAGGCACAGAATTATGGTATGGATTTGACAGGGAAGCCGCAGGTGATGCTGATGTGGCAGAAGCCGGCGATGGATGAGGCAGGACTTAGACAGATTGCAGGATATAGTGTGTATCGCGACGGCGTATGGATAGGAACAGTCAATGGCGTGAATATGCTGTACTACATAGATAACACGGTGGAGAACGGCAAGACTTACCGGTATACGGTGAAGACACTTGGTATCGAGGGCGGTACGGAATCAGTGGCATCGAATGAAGCTGTCATTACGGTGGATGCATTGAAGGCTGGGGCAGCGGATCCGACATTTACAGCATCTAGGGCAGCAGGTGAGACGACAGACGGCAGTCAGTCAGGATTCAACCGTGCAGATGCAGCTCAGGCGGACAAGAATCAGTCAGGTGATGTTGCAGCCAAAATCAACCAGGCAGGAGCAGTGCAGGAAGACAATCCGGTCACAGCTACGGACCCAACTCAGAAAGTGCAGAATACGACCGACAGTACAAGTACAGAAGCAGCGGACAGTCAGCAGGCAATGAAGAGGAACCAGACCGGCAACTTCGCAGGCGGTATTGCAAAGGTGGCAGTACCGGTTGGAATCGGAGTGCTGCTGTTATGCGGACTGCTGATACTGATACTTCTAAAACGCCGGAACCATGATGATATGGAATCATAGAACCACAGAACTACAGAACCATAAAACTACAAAACTACAAAACATAGAGCTACAGAACAATCAGCATACAGGAAATCAAGCAATATACAAAAGAGGGCAGGAGTGAGTTCATTTGAGGGATCTGTATAACAAATCAGCGCTGAATAGAATAGCCTCACAGGATCGGCTGGACAAGACCATTGTACTGGTCTCGCCGGTACTGTGGGTGTCTGTCGTCGGCGCTTTTTTAGTCATTGGGGGCCTAATGCTCTGGGGCTTTGCGGGAAGGCTGCCAACCAGTGTGGATACGACCGGTGTCTATATGAATGAGGATGGTACGGAAGCCATTTACGCACAGACGGACGGCTTCGTGACCGATATCAAGGTGGACAAGGGTGCCGTACTGGCAGAGGGAGATCTGGTTGCCACGCTTGGTACTGAGGAGGATGTTTATCAGATCCAGCAGTTAGATACCCGTATTTCTTACGTTGAGAATATGACCTTTGAAAGTGAGCTGGATGTCGTGACCAAGGATACAGAGCAGCTTGCCCAGATCAAGCTGAATGCCAAGGATTCTGATAAAACCCTCGAAGAGACAATGGCATCTCTGGATCTGAAAAAAGAAAAGCTGCAGGCAGCCGAGGAGGATGTCAAGGCAAAAGAAGAAACGATGCTCAAGTATAAGGAAATGTATTATTCTACGCTTGCAATCACAGATCAGAAAAATGAGGTGGCATATACAGAAGCTAATTCTGACTATGAGACACACTTCAACATGTACGAACAGGCAAAAAATACCTATATCAGTTCCAAGGAGAGCTATAACACAAAGAAAGCCAACTTCGATGCCAACTATGCGCAGTTTGACCCATCCCTGCACACAGATGAGGAAAAGGCAGCTTACGAAGCCGCTCTCGCAGATGTCGAGTCAGCAAGAACAACAGCTGAGGACTACCGCATTTTCATGGAGCAGGCAGGCGAAAAGCTGACGACTGCAAACAAGACGCTCGAACAGGTGAGAACCGATTATCTGGAGTATCTGAACGGACTGTCCGGTACACAGGCAGAAAATGTAGTGGCCAGCACTGAGTATTCTGAAGCGCTGCAGAACTACACAGCAGCCAAGAATGCATTTAAGACACTCAATGATGAAGTCGACGAGCTGGAGCTCAAGGCAGTTATGGACGAAGGCGAGTCTGAAAATAGTGCAGAGAACTATGAGCTGCAGTTTAATAATCAGAAATCCGCAACGCTTATGGATCTGCAGACCCAGAGAGACAATCTGTTAAATAAAGCAAGCATGGGCTCCATCACAGCATCCAGTCCGGGCGAAATCTATGATATCCCGATTGCACTCGGTATGGCAGTCAGCAAGGGAAGTGTGATAGCCAATATATTAAGCGGTGACCTGAATAACGACACTGCCATTTGCTATGTGGAGCTGTCAGATGCCAAGAAGATTGAAGAAGGAATGGAAGCGCATATTTATCCGTCTACTGTCAACAAGCAGGAATATGGACACATTGTTGCCACAGTAGAGTATGTCAACGGATATGTGGAATCCAAGGAAAATATGATGGCGCAGCTCGGCAACGAATCACTGGTGCAGGAATTTGAGCAGAAGGGGCCTGTCATCGAGGTCATCTGCAGGCTGAAACCAGATTCGACGACCGCAAGCGGCTATGAGTGGTCGAGCGAGAAGGGGAAGGATGTCATGCTGACCCAGGGTACCATTGTGTCTGCAACAGTCATTACCGGCAGTAAGAGACCTGTAGATTTATTGATTCCATATCTGAAGGAGAAGCTGGAATTCAACCCGAAGGATGCCAAGACACAGTAAATCAAGAAGGATCACTGAAACAGCAAGTCAACAACACAGAGAACAGCAGAACAGAAAACAACAAGAACAGCGGAAACAGCAAATTAACAAAAACAACGAGAACACAGCACACAAGGACAAGCCATGCAGGAAATCCAAGCAGATCAAGCAGAGCTGACGAATCAGGCTGAACAGCCTGAAACAGTCGACTGGACGAAAACTTCAGAACCGTATGTCAAGACTCCGACGGTCTTCCAGATGGAAGTGTCGGAGTGCGGAGCAGCCTCTCTTGCCATGATTCTGCAATATTACGGGAAGTATGTGCCGCTTGACGAGCTCCGTATTGAGACCGGTGTCTCACGTGACGGCTGTAACGCGAAGAATATCTGCCTTGCCGCAGAGAAGTACGGACTGGCGACTGCCGGACATAAGAGAGAGCTTGACAAGATGGTGCAGAAGGCTGTGCTGCCGTGTATCATTCACTGGAATTTCTCTCACTTTGTTGTATTTGAAGGAGTCAAGCACGGTAAATACATCATCAACGACCCTGCACAGGGCAGACGGAAAATCAGCCGTGAGGACATGGAGGGTTCCTTTACGGGGGTGCTTTTAGACTTCAAACCGACGGCACGTTTTCACAAATCCGCAAGGCCACGCACCCTGCGTCAATTTGCGGTTAACAGACTGGCAGGGCAGTACAGGACACTGCTCGCACTGCTTTTAATTGGGATATGTCTGATTGCACCGGGTGTTCTGATTCCTGTATTTTCTCAGGTCTTCTTAGATGAGATTCTGCTAAAGGGTATGCGAAGCTGGATGAAATGGCTCCTTTTATTCATGCTTTTAACGATGTTATTTCAGGCATACTTCGGATTTATCAGGTCAAGGCTGACCTTACTTTTAAAGAGCAAGATGTCAGTCATATCCTCAGATTCCATGCTGGGACATATGTTCCGGCTGCCGATGATTTTCTTCGAGCAGCGCTTTGCAGGAGATCTGGTACAGAGAATTGATAATAATATGGCAGTCAGCGATTTCCTGTCTGAGAAGTTAGTCGGCATTGTCATCAATGTACTGACCTCACTTGTTTATATGATTATTATGTGCTTCTACAGCCCTTTGATGGCACTTGTCGGGGTTGGCTTTTCGGCACTCACAATACTTGCAATTACGCTGTCAACGAAGAAGATCGCAACGATGACATTGAAGTATGGACAGGATTTTGGCAAGATGATCGGCTATGTCCTAAGCGGTATCAACGTCAGCAATTCGTTAAAGGCGGTCGGTGCCGAGAACGAATACACGAGCCGGGTTCTCGGTTATTATGCAACCGTTACGACGATGGATCAGAAGCTTGGCCGCATCCAGCAGTCACTGGATGTCATTCCACAGGCGATGCAGTCCATCAATAATATTCTGATTCTGATCATTGGAAGCAGACTTGTGGTAGACGGCAAGCTGACAGCAGGCATGGTCGTTGCATTTATGGGATTTTTGTCTTCCTTCATGAATCCCTTTGGAGACATCATCAGCTTCGCCAGAGACATTCAGCAGGTGAAGAATGATATGGGCAGGGTAGAGGATATCATGCGCACCAAGGAAGATGATTCCTACCATATGGATAAGAATGAATCCATGGGCGGCAGGAAGCTGCGCGGTGAGATTGAGTTATCTGATTTGAGCTTTGCCTATGGCAAATTAGATAAACCATTTATTAAGAACTTCAATTTCCACATTAAGAGTGGTCAGTCTATTGCGTTAGTCGGCAGCAGCGGCTGCGGCAAGTCTACGGTTGCGAAACTGTTAAGCTCTCTGTATCAGCCGTGGGGAGGCGAAATCCTCTTCGACGGAGTAGCCTGTTCTGAGATTCCGGAGGAAGTCATTGCGGCGAGTGTGTCGGTGGTGACGCAGAGTATTGCACTCTTTGATGGAAGCATTTATGACAACATTACGATGTGGAACAGTACCATACGACATGAGGATGTGGTGAAGGCAGCCAAGGATGCCTGTATCCATGATGATATTACAAGAAAAGCAGCCGCCTATGATTATCAGGTCTGTGAGGGCGGAAGCAACCTGTCTGGCGGACAGCGGCAGAGAATCGAGATTGCCAAGGCACTGGCAACGAATCCGACCATTTTGATTATGGATGAGGCGACGAGCTCTTTAGATGCTACAACAGAGAAGAAAATCCTCGACAACATCAAGAGACGGCACTGTACGTGTATCGTTGTTGCACAGCGTCTGTCAACCATCAGAGACTGCGATGAAATCATTGTCATGGAGCGCGGCAGAATCGTGGAAAGAGGCTCTCACGAATCACTGATGGCATTGGGCGGTAAGTACAGCAGATTGATTGCATCGAATTAGACACTGGATATGAGATAGGAGATACCGGCGGATGGGCAGTACGGCGGATGATATCAAAATCAGAATAAAGGGCGGTCACATGTATCTGACGAGTGACCCGGACGAGCTTTTCTATGTGGAGAAGGGTCCGGTGAATCTCTATATCGTGAAGACACATCATGGCAACCTCGGACGCAGCATCTTCCTGTGTGAGATTCCGGAGCATACGTGGATTCCGACGTTGTCCGTGGCGAAGAAGGGCGATGAGTACTTCTGGCAGTTTCTCTTCATGGCACAGGATACAGCGGAGCTCTCCATCGCAAGTGCAGCACAGACGGAAATGGACACGAACAGCCTGTTTAGCAGTATCCTTCTGAATATTCCGAATTTTCCGGAGGGAGAGGAAATCTACCCTGTCAGACTGGCGAAATACTATGAAGAAATTATAGGCGGAGAGAAGCTTGCCATTGCCGAGATGCTTGTCGAGAAGAACACAATCCGTGCAAATCGTGCGAATCTGATTCTTTCTCTGTTCATGAAGAAGGGATTTGTCTTCCCTGAGAAGACAGAGAGTCCTATTTACAATGTCATGAGTATTTACTGCGATTATATGAAGATAAAGCTGTGCTCCTACCAGACAGCTGAGACAATTTGCGGCAAGGATTTTGCGGCACATGAGCTTGCGAGAATTTCGCATTTCATTATTCGTCAGGTAACGCTGGAGGAGCAGTGGTACATGCGGGATAATGGCCCGCTGATTGCATACTTAAAAGAGACTGGACAGCCTGTCATCTGTATTCCAAAGGGCATCAGCCGGTATATGATGTATGATGTGGAACAAGGCTCAGCATCAATTGTGGATGCAGAAGTTGCGGCAAAACTTGATGTCGAGGGAATCATGGCATACCGCTCCTTCCCGAGTACGCCTATGAAGTTCAAGCAGGTGGCGGCACATGGGATTCAGACGATTAAGGCAAGAGACATTGTGACATTGGTCCTGATGTCACTGTTCGGGGTATTAATTGGTCTGCTGATTCCGTATCTGAATGAGAAGCTGTTTGATGAGCTGATTCCGATGGGGAGCATGACCCCCATTATGCAGGTAGGTATGGTCATTTTCTCCTGCGCAATCGGTAACGTATTCTTTCTTCTGGTGAAGAACCTGTCGACACTGCGGGCGACAAAATCACTGGAGTATTCGATTATGAGTGCGACATTTGACAGACTCTTTCACCTGCCGCAGCAGTTCATAGAGAAATACGGCAGTACAGATCTGGTAACGAGAATTATGAGTGTATCCACTGTATTTCAGACATTGTCCACGGGCTTTGTCAGTGCGGCACTCGGGTTTGTATTTTCCCTGTTGTATCTGATTCGGATGTTCCGCCAGTCCAAAGCACTTGCAGGGCGCGGTGTGGTGATGGTACTCATCACGGTACTCCTCACATTGTTATTTGGCTATCTGTGTATCCGCTATGAACGTAAGAAGCTAGAGTCATCGACCAAATCAAATGTTGTCCTTTACCAGTTTATTTCGAACATCATGAAGGTGAAAATCGGTGGAATCGAGGAGCGTGCGCTCTTAGAATTTCAGAAGCATAATACGGAAACTGTGAAGAACGACATGAAGAGCACCAATATCAACAATATTTCCTCCATGATTACCAATGCCATGGTGTTAGTCTATGCAGGATTTATCTATTATACAGTCATTCATAAGAAGATTGATATTACAATCGGACAGTACACGGCGTTCTATTCAGCCTTTGGTATGTTCTCAGCCGCAACGACACAGCTAGCGAGGTATTTTCTGTCTCTTGGAATGATTATACCGGTTTATAGGCGTGTGAAACCAATCTTTCAGGAATGCACCGAGCTTGGGGATGAGGGAGGCACAGTGAATCAGTTTCAGGGACAGATTGAAGCCTATCATCTGACCTTCCGTTACTCAGAGGATGAGAAGCCGGTTCTGAACGACGTGACCTTTAAGATTGCACCCGGAGAGTATGTCGCTATCGTAGGAGAGAGCGGCGGAGGCAAGTCTACACTGCTCAAATGTCTCCTGGGATTTGAGAAGCCGACACTCGGGAAAATATACTATGACGATATCGATATTGATGTGACAGATAAGCGCGAGCTTCGTAAACAATTAGGAGTAGTTCTACAGGATGGACACCTGACAACGGGGACGATTTTCTCCAATGTCGCCATCTCTTCTCCACGGATTACACCGGAGGAGGTAGAGGCGCTGATGCGGGAGGTTGGCATGGGAGATGACATCGCAAGGATGCCGATGGGAGTCTTCACAGAGATCTCAGAACGGGGCGGCACAGTCTCCGGGGGACAGCAGCAGAGAATCCTGATTGCCAGGGCACTTGCCAATAATCCGGTGATGTTATTCTTCGACGAAGCAACCTCAGCACTCGATAACATCACACAGCAGGAAGTCATTCGGAATATTGAAAAGAGACAAATTACCCGTGTGGTCATAGCCCACAGATTATCAACCGTTCAGAACTGTGACAGAATCCTCGTCCTAAGTAAGGGTGAAATCGCAGAACAGGGTACTTATGAAGAACTGATGCAGAAGCAGGGATTGTTCTATGAACTGGTCAACAGACAGAGAGTACAGGCAGATCTGTAAGAGCACTGCCGGAGAGACAGGTGAAGAGACATGAATGAACATGAGAAAAGCTTAGCAACATTATCAAGAGCCGAGATGGGCGAAGAGGAATATGCAAGGATTAATCATCTGGTAGCAGAGACGAAGCGGTTCGTAGAGCTTCTGGTCATGCTTCCGGAGACGAAGGATGAGGTAGAGAAGCATCCGGAGGCATTCTTACAGCAGCACCATCTGGAGCACATCAGGATCGAAGATATGAAGTTACTTGCCTATGAGGAGTACCAGAAGGAGCTGGAAGAAATCCTGACAGCTGAGGATGTCATGGACAGGCTGCCGGAATCAGTATTTCGTTATCGTCAGTTTATCGGTAACAAGTTCGTGATGCGGGATAAGATGCGCGATGAGCTGTGTGTACCTTCGAATAAGAGACTGAAAAAGTGGCGTGCAAGACAGATTGAACGCTGCAAGGGCGGACTCGGCGGAGTGAACCTGTCCTTCGTACACGACGTTATGAATTATGAATTAACGGTCGGCTGTTCCGTAGGCTGCAAGTTCTGCGGAGTCGGCGCGAAGAAGCTGCAGAAGGTATTCTTCCACACAGAGGAAAATGCAAAGCTGTTTCGTGATGTCTTGAAGATTTCTCATGAAATCATCGGTGATGCAGCAGGAACCGGAGCCATGTATCTGGCAACAGAGGCACTCGACAATCCGGACTATGAGAAATTCGAAGAGGATTACTTTGCAGAGTTCGGTACGATTCCACAGATTACAACGGCCGTACCACTTAGAGATACCGAAAGAACGCATCGGTTTGTTGCAGAATTGTACGAGAAGAAGGCATTCATTCATCGTTTTTCAGTCAGAAGTCTGGAACAGGCAAGAGAAATTTTCGATGAATTCACGGCAGATGAGCTGGTACTCGTGGAGCTGATTCCGCAGTATCCGGAAGCACCGGGATTTATCCCGTTTACAATAGCAGGCAGACAGAGAGAGGAAGTCTCCGAGGAAGAGGCAAAGAATGCGAACCAGCCGGGTTCCATCTGCTGCATCGACGGCTTTGTAGTCAATATGGCAGAGCAGAGTATCCGTATGATTTCCCCGTGTCATTCAAATGAATATCATCCGGACGGCGTGGCAGGACCGGAGAAGGTATTTTTCACGGATGCAGAGGATTACAGAGAGAAGTTAACCCGCCTCATCGACGAGACAATGTTAATTGATGTTCCGACAGATGTTCCTTTGAAGATTTATCCGTATTTTGAGAGAAAGCAGACTGAACACGGTGATTCAATTGTCAGCATTTACGGTGGTTACGTCATGGCAATTGAGAAGATTCCGTATAAGGGACTCAGTGAGACCATCACACTCTTACAGACAGGAGCCTATACCAAGGAACAGATTGTAGAGAAGCTGATGACGGATTACAATATCAAACCGGAAAATGGTTTCTGGAATTTAACGCAGATGTGGAAATACGGTGTCATTGTTGATCCGGCACTATTTCCGGAGGAATATGACAAGGAGGCGTAGACTATGAGCAGTATCTTTTATGATGATAAAGACTTGAAGCAACTCGCAGAGGTTAAGAGATTCATGGAATATCTGGCACTTGTTCCGGGCGTGAAGGAAGAGTTCGAGCAGGAACAACAGGCAATGCTTGACCGCTACCACCTTGACCTGACACTCCTCGATGTCGCCATGCAAATGCCGGCAAACGGAGATATCCGCCATGCAAAGGCCATCCATCCGAACAGGGCGATGGAGAAGTACATCGATTTCATGAAGAAGAAGCTCGACTGGCGTGATGAACTGCGTAAGAGATGTGAACCGAAGAATGAGACAATGCAGAAATGGCGTCAGCGTCAGGTCATACGCTGCGAAGGTCAGCTCGGTATTAAAAACGCAGCACTCATCCATGCTCCATTTACCGTAGAACTTGCAAGCGGCTGTTCCATCGGCTGTCACTTCTGCGGATTGAATGCAGGGAAGCTGAAAAAGGTGTTCATATATACAGAGGAAAATGCAGTACTCTGGAGGGGCGTTTTACAGGCAGCAAAGGAACTGCTCGGAGACAGCGCAGGCTATGGAACCTGCTACTACGCAACAGAGCCGCTTGATAATCCCGACTATGAGAAATTCATTGCAGACTATAAAGAGTGCTTCCACAGACTGCCGCAGATTACAACGGCAGCAGGAACGAGAGACATCGAGAGAACTCGTCAGTTGATTCACGAGATGACGGAGGAGGGTGATACCGTCTACAGACTGTCTATCCGTTCTCTTGAGGAATTGAATCTGATCTTTGATAACTTCACGAGGGAAGAATTGATCCTGGTGGAATTATTGCCACAGTATCCGGAGGCTCCATCCAGTGGCTTCGTTAATGCGGGAAGACTGGCGGAGGAGAAGGGTGAACACAGTGGAACCATCGCCTGTCTGACAGGCTTCGTAGTGAATATGTGTGACAAGACCATCCGCCTGACGACACCGACCAACGCCTGTGCGGAATACCCGACAGGAGAAGTCATCCTGTGTCAGGAGAATTTTAAGGATGCGGACGAACTGGCAGAGAAGATGCAGGACATCATCAAGAACCATATGAAGATTCTCATCGGACCGAAGGAGAAGCTCGAGCTGTATCCGTATTACAGCTATACGACGAAGAAGGACAAGGTCATGCTGTCGACAGATGCATTCTATCAGATCAAGTTCGATAAGCCGGATGCCATCAAATCATTGAATCTGATGGTGCCGAAGCTCATGGAGGGTACTTATACCAAGAGCGAGCTGACGGATTATTTACGAGAGCATGAGGAGGGCGGTCAGACTGCCCCTGAATATATATTCTGGTTATTAAATTTCTTCTGGAAGCAGGGACTGATCGTAGACCATGACCTGTATCCGGATGGTTACAAGGGCTAATCTCTCTGGTGTCGCAGTATCGGGTATCAGAGAAGCAAGCATACATCAATTTACGACGAGAAAGGAGGAATTGTTATGTCAGAAGAAAAGAAAGAATTACAGGATGTAGAATTAACTGAGGAACAAAAGGCTGCGATTGAAGCAGCAAACAAAGAGGCAACCAAAATCGGCGAGATCTTCTCGCAGTGCTGGGAGTCTGAGGACTTCAGAAAGAATTTCAAGGAGCATCCGAAGGAAGTTCTGAAAGAGTATGGCGTGACCTATGACGAGAGCAAGGATTATATCATCTTGGATTCTCCGGCTAAGACAGTGACTTATGTCCTGCCGTATGAGAATGTCAAACAGGGCATGCAGGTAATCGCAGACGGACTCATGAGAAACGTGTCAAGCGTGGAAGATGAGACCCCGAAGCAGATCATTCCGGAAGGCTGGGCAATTCAGATCCTGCAGAACACCGAAGACACCTGCTATATGGTGATTCCGGTTTCTCCTGAAGATCTGACTCCTGAGGAATTGGAGCTTGTAAACGGCGGATGCTTTATCGGATTTTTCGTATCGGTAGTCATCTGGCTCGTAGCAGGCGTAGCAGTTGCAGTCGGTTTCATGGCTGTGGCAGCACTGGCAGCGGTAGCGTTGCTTGCCATAGGAGTAGTCGTCGTCGGCTTTGCAGTCGTATCCGCGGTGACGGTTGCGACCTAAGTACCACGAGCAATGATGTATTAATATGTAGGTCCACAGGACGGTTGGGGCAGTTCCTTTGCCCCAGCCGAAACGTGGGTGCGTCTTGACAGACTGTGAAGATAGAGTAGTCAGTTACACCCGAATCGAAATGAATGCAGATGAGAGGAAGATACACGGATGCAGGAATACAGAGAAAACGATATCCTAAGAGAAATCTCCAAGAAATCAAGAAAGGTCAGAAAACGCAAGCCCCGCCGTATGAAAATTGCATGGAAAAGGGTTCTTTCAGTCGTTGTGGTCATAGCGATTGTGCTGTGTCTGATGCCGTTAACGGGGACACAGAGCGCACAGGCTGCGGATTATAGGAGCATTTACTTTGGAACATCCGGGGTGTTGGGGTATCATGATGGTACTTATGACAAGATTTATCTGGGCGGGGGTGCTACACCGCATGAATGGCGTGTATTGGATACGACTGCCAATGGCTCAACAGGCACGAGTGGCAGAGCGTTATTTGTAGAGAGCATGACAAGTTATGGAAAAGTTTATTATAGTGATGCCAGTGATACTTATCAGTGGTCTGGCAGTATCCCGAGACAACAGGCTCAGTCTGCTTATAATGCATATTTTAGCGCGACAGATAAAGAGATCGTGTTACCAACTACTAAGGGAATTAGCGAGGCAGAGAAGGCTTACTCTACATCATCTGCATTAAACGGGGACTATCTGTACCTTCTTTCTAGAGAGGAATATAGTAACTCTACTTACGGATTTGATGTGGTATCAGGCGATACGTGGACAAACAGAGATAAAGCCGCCTGGACACGTACAGGATGGAAAAGTAATAAATCTGGAGTAGGAAATGCATATATTCTGGGCAGCAAGGGCGATTTTACAGCATCTGCAATTGCCGGAAGTGAAGGTCCTTTAGAGGATTTGTACTTTGGCATGAATATGAATGGTGATGCATCAGCAGTATTATTCACAACCAATAGTAATGTGAAGAGTCAAGGTCTGGATGGAACTGAATTAAAAGCAACTACAAGCAGTAGAAACAGCAATTGGAAAATAACGCAGCTGAAAAGTGATATTACATTAAAAACAACAGGCTTAGCTTATGTCGGTGCAGATAAAAAGGTGCAGGCTGATAGTTACTCTATTACGAAACCGGATGGGATTACCGGCACAATGACGCTGTCTGCGATGATGACGGAAGGAGCATATGGAGAAGCAGATGCTCAAATTCTATACTATTCAAAAATCAGTACAAGTAATGGAAGTTTTAATTTCACATTGCCTACAGAGTATTCAGCGAATGCTAATTATCATATCTACTTGATTCCGGAAGTACAAAACACAGGTTATGCTGTGGACTATGCAGGAATGCCTGTAGAAGTAGACATAACGGATCATACCGAATACACAATCAGTGCAGCAGCAAATCCTGCAGTCGGTGGAACCGTGACAGAGAGTGTTACCGTTAAGGCTGGTGAAAATGCAACCTTGACCGCAACACCTGCAGTGGGATATAAGTTCTTAGGATGGTCAAAACAGGGAGTGACAGACCCTGTTTATGTGAGTACAACACCATCTTTTACAATTACAAATGTAACAGCAAGTGCAAATTACGTGGCAGATTTTGAGCAAAGCAGTTTTCTGATTTCAGTGAACGCATCTCCTGAGGCAGGAGGCTTTGTGTCCGGCGGCGGTACAGTGGCTGCGGGCGGCAGTACGACCTTGAAGGCTGTAGCGGAGGATGGATATACATTTTCTAAATGGCTGAAGGATGGTACACAGGTAAGTACAGATGCATCCTATACGATTGATAATGTGACTGCAGATGCAAGTTATACGGCAGTGTTTACAAAAGCAATCAATTATGTGACTTTAACCATGTTTCCTGTAGGAGCAGGCACTGTTTACATTGGAACAATTCCATATAGTGGAGATAAAATACTGCAAAAAATGGGAACTTCATCAACTATGATGGTGGAGCATTCCAGTACATCTAATGATACTGTATGGTTACATGGTATGGTACGTTGGTTTGATAGCGAAAGTGAAGGATACCGTTTTGGAAATCTAGTTAAGGTAAGTGACCCAAGTTGGACAATGAATTCATATTCGGAAGTTGATAAAGCTAAGTATACAGCAAATGATTTGTATTATAGGTGGAGATCTTATGGGGTTTCCAATTCAAATGGAATTAAAGGCGATAGTACATTTTATATTAGATTGAAACTGGGAAATAAATCAGATTATTCGATGGGTGTAGCAACAGCAGTTAGACCCGCAGGCGCTGGAGTGACATCAGGCGATAAGGATGGAAACGTAGCATTTGATACAACATTGAACGCTACAGCAAATCCGGGATATGTATTTGATCATTGGGAGTGGATGGAATCCGGCTCTACAAGCGGTGATAATGCTGCACTGAGAACAAGCACAGAAAAATCAATGAAAGTCAGCGGTACTGGCTATCAGGTCTACACAGCAGTATTCCGTAAGGCCACCTATGATGTGGTGGCAACACCTTCTCCAATTGATGGTGGTGCTGTATCAGGACTCGGCACATATGAGTATGGAACAACAGCGAATGTGAAAGCAACGCCTGCAAACGGCTACACATTTTCTAAATGGACATGGAAGGATGCAAAGGGAGATTCCCATGAGAGCACAGACCAGAACCTTGCCATCGAGAATATACAGGCATCCTACAACCTGACGGCTGTTTTTAAGAAAACAAATCATAATGTGACAGTATCGGCGACTCCGGTAGGAACTGATTATGTGAATAAGGCATCTGTTACAGTAGGAACATCTATCAATGAAACGACTGCAACTTTGACAAGTGTAACATCAACGGTAGCGGATGGGGGTTCAGCCGTTTTAAAAGCAACGCCATATACTGCGGGATCAGCTACTGATATGTATCAATTTAAGCAGTGGGTTGCTAATGATGGTAAGGTATATACGGATAATCCATTAACAGTTGCTAACATCACAGAAGATAAAAGTTATGTCGCTGTATTTGAAAAACAGAA
>JAUNSO010000098.1 GCA_030539165.1 bacterium
TGATTATAACAAAACAAAAGCTCTTTTTCTATATCTGGGGCTTCTATATTTGAATCAATTTGGGGCCATTTTAAAAATAATTTGAAAATATTTTAAAATAATTGTTGACAATCATTTTTTCAGGGGTTACAATGCATCCATGAAAAGCGAAGGCGCTATGGGTAAAACCACAGCGCCTTTTTTGTATTGATTACTATAGGAGATATCAGACTGCAGCTGAACTTCCGTAGTCACCAAAGTGAAGGAGATGACAATTATGAAGAGCAATGTACCAGAAATTTTTGGCAGTATGGTATTTAATGATGCAATCATGAAAGAAAAATTGCCGAAGGATATTTATAAATCCCTGCATAAGACAATCGAGGACGGCAAGGATCTGGACATCACGGTGGCAAATGTAGTGGCAATCGCCATGAAGGACTGGGCAATTGAAAAGGGCGCTACACACTATACACACTGGTTTCAACCGATGACCGGTATCACAGCAGAGAAGCATGACAGCTTTATTTCCCCACAAAATGACGGACGTATCATCATGGAATTCTCGGGCAAGGAGCTGATCAAGGGCGAGCCGGATGCGTCAAGCTTTCCGTCAGGTGGACTTCGTTCCACATTTGAAGCAAGAGGCTATACCGCATGGGACCCGACCTCCTATGCATTTGTAAAGGATGGCGTACTGTGTATCCCGACCGCATTCTGCTCCTACGGCGGCGAGGCGCTGGACAAGAAAACGCCACTGCTGCATTCCATGGAGGTCATCAGTGAACAGGCAATCCGCGTGCTGCGTTTATTTGGCAATACCGATGCAAAACGCGTTCTGACAACTGTCGGACCTGAGCAGGAATATTTTCTGATTGATAAGAAGCTGTTCGATCAGCGTAAGGATTTGATTTACTGTGGACGTACCTTATTCGGTGCCAAGCAGCCAAAGGGACAGGAGCTCGATGATCACTACTTTGGAGCCATCAAGCCCCGCATCAGTGCTTTTATGAAGGAATTAAATGAAGAGCTGTGGAAGCTCGGAATCCTCGCAAAGACAGAGCATAATGAAGTCGCTCCGGCACAGCATGAGCTGGCTCCGATTTTCTCTACGACAAATATTGCTACCGATCATAACCAGTTAACGATGGAAATTATGAAAAACGTCGCTGCAAGACATGGACTTGTCTGTCTGCTGCAGGAGAAGCCGTTTGCAGGTGTGAACGGAAGCGGCAAGCACAACAACTGGTCCATCTGCACCGATACCGGTGTGAATCTGCTGGAGCCCGGTAAGTCCCCTCATGAAAATGCACAGTTCCTGCTGTTCTTTGTGGCAGTCATCAAGGCGATTGATGAATATCAGGATCTGATGAGAGTTTCCGTAGCATCTGCAGGAAATGACCACAGACTTGGTGCAAATGAGGCTCCCCCGGCTATCATGTCCATGTTCATCGGAGATGATCTGGAGGAAATTCTGGAGGCTCTTGTCAACAAGGTTCCATACAACGGCTCCGGAGACCAGACGATGGAAATCGGTGTCCATGTCCTTCCGAACTTCCCGAAGGATACGACCGACAGAAACCGTACTTCACCATTTGCATTTACAGGCAACAAATTCGAGTTCAGAAGTCTTGGCTCTGCTGCTTCGATCTCCGGACCGAATATCGTATTAAATACGATTGTAGCTGAGGAATTAAAGCAGTTTGCTGATGAACTGGAACAGGCAGATGATTTTACAGAAGCACTGAACAAGCTGATCAGACGCACCATCAGAGAGCACAAGCGCATCATCTTCAATGGTGACGGATATTCAGCAGAATGGCCGATAGAAGCCGAGAAACGTGGACTGCTGAACCTGCGTACCACAGTAGATGCACTCCCGCAGTTCATAGCAGAAAAGAATGTGAAGCTATTCACGGAGCATGGTATTTTCTCAGATACAGAGCTGCATTCCAGATATGAGATTCTGTTGGAAACCTACAGCAAGATCATCAATATCGAAGGTCTGACAATGGTAGATATGACAAATAAAGATATTTTACCGGCTGTGAACACCTACATAGCAAAGCTTACCTCAACCGCAACGGCTAAGAAAAATCTTGACACCTCCCTTTCATGCAGGATGGAGCTTAGCCTGGTTGAGAAGCTGTCCGCACTTGAGGACAAGGCCTATGAGCAGGTGAACGCACTGACAGAAGCACTCGCAGATGCAAAGGGCGACGGACTGGAGCTTGCAACCTACTATAAGGATGTCGTCATTTCCGCCATGAACGAACTGCGTGCAACCGTGGACGCCATCGAAGTCCACACAGACGCCAGCTTGTGGCCATATCCACAATACGGTGATTTATTATATCAAGTGTGATAACACTTGATATAATAAATCGCCGGAGTCGAAAACTCTCCCGAAGGGAAGTTTGAGACCCCACCAATATTTATTTCTATAACAATAACCAAGTTTTTATTTTCACAATGATTTAACCAAATAACACAACGGTGTGTATCGGGGAAGATGAGACCCCATCAGATACACACCGTTTTTGTTATACATAAAATTTTTCAAGAGGAGGAAAAATCTATGTACACAACACTTTTATCTACGGTAACCCCGGAAAACGTCAACACAATATGGATTCTGCTCGGCGCAGCACTGGTATTCTTTATGCAGGCCGGCTTTGCAATGGTGGAGACAGGCTTCACAAGAGCAAAGAATGCAGGAAATATCATTATGAAGAACCTGATGGACTTCGCCTGCGGTGCCCCTATTTTCTGGTTAGTCGGCTACGGTCTGATGTTTGCCGGCACTGGAAAATTCATCGGAGGACTGGATCTATTCACAAATGCAGGCGGCGATTACGCAACACTGATCTTCCAGACAGTCTTCTGCGCCACTGCTGCCACCATCGTATCCGGTGCCATGGCAGAACGTACAAAATTTAAGTCATACCTCGTTTACTCCATCGCAATCAGTGCGATTATTTATCCGATCTCAGGTCACTGGATCTGGGGCGGTGGCTGGCTGTCACAGTTAGGCTTCCATGACTTTGCAGGATCAACAGCAGTACATATGGTCGGCGGCGTATCTGCCCTGATCGGTGCTAAGATTCTCGGACCCAGACTTGGTAAATATGATAAAGACGGAAAGCCTCGTGCCATCCCCGGTCACTCACTGACACTCGGTGCACTCGGTGTATTTATCCTCTGGTTCTGCTGGTTTGGATTTAACGGATGTTCTACAGTATCTATGGTAGACGGAGCTGATATTCTGGCAAGCAAAGTATTTGTCACAACAAACCTTGCTGCTGCATGCGCAACAGTCACAACTATGATTTTCACATGGATTCGCTATAAAAAGCCTGATGTGTCCATGACACTCAACGGCTCTCTGGCAGGTCTCGTAGCCATTACCGCAGGCTGTGATGTAGTAGAACCGTGGGCAGCTGCAGTCATTGGTATCATCGCAGGTATCGTTGTTGTATTAGCTGTTGAGTTCTTTGATAAGGTACTGAAAATCGATGATCCTGTTGGTGCAATCGCAGTACATGGCTGCTGTGGTGCTCTCGGAACTATATTAACAGGTGTATTTGCAAATGAAATCGGTATTGTATACGGTGGCGGATTCAGATTCTTCGGTGTACAGTGCCTCGGCGTTCTCAGTGTCATCATCTGGGTTGCCATTACCATCACCATCGTATTCTTGATCATTAAGAAAACACTTGGTCTTCGTGTTTCTGTAGAAGAGGAAGTACTTGGTCTTGACGTAACAGAGCATGGTCTTGTCAGTGCTTATGCAGACTTCTCTTCTACTATGGAAGAAATCTATGTAGACGAACCGCTTGCAGCAGAAATTGCAAGTGCCTCCAAGGTAACCGGCACAACTCCGGTTGAAGAAGCAGTTCCTGTACAGCTGAAATCATCAGCATCTGTAGCAAGTGATGCTGCAGGACTGAAATTCACAAAGATTGAGATTGTATGTAAGCAGAATCGCTTTGATATCTTAAAGACTGCTATGAGCAGCATCGGCATCACCGGAATGACAGTTACAAACGTTCTCGGATATGGTATTCAACAGGGCAAACCAGAATTCTACCGTGGTGCCCAGGTGGAAAGTAACCTGCTTCCGAAAGTTCAGGTGGAAATGGTTGTCTGCAAGGTTCCTGTTGCAACAGTCATTGAAACTGCGAAGAAAGTCCTTTACACAGGACACATCGGTGACGGCAAGATCTTCGTATCCGGCATCGACAATGTAATCAAGGTTCGCACCGGCGAAGAAGGCTACGACGCTTTGCAGGATGTTGAATAAGCGAGATAAAATTTGCAAAGCAAATTTTGCTCGC
>JAUNSO010000056.1 GCA_030539165.1 bacterium
AGGAATCGGGAAGTCAGGAAGTCAGAATCATATAAACATTTTCAAAAATCAAGCCGATATAAATAAATATAGAAAACCTGCCATGGATGGCGGTGTGAGAGATGACAAGGAGGATGTCAGATGGGTGTGAACGGAATCAGCAATGTGAGTGCAGTGGACAGCTCGTTTCGATTTAGTGGGGCAACTGATACAAATGACAGCAGCGTGACTGCTATCGAAAGACGGATCGAGGCACTGCAGCAGAGTATAGATGACGCAGAAAGCAATGAAAAGCTGACGGCTGAGGAACGCAAGAAACGTGTAGAGCAGTATCAGCAGCAGATCCAACAGCTGCAGATGCAGAAACAACAGATCGTGCAGGAGCATGAGAAGGAAGCCAGAGAACGCCAGCAGGCAGAGATGCAGGCGCAGCTGGAAGAACAGCAGCAGCGTAATACAGATGAGGAGCATCCGGAACGTGAAGCCCAGAAAATATCGGACAGTACGATGAATGCCATGACCAGTATCAGTACGACCATGGACATGCATTCCAGCATGAGTGCACTGCGTACCAAGATGATCGGGGAAGCAAGAGTGACGGGAGCAGAGGCCAAGCTGGATGCTGCAAGAGGTATGGATACCTCAGTGAAGGATGCACAGGTTGCGGATACGAATCAGGCAGTCAATCAGCTGACAGCGAAAATGGTAAAAAACCTGAATGATACAGCGACCAATCTGCAAAAGGCAAGTCAATCTGATGCTGAAGAACGGACAGAAAATCATAAAGATGCAAATGTGATCATGACAGACAAAACAGAAAAGAATACAGCAGAAGAAAACCAGAAAGCAGAAAGTAAGGAAACAGAGAGCGGTCAAGAAGAAAAACAGCACCAGGAACGTATCCGTATTACGGAGGATGGAAAGAAACAAAATGTGGTGCTTCCGGAAGGCTACAGTCCGGTAGATGTATACAGATAAACAGAAATATCAAAATATAAAATGCTAGAGAACCTTGATCAATGTTTTTGATCAAAGTCCTCCAGCATTTTTTTGACACGTGGAGAGATAGAAACAAATTCACACCCGTATTCATAGGTCGTTTTATCAATTGCAGAGCTGCGGATAATGCGGACATCTGTAATGATCTGCGGCAGCTGCTTGGATAACTCGATATTTGCAATAAAGTAATATCCGGTCGGCAATATGCACTCAGAGATAAAACCAATGCCCTCAGCAGAGATATTGATTACTTCAATCGGTGAATCAAGATCCATGATCGTATTGGTGTCTTCTTTATATAAATCAGATATAGAAAGCTTAATTCCGATATCAAGCCGTTTATTAGCACGTTTCTCGTTCATATAAGGGACTCTCCTTTTCAGAAACCATTTCCTGTCTCACATCATTCGGGTTTGCTCTGAATATTTACATTATATTCATATTTGCCTAAAAATACAACCACTATCTTGCGAAACATAGTTCTTTGGTATATAATCAATTCGTTGTTAACGGCATTATTTCAGATACCTGTAAACGGATACTGCAAGAAGGAGTAAAGAAAATGAAAAAATTAGATTTACTGTATGAGGGAAAAGCAAAGAAGGTTTATACAACAGAGGATCCTGACGTCTTGATCGTAGACTATAAGGATGATGCGACAGCGTTCAATGGTATTAAGAAAGGTACGATCGTAGGTAAGGGTGTGATTAATAACCGTATGACCAATCATGTATTTCAGCTGCTGGAGAAGGAAGGCGTACCGACACACTTTATTGAGGAGTTAAGCGACAGAGAGACAGCGGTTAAGAAGGTACAGATCGTTCCTCTGGAGGTCATCATCAGAAACGTGGCAGCAGGAAGCTTCTCCAAGAGACTGGGTGTGGAGGAAGGAACTCCGTTTAAACAGCCGACGATAGAATTCAGTTATAAAAATGATGATCTGGGTGATCCGCTGATCAACAGTTACTTTGCTCTTGCATTAGGACTTGCAACACAGGAAGAAATAGATACGATTAAAAAGTATGCATTTAAAGTAAATGATGTTTTGAAGGCATATTTCTTACAGGCTGATATAGAACTGATTGATTTTAAAATAGAGTTTGGCAGATATAAGGGACAGATCATACTTGCAGATGAGACATCACCGGATACCTGCAGACTGTGGGATGTACATACACATGAAAAGCTTGATAAAGACAGATTCAGACGTGATCTGGGAAATGTAGAAGAGGCTTATCAGGAAGTATTTAAGAGACTCGGTTTATAGGACAGGCTGACAGAAATACTACGAAATTTGGAGGTTCGGATTTATGACAGACAGATATCAGAGTCCCTTGTCGGAGCGGTATGCCAGCAAGGAGATGCAGTATATATTTTCCCCGGATATGAAGTTCCGTACATGGAGAAGATTATGGATTGCTCTGGCTGAGACAGAGAAAGAGCTGGGACTGAATATTACACAGGAGCAGATCGATGAGCTGCGGGAGCATGCAGAGGATATTAATTATGATGTGGCACGTGCCAGAGAAAAAGAGGTACGTCACGATGTCATGAGCCATGTGTATGCTTATGGAGTACAGTGCCCGAAGGCAAAAGGGATTATCCATTTGGGAGCGACCTCCTGTTATGTAGGGGATAATACAGATATTATCGTGATGACAGAAGCGCTGAAGCTTGTGAAGAAGAAGTTGGTCAATGTGATAGCAGAGCTGGCAGACTTTGCAGAGAAATATAAAGCACAGCCGACGCTTGGCTTTACACATTTTCAGCCGGCACAGCCGACGACAGTTGGAAAGAGAGCCACACTTTGGATGCAGGAGTTTTTATTAGATCTGGAGGAACTGGACTTTGTGTTAGGATCTATGAAGCTGCTTGGCTCAAAAGGAACGACAGGGACACAGGCAAGCTTTCTGGAACTGTTTGATGGAGATCTGAGTAAAATCGAACAGATCGATCCGATGATTGCAGCAAAGATGGGCTTTCAGGAGTGCTATCCGGTATCAGGACAGACCTATTCACGCAAGGTGGATACAAGAGTGGCAAATGTACTGGCAGGAATCGCGGCGAGCGCACACAAGTTTTCTAATGATATCCGTTTGTTACAGCACTTAAAGGAAGTAGAAGAACCATTTGAGAAGAGTCAGATCGGCTCCTCAGCGATGGCTTATAAGAGAAATCCGATGAGAAGTGAGAGAATTGCTTCTTTATCCAGATATGTCATGATTGATGCTTTGAATCCGTCCATTACGTCTGCAACACAGTGGTTCGAAAGAACGCTGGATGATTCGGCGAATAAGAGACTGAGCATTCCGGAAGGCTTTCTGGCCATTGATGGCGTGCTGGATCTATGCCTGAATGTCGTGGATGGTCTGGTGGTGTATGACAAGGTGATTGAGAAACGGCTGCGCAGTGAGCTTCCGTTTATGGCAACAGAAAATATCATGATGGATGCAGTCAAGGCAGGCGGAGACCGGCAGGAACTGCATGAGCGAATCAGAGAGCTGTCTATGGAGGCAGGCAAGAATGTCAAGGTCAATGGTCTGGACAACAACCTTCTGGAACTGATCGCAGCGGATGATGCATTTAATATGACATTAGAGGATCTGCAGAAAACCATGGATCCGGCAAAGTATGTCGGCTGCGCAAAGGAGCAGGTAGAGACATTTTTAAGTAAAGTAGTGAAGCCGGTACTGGAGGCAAATCAAGATTTGCTTGGAGTCAAAGCTGAGATTAATGTTTAAATCAAAAACAGGTTACCAATGATATTATTGGCAGCCTGTTTTTTTATTTTGAATAAAGACCTTCGCAGACAGAGATTACTTACAGCACTTTGAGCAAGGTGACTTTCCAGCATAAATGGCATCCTGCATCGTGACCTGTTTGGGGTTAATCATACCGGAACAAGAGGAATCCTTGTGATAATAATCGTTGTCATCCACCATCCACACCATGTCGCTGAGATTTCCTGTGATCTCAGCATTGGCACTGCCTTCCTCTGAGATATTATCCTCCACAGTCACATCAGACAGCATCGCATCTTCGATTGCATCCTCTGGTGCTACGGTAGGAGCAATGGCTGTGCTGTCGATCAATTCCACATTGATATTCTGGGAGGAGGACGAGGAAGAGGAGGATGAATCGGAGGCTGCTTTCTCGGCAGCTGCCTGTTCCTTTGCTGCAGCAGCGGCTTCTTCTTCGGCTATCTGAGCGGCTTCTTCGGCATCTGCTTTTTCCTCAATGGCGGCAGCCTTGTCGGCCAGCCAGTCAAAATCCATATCGGTGGTCTGAGCCAGTACCATACACGCAGCCAGCGCAATCGTTGGAACAAGGATGATGCCTGCCAGAATCAGTGCCAGCTTTTCTCCTGCTTTTCCTTTTTTCTTATTTTGATCTGCTTTCTTTTTATTAGCCATGGGAGTACCTTCTGTCTATCAATCTTACTTCTTCTATATTAGACTATTTACTGTGATTCTTCAAGAATAATTAAATAGGACAAGGGTAAAATGCTACAAGAACCAAATATGATTTTTGGCAGATGCATCATTGAATTACAAAATAAAAAATGCTATAATCAAATCAGGTGGTTACGAAATCGTTTGAGGAGGTAATTCAATGCAAAAGAAAACGAGTACCAAAGAGCATGGAATGAAGATTTTCTACAAATTACTGCTGTCCTTTGCAGTACCCATTGTCTTGATGATCATACTGGGTGTTATGTCCTATAGAACCGCGGCTAACAGTGCAATGAAAAAGTATGAAGAGTCTGCAGGATCGACAATGGCTTCTATGGCACAGTACTGCTCACTGCTTTGCAATACAGCAGAGACAAAGTGTGCTGAGCTGCTGATCAATTCAGAAATCACGGATTATTACGGCTTATATGCGACAAGCACGGATAAGACGGCAGAGAATAAAGCATATGAGACAGCCAGAACAGCAACCCTGAACCTCGCAACGATCACCAAATATTTCAGTGATGTACATATGTTTGCGAAGAATGGCCGTCCGACTTCATCGGCGACAGTCAATTCCTCTAAGAGAATTGCATTTGAAGATACGGCATATGACAATTTCCAGCTGGAAGAGGGAGCTCCCTTTGCAGCAGATACTACGGTCAAGGGTTTTTGGGTGGGTCATCATCCATATATAGATGCACAGACAGATACGACAGAAGATAAATATGCAATCAGCTTTATGAAGAAATTTACAACAGGTAAGGGATTTGTGGCTGCAGACATCAGTGTAGGAGCCATCAAAGACATCCTGATGCAGGCTGAGGCAGGAAACGGCAGTCTGGTTGGAATCGTGACTCCGGATGGACGTGAGATCATCCTGCAGGGTGAGGAAATCGTCAGCGATCCGATTTTTGAGTCACAGTCATTCTATATAGACTCTGCATCAGCGGGCGAATCCTTTGGAGACTATGTAAAATATGACGGAAAGAATTATCTGTATCTGTATGAGCCGATCGGAACGACCGGAATATCCTTATGCAGTCTGATCCCACAGGAAAATATCGTAGGTGAGGTATCCAGCCTTAGAAATACAACCATTATATTTGTGCTGATTGCGTCTATTATTGCAATCGGTATTGGTTTCGTGCTGTCACGCAGCATCAGTACCGTACTGAATCATGTATCCAAATCTATGAAATCAGCGGCGGACGGAAATCTGACCGTGGATGTGGCAACGACCCGTAAGGATGAGTTTGGACAGCTCACAGGCAGCATAGAAGCCATGCTCGTCAGCATGCGCTCTACTCTGGAAGAGGTACAGCAGTTCGGTGGCAGTGTGGGAATGTCAGCAGAAGAAGTTGCCAATACAAGCGGAAGAATATCGCTTGCCATGAAGGAAGTCAATCAGGCAATTTCCGATATGGAGCACAATGTCATTTCACAGGCAAGTGATGCTGAGAGCGGTTATAATAAAATGGTTGCTTTCTCAGACAAGATCAATCATATTTATGGCATTACAGGTGCGATGCAGACTATGGCTGGTGAGACAATCAACAGTATCAGCAAGGGTACGGGCCGGGTTACAGAGCTGGATCGTACAGCGACCACAACGGCTGCCATTACCCGTGAACTATTGGACAATATTGCAGATGTTAATTCACAGAGTGAAAACATCGGTGGTTTTATCAATACCATCAATGACATTGCAGAAGAGACAAATCTATTGTCCCTGAATGCCAGCATCGAAGCTGCCAGAGCGGGAGAGAGCGGTCGCGGCTTTGCAGTGGTAGCTGAGGCGATTGGAAAACTGGCAGAGCAGTCTATGACATCCAGCAACCAGATTGGCAAGATCATAGAGGATATTCAGAATACAAATGCCAGAACATCAGCCTCGGCATCTCAGGCAGAGGAAAACATCAGACAGCAGACAGCGGCAATTGCAGAGACGGTAGAAGTGTTTGCGGAGATCAACCGAGATGTACAGGAGCTGGTTGAAAAGCTGGAAACAATCATTACGGATATGGGTATGCTGGCCAGTGATAAGGATGATGTCCTAAACTCAATACAGGCAGTTATGAATATTTCAGAGAATTCAGTTGCTTCAACGGAGGAGGTAACGGCTACGATCAATGAACAGGTGGATTTCATCACCAGACTGGCAGAGGACGCAACCAGACTCAAGAACGAAGCCGACCAGCTGGAGAGCAAGATTCAGCATTTTAACATCTGACCCAGACGTACCTGCGAAACCGGAGGGCGTGTATGAGAGAAAATCTGGAACAATATAAAGTGTTTTATTATATCGTGAAATGCGGCGGCATTACTGCGGCGGCGGAAGTATTATCTATATCCCAGCCAGCAGTGAGTCAGGCAATCAAACAATTGGAGAACAGTGTCGGTGTGACACTGTTTCTTCGTACTGCCAAGGGTGTGAAACTGACCAGTGAGGGGCAGATGCTCTATTCCTATGTGGAAAAAGGGTATGAAACGATTTTGCGTGGTGAGACAAAGCTGCGGGAAATGCTGGATCTGGAGGCCGGAGAGATACGGATCGGTGCAAGCGATATGACGTTGAAGTATTATCTGCTTCCGTATCTGGAAATATTTCATGAGAAATATCCAAAGATTAAGGTGACGGTATACAATTCCCCGACACCGGAAACTCTGCAGTCCATGCAGGACAATAAGATTGATTTCGGTCTGATCAGTTCCCCGCTGCCCGCAAAGACCAGTTATGCAGTACGGTCTGTACGCCGGATTCAGGATATTTTTGTGGCAGGCAGCCGTTTTCATCACCTGGAAGGAAAGGTACTAAAATACGCAGAGCTTGAGGAACTGCCGATCATCTGTCTGGAAAAATGTACAAGCACCCGTACCTACGTAGACCATTTTCTGTCGCAAAAAGGAGTCGTTCTCCATCCGGAATTTGAACTGGCAACCAGTGACATGATCGTCCAGTTTGCCCTCCGAAATCTTGGAATCGGCTGTGTCGTTCAGGACTTTGCCAAGGAAGCACTGGAGCAGGATGCATTATTTGAGTTGAAATTTGAAAACCCCATTCCCCAGCGCGAATTCTTCGTGGCTTATGATGCGAAGCAGCATTTGTCCACAGCCTCCCGTAAACTTCTGGATTTGCTTATCTGAGTTTTCGACTAAGACATAAACACTAATTATGTATTACATAACAAATATTAATTTTACTTATGCCAGAAATCATGCTATACTCTGAAATGGCTCAGAAAGAATAGCCTTTCAAGAAGCCGGAAACACTGAACTCATAGGAGGAAGAATCATGGTAAAAGCAATCGTAGGCGCCAACTGGGGCGACGAAGGAAAAGGTAAAATCACAGATATGCTGGCAGCAGATGCAGACATCATCGTGCGCTTTCAGGGAGGCGCCAATGCCGGACATACCATCGTCAATAAATATGGAAAATTTGCACTTCATACGCTGCCGTCAGGTGTCTTTTACGGACACACGACCAGCATCATCGGAAATGGTGTTGCACTGAATGTACCGGTACTCTTCAAAGAAATCCAGGACATTACCTCAAAGGGTGTTCCGATGCCGAAGCTTCTTATCTCAGACAGAGCACAGATGGTAATGCCGTATCACATTGACTTCGATACTTATGAGGAGGCAAGACTGGCAGGTAAGTCCTTTGGTTCTACCAAGTCAGGAATTGCGCCGTTTTACTCAGATAAATATGCAAAGATTGGTTTTCAGGTCAGTGAGCTCTTTGGAGACGAGTCTGCACTAAAAGAGAAAATCAGTCGTGTTTGTGAAATTAAAAATGTTATGTTAACCAATTTATATCATCAGGCTCCGATTGATGAGGGAGCGTTGTATGATACATTAATGGAATATAAGAAGATGGTGGAACCGTATGTATGTGATACCTCCCTTTATTTATGGAATGCGCTGAAGGCCGGAAAAGAGGTATTGCTTGAGGGTCAGCTCGGTTCCCTGAAGGATCCGGATCACGGCATCTATCCGATGGTCACATCCTCTTCAACATTGGCAGCATATGGTGCAATCGGTGCTGGTCTGCCTCCTTATGAAATCAAAAAGATCATCACAGTATGTAAGGCATATTCATCAGCAGTCGGAGCAGGCGCATTTGTATCTGAGATCTTCGGTGAAGAAGCAGACGAACTCAGACGCAGAGGCGGTGACGGCGGAGAATATGGTGCTACGACCGGTCGCCCGAGACGTATGGGATGGTTCGACTGTGTTGCATCCAAATATGGCTGCAGAATCCAGGGAACAACAGACGTTGCCTTTACTGTATTGGATGTGCTTGGCTATCTAGATGAAATTCCGGTATGTACAGGATATGAAATAGATGGTAAGATAACGACAGAGTTTCCGACGACTTCTGATCTGGAAAAGGCAAAGCCGGTGCTGGAGACACTGCCCGGATGGAAGACAGATATCCGTGGAATCAAAAAATACGAGGATCTTCCGGAAAACTGCAGAAAATATATCGAGTTTATTGAAAAGAAGATCGAGTTCCCGATCACTATGGTCAGCAACGGCCCGGGAAGAGACGATATCATACGTCGATAGGCAGAACATACAAGGAGAACATGAATGGCAATCAAGACAGTAATTTTTGACATCGGAAACGTCCTTGCCGATTTTTGCTGGGAACGTTTTTACAGAAGCTTTGGTTATTCAGAGGAAATCTTTAAACGCCTTGCAAAGGCAACCGTTTATGATGACATGTGGAACCAGTTTGATAAAGGTGTACTGACAGAGGACGAAATGCTGCGTATCTTTATCCAAAATGATCCGGGGATCGAACAGGAGATCAGAACTGTTTTCAGAAACATCAATGGAACCATAGAGGTTTTTGACTATACCTATGACTGGATTCATGAACTGCAGAAGAAGGGATATCAGGTACTGATTCTGTCCAATTTCTCAGAGAAATGTTATCGTGAGTGTGGTTCCAAAATGGATTTTGTAAAAGAAGCTGATGGCGCAGTGATTTCATACATTGAAAAGAAGATCAAACCGGATGATGAGATGTATGAGCTGATCATAGACCGCTACCATCTGATTCCGGAGGAATGTGTTTTCCTGGATGATAAGCCGGAAAATGTAGCAGCAGCTGAGAAGTTCGGCATTCACGGCATTGTATTTAAAGGGCGTGAAGATGCATTGATTAAGATGGAAGAACTCGGAGTTTAGATCAGAAAAATCGTATACAAGGAGAATCAATCAGATGAAAGATCATAAAACAGTCATTGCAATCGCTGGAGTAGGATATGTCGGACTTTCCATGGCCTGTCTGCTTTCTGTAAAGAATAAGGTATATGCAGTGGATATCATTCAGGATAAGGTGGACATGATCAATGCAAGGAAGTCCCCGCTGATCGACAAGGAGATCATGGAACGAATGCAGAAGGAGGAGCTGGATCTGACAGCGACAACGGATGCACAGACGGCCTATCAGGATGCGGACTTTGTCATCATTGCAACGCCGACGAACTATGATGCAGTGAAGAATTATTTTGATACATCTTCGGTGGAAGCAGTCATTGAGCTTGTACAAAAGATCAATCCGTCAGCATTTATCGTGATCAAGTCAACCATACCGGTTGGATATACGACCGGTTTGTACAGAAAATATCCTGATATGAACTTCCTGTTCAGTCCGGAGTTCCTGCGTGAGGGCAGGGCACTGTATGATAATCTCTATCCGAGCCGTATCATAGTCGGATCACCTGCAGGGAATGCAAAGATGGAGGAAGCCGCACACAGATTTGCCGCACTTTTATTAGAGGGTGCTGTGAAAAAGGACGCGCCGGTTCTGTTTACAGGTCTGACAGAGGCAGAGGCGGTCAAGCTCTTTGCCAATACCTATCTTGCGCTGCGTGTCAGCTTCTTTAATGAACTGGATACGTATGCCGAGGTACGTGGACTGAACACAAAACAGATCATAGAGGGTATCGGTTATGATCCGAGAATCGGTTCAGACTATAATAACCCATCGTTTGGATACGGCGGATATTGTCTGCCAAAGGATACAAAACAGCTGCTCGCAAATTATGAGGATGTACCGAGTAATATCATGCAGGCTATCGTGGATGCCAACAGAACCCGTAAGGATTTTATCGCAGAGCGTGTATTGGAACAGGCTGGATATTATGAGGGTGCGAACGGACGTAACGGTATGCCGGGCAAGGATGTTACCGTGGGTGTGTACAGACTGGCAATGAAAGCGAACAGTGATAATTTCAGACAGTCTTCGATTCAGGGCGTTATGAAACGTGTCAAGAGCAAAGGGGCTGAGGTCATGATCTACGAGCCGTCACTCGAGGATGGCAGTTTGTTTTTTGGAAGCCGTGTTGTAAATGACCTGCAGAAATTTAAGGGTTCCTGCGATGCGATCATTGCAAACCGTTACAATCCGGAGTTGGATGACGTAGAAGCAAAGGTATACACAAGAGATGTATTCCGAAGAGATTAATCTTAATAGGTTAACATAAAAACGATGAGCAAATGCTCATCGTTTTTTTTCATCAGAAGTGTCGCCGCGCTGTTTCAGATATTTGAAGATCAGTGTATAGGCGTAGATCAGTACCGGAACGGCGATCGTGGCAATCACAGAAGCGCGGAACCACAGGTACGTGTTCGGGTTCTCAAAGATGGCAAACAGCAGTGTGGACAGATAAAGTCCAACCAACAGGATGATGCCGATGATGGCGAGTATTCGTTTGATGTTTTTCATGTTTATTCTCCTTGCAGCGTATTGTATGCAGAGTCTGTCTATCCGGCAATTTACTCCTCAGGCTGTTCGCGGAATGGATTCACGCGCTTAAAACGTTTGCTCTCATAAAGTGAATGATCTGCTAATTTGATCATATCCTCCAGTGCAATATCATTGCTGCAGACAAACGATGTATAACCGTAAGACATTTCGATGTAATATGGCCGGTCTGAGTCTCTGTTCAGCTCATCTGTGTGAAGCCTGATACGGGATTTGAGCTGGTCGATAATGGATTCCTCATTCACCAGTGCAAAACAGATATATTCATCACCACCAAGTCTGGCTACAATATCATCCTTACGGAAGCTCTTGCGTAAAATAGATGCAGCACTCATCAGTGCATAGTCCCCTTCTTCGTGCCCGAAGGTATCATTAATCATTTTTAATGAGTCGAGGTCTGCAAAGAATAGCAGCGCCTGTTCTCCGTAATGCATCTGGATAGCCTGATTGACCTTGTCGAAGAAGCCGCGGCGGTTATGCAGTCTGGTCAGCTCATCCATTGCAGACATATTGAGCAGCCGTCGGTTCATGTTCAGATACTTTAATGTGGAGCTGATTTCCAGACTGGCTGAATAGGCAGGATACAGCAGCGGCAAATCCAATTCGCATACAAGCAGTCCGTATTGCTCATTATTAATATAGAGATTATAAATCGTCTTGATCGAACGTTTATCCTGCTCTATGAATTCATTATCAAATATGTGGCCAATGGGAATGGTACATTCATCACCCTTGAGGAGATGGACATCTGCATTATTATGGTATGCAATCAGTTCCACAGTCTTAGGTCTGTGCCAGGTGTCAGTAATATTATGGATGATTGGTGTGTCAAAGAGATACAGATAAGAAGCTTTGATACCAAGATAGTGCAGCTTGTTCATAATCTGGCGGATTGCGGCATCTGTATCGCTGGAGTAAATCAATGCATCCCGTACAATTCCGGAGGTCAGCCAGCGTTCATTCTTAAATAATTCAGGGATATGATGAATGGCATTGCTTTTCTTTGAAATGACAGTTTCATAGAACTCCGAGATTAACAGGCTGAAACTTAGCTTCAGCGAGGTATCCTCAGTGTGTTCAATCATGAGCATAATATAATCATGCAGAGTGACATGCAGCCGGTCTAATGCAACATGTCGTATGGCGTCAGAATGAAAAATCTGTTCAATGACTTCGGAAAAAACTGAGAAATCAGTATGAGCACCGTCATAGGTACGGCACAATTCAAGCAGCTTCGCAATATAGGGATACAGAGAATCATATAACGGTTTGGATTGCTGATGAAACATAATATAGTTAACGGCAATCTCGGCACACTGTTTGGATTCCGGACTCAAATCTCCGAAAATATTAGCCTGACGTTCTGTACAGCCGCAGGAGCTTCTCTTAATGAAAACAGAAGGCGTTGCTTCCTTTCGAAATTCTTCGCCGTTGTAGAGCCGTATGCCTTCTACAACTGCACGGTATGCAAGATCCTGCGTGCTGACCTTAACAGTAGACAGCGGAGGATCAGCCATGAGTGCAATACTGATATCATCAAATCCGGTCACGGCAATATCCTTGCCAACCTTCAGACCACGTGACTTTAACACACGATACCCGCCAAGCGTCATATAGTCGTTGGCAAAGCAAAGTGCTTCTGTGTCAGGATACTCATCTAAGACCTTCTCAACAACCGGATCACAGTATGAAATCAGATTCCCATAGGGTGTCATTCCAGGCTCGACAGGCAAGCCGTGTTTCTTCATGACATCCAGATAGACATCAAGACGTTCAGAACAGTCACGGTTATGATGTTTGCCGTTAATATAACAGATTCGCTTAAAGCCATGAACCTGAATCAGATGCTCCAGACATTCACGGAAACCGGTTCTGTTATCAATGGTCAGACACGGATAACCGGGAACCTCCTCTTCTAGAATGACAAGGGTAGTATCCTTGAATTTATTCAGAAAACCTTCTATATCAGAATCATCAATGAAGGGGCCGATTGTGCCAAGAGAGATAATCAGAATATCAATATGAGACTGTCGGGCATAATTGTACACCGTATTGTTCTGATAGTCATAGTCTGAAAGCTGTGTGGAGTTATGATAGGCTGATACATACATACCGGGGAAGAAGATGATATTTGCATCCATATCTTCTGCTGCATGAATGATGCCGTTACACATGTTGTTCACATACTCTGTCTCAATATGACAGACAAAGACTCCGATATTCAGTCTTTTTTTAGAATCCATGAACTGACCTCCTTTAGATACATCCGCGTATCCTGAATTTTCTATATAAACATATCATAAACATTAATGCGAAATTATACAAGAAAAAAGTCTGCTTGCGCTTGAAAATGTACAATATCAGAAATACTATGAAAATACTTTGAAATTCTTCATGGAGTAGTGTATACTAGCCTATAGAAATTCTTTTGAGAGGAAAAGGAGATATATCAATGGCACTATTACAGGATTGGAGAGAAAAGGCATATTCGCCGAACGCTAATAAAGGAGATCTGCAGAGACTGTGGGCTGCTTATTTTGACAAGGAAAAAGAAATCTACCGGAAGCTTCTGAAAAAACCGAATGATCCTGTAACAGGGACAGTAAAGGCTCTGGCAAAAAAATATAAGGTTGACATGATGACCATGACCGGATTTCTGGATGGCATCAACGACAGTCTGGTAAAGCCGAATCCGATTGAAGAGATGGATGGTGATACAGAGGTCAGTCTGGAGTTTGATAAGGAGCTGCTTTACAAGAATATGGTAGCAGCGAAGGCTGACTGGCTCTATGGACTCGAGGAATGGAACAAAATTTTCGACGAGGACAAGCAGAAGGAACTCTACAAAGAGCAGAAGTCATCTACCACAATCGTAAAAGATAAAAAAGTATTCCCCAACGATCCCTGCCCCTGCGGCAGTGGGAAGAAGTATAAGAAATGTTGTGGCGCGAGATAAAATCGCTCTGCGATTTTGCTCGCAGTTAAAAACTTTTCCAAAGGAAAAGTTTTTAACCCTACCAACAATTAATATTTGAACGAACCCCGTTTTTGCTTTTAATCTTTTTAAACCGAAAGGAGCCAAATCAATGGAAGATTTAAACAACCTAGATCTCACCACCCCAACCGACGCCCCAAAGCTCTGCTTCATCGCCGGAATCATCTGCCTTTTAGCCGGCATCGCAATCGGCTTTTTATTATCACCTGCCACCAAAGGCATCCACATTACCCTTGGCAGCAATAACAGTATCAAAAACAGCGGAGACGGTATATTGATGTCAGGTGTCTCAGGACGTGAGAAAAAGAAAAAAGAATGTTGTAATTAAAGCAGTTATTTAAGTTATCTATATGGAGGAAAGAAGAAATGAAGATCACATTAAAGGACGGTTCTGCCAAAGAGTATGACAGAGCGATGTCAGTCATTGAGATTGCAGCAGATATCAGTGAAGGACTTGCAAGAGCGGCTTGTGCCGGAGAAATCAATGGAGAGAGAGTAGACCTTCGAACTATGGTGGATCAGGACTGCACACTGAGCATCCTGACCTTTAACGATAAGGAAGGCGCTGATGCATTCCGTCATACGACCTCACACATTATGGCTCAGGCAATTAAGAGATTATATCCGGATGCCAAGCTTGCAATCGGACCGTCTATTGATGATGGATTTTATTATGATATTGACAGAGAGACTCCTCTCACAACAGAAGATCTGGAGAAGATCGAAGCTGAGATGAAGAAGATTGTCAAGGAAGACATCAAGATCAGGCACTATACACTGCCTCGTGCAGAAGCAATCAAGTTTATGCAGGACAAAGAGGAACCGTATAAGGTTGAGCTGATTCAGGATCTTCCTGAGGATGCAGTCATCAGCTTCTATGAGCAGGGTGACTTTACAGACCTGTGTGCAGGACCGCATCTGATGTCCACGAAGCCGGTCAAGGCATTCAAATTAACCAAAATTGCGGGTGCTTACTGGCGTGGAAATGAAAAAAATAAAATGCTGACCAGAATCTACGGAACCTCGTATACAAAGGCAGCAGACCTGGAAGAATATATTACAAGAATGGAAGAAGCCAAGAAGCGTGATCACAGAAAGATCGGCAAGGAGCTCGGTCTCTTTACATTCATGGATGAAGGTCCGGGATTCCCGTTCTTCCTTCCGAAGGGCATGATTTTAAAAAATGCACTGATGGAATACTGGAGAGAGATTCATACCAGAGAGAACTACGTGGAAATCGAGACACCGGTTATGCTGAATAAAGATCTCTGGATGACTTCAGGACATTGGGAGCATTATAAGGATAATATGTATTCCACCGTCATCGATGATGTAGATTACTGTATTAAGCCGATGAACTGTCCGGGAGCTGTTCTTGTCTACAAGTCACAGCCGCATTCCTATCGTGATCTGCCGCTTCGCCTCGCAGAGGTGGGACTGGTTCACAGACATGAGAAATCAGGCGCACTGCATGGCTTGATGAGAGTACGCTGCTTCCATCAGGATGATGCACATATTATGATGGCACCGGATCAGATTCAGGATGAGATCAAGCGTGTGGTCGGACTGATTGACGAAGTTTATCAGCTGTTTGGATTTAAGTATATGATAGAGCTTTCTACCAGACCGGAGGATTCCATGGGCAGTGATGAGGACTGGGAGAATGCAACAAACGGTCTGAAGAATGCACTGGAAGATCTCGGACTGGAATATATGGTCAATGAAGGTGACGGAGCATTCTACGGCCCTAAGATTGATTTCCATCTGGTTGACTGCATTGGCAGAACATGGCAGTGCGGAACCATTCAGCTGGATTTCCAGATGCCGCAGCGTTTCGAGGCAGAGTATATCGGAGCGGACGGAGAAGCTCATACACCGATTATGATTCATCGTGTATGCTTTGGCTCTGTAGAACGTTTTATCGGTATATTAACAGAGCATTTTGCAGGAAAATTCCCGACATGGCTGTCTCCTGTACAGGTAAAGGTACTTCCAATTTCGGATAAGTATTTTGATTACGGTAGGAAAGTGATCGCCGAATTAAAGAAAAACGGAATTCGCTGTGAGATGGATGAGCGTGCTGAGAAGATCGGTTATAAGATCCGCGAAGCAAGACTGGAGAGAGTTCCTTATATGCTTGTAGTTGGAGCACAGGAGGAAGAAGCAGGACTGGTATCCGTCAGAAGCAGATTTGCCGGTGATGAAGGACAGAAGAAGCTTGATGGGTTCATCAAGGATATTCAGGCTGAAATTGCTTCCAGAACAATCCGTGAAGAACAGACTGAGGAAAATAAATAAATCTGAATAAAAGATTATGCATTACAAATACTATAGCCATATGGGACATCCCGTATGGCTATTTTATATGATAGAAAGTACTTCTATCATGCAGGCAGGATTCTATTTTGTATAAAACAACAGGAGGTGACGACAATGGTTAAACTGGAATGTAATGTAGACAGCTGTATTTACAATCAAAAGGAGCGTTGTGCAAAAGGAGCAATCAGTGTGCAGGGACGTGAAGCAACAACGATGTGTGACACATGCTGTGGCAGTTATGAGAAGAAAACAGGAGATGCAGCGACAGATTCGTATCTTTCAGGATGTGGCTGCACAGAGCCAAAAAGCAACATTCAGGTAGGATGTGAGGCAGCTCACTGCATGTACAATGACAATATGAAATGTGGGGCAGAAAAGATCGGAATATCGGGTTATGGAGCCTGCGACTGTGAAGAAACAGAGTGCTCCACCTTCCGCACCAGATAGGCTTTCACAGGATATGACTTGAATTTTGCAGAAAACTGAATTAGTATGGATATATGTCTATTGCATAAAGACGGTATGGAACAGTGGATTTCATACCGTCATATGTGATGGTACAATGCGCCGGATCAACAGGTGCAGATTAACGTGGATAATGAGGAGACGGGTGATGGCAAAGTTATTTTTCCGGTACGGGGCAATGGGAAGCTCTAAAACGGCAAATGCACTGATGGTGGAGTACAATTATTATGAAAGAGGCAAGAAGGCACTGTTAGTCAAGCCTCAGGTTGACAGCAGAGACGGAGACCGGGTGATACGTTCAAGGATGGGACTGGAACGCCCGTGTATTTTTGTAGAGGAACTGACATCTATGGCAGATGACCAGATCCGGCAGTATGACTGTATCATCATAGACGAAGCGCAGTTCGTTAAGAAATCAGATGTAGAATTCTTTTTACATATTGTGGATGATCTACAAATTCCGGTGATCTGCTACGGACTCAGAACGGACTTTCGCAGAGAGGTGTTCGAGGGCTCACTCTGGCTGTTGGCATGGGCGGACGTTTTGGAAGAGATCAAGACTGTATGCTGGTGCGGACAGGGCGCGACCTGCAATGCCAGATATGATTCCAATGGAAATATCATCAGAAGCGGTGAGCAGGTAGTTCTTGGAAGCAATGACAGCTATATTGCTCTATGCAGAAAACATCATAAAGAGGGCAATTTTGGAAATAAGTGACGGATGTCACGATTTGCAAAAAAGTAATGCATTTCAGAATTGAGTATTGTATACTGGTATTAGAAAAATGAGAGATAGAGGGCGGTTCTTAGAGTTTGAATTCCCTCGATAATGGAGGAAATGAGTATGAATTGTGAAAAATGTGGAGCACCATTGGAAGAAGGTACAAAGTTCTGTCCGTCATGTGGAGCGGAAGTTGTTGCAGCAGCGGAAGTTGTGACAGAGCCGGTTGAAGCAGCAGAGCAGTCTGCATATACGGAACCTGAACAGCCAGCATATGAGGCAGCACCGATTAATCAGAATGCAGCAAATGCATATGGAGAAGAAGCACCTCAGACAGGTAAGGGATTTGCAATTGCATCTATGGTTTGCGGTATTGCGTCTATCGTATTTTGCTGTTTTGGTTATTTCGGATTGATTTTAGGAATTGCGGGAGTTGTACTGGGCATCGTCAGCAAAAAGAAAACTACAGAGGGCAGCGGTATGGCACTTGCCGGAATCATCACCGGAGCAGTCGGCGGTGTACTTGCACTTGGTATGGTTATCTTTAGTGCAGTTACAAGCGCAGCCTTCAGTGGAATGACACCGGAACAAATTACAGATTATTTTTCAAATATGTAATAACGTCATTATGAAAGAAAATGCAAATCGGGAGTTTTACTTTCTCGGAAAGATCGCGCTGGTGATCGGTATAGCGGGCATGGTGATCTTCTATGTGACCGATGGAGCAGCTGCCGAGTGGTATCCGGCGTGCCAGCTCCGGTCATTGACCGGATTGTACTGCCCGGGATGCGGCGGGACACATGCTGTTATACTTTTACTGAGAGGACACTTCCTGAAAAGCTTTTGTGCACATCCGTTTGTGCCATATGCAGTACTGGTGTATATCTGCTTTATGAGCAATATGTGGATCAGCAGACACGTAAAGGCGAGACAGATCAAAGTGATGAATCTGCTGCCGTTGATCTATATTGGAATTGGAATTATATTGCTGCAGTGGATCGTGAAGCTGGTCTGTCTGGTGGGATATGGAGTGTCCTGGATATAAGAAATCAATTATCAAAAGGAGGAATTAATATGTTTTGTGAAAAATGTGGAGCACAGTTAGATGATAATGCGCAGTTCTGTACAGCCTGTGGCGCACAGGTAACAGCAAAGGCAGCAGAACAGCCAAAGGAGCAA
>JAUNSO010000008.1:0-55158 GCA_030539165.1 bacterium
ACATCTGTTGCCGTCGGTGTATCTGTTGCTGTCGGTTCCGATGACGGCGTTTCATTATCTGCCACCAAGAATCCCATCGGTATACTCATCGTGTTATACAATGACAGTCCCGATGTTGCTGATGCTTTTAAAGAACTCAGTACATCTGCAAACAACGTCGATGATGAGAATGGTGCTTTTGCTGTGTAATCAAGATAAACTGCGGACTCCACATAACCATCCACGGTAGTGCCCTTTGGCGTCTTTGTAGACTCAACAAACTCTACGGTATCGGTCAAAGCGGTCGATGTTTCTACGTCTGCCGCCTGTTTGCCGCCTGTATCCTCGGCAGCTACATTGACCTCAGCCTCCGTCTTGATCTCATCCTTGATGTCCTGGATGACCTTGTACTCCACCTTCGCCTTGACTGCTACCGTCATAGGCTCTGACGGAAATGTATAATCTGTAATGGAGTCATCCGGTACAAGCGCTACCGCATAATCCCCTGCTGCCATATCAGTTGCATGGATGACACCGTCCTTGTCGTCATCGACCAGTTCTGTGGTCTTGCCGCTTTCGTCCGTTACATTGACCTTCCATGCAATTCCCTTTACCAGTGTATCCTCACCGTCAACTACTTTAATTTTCAGATCCTTCTCGACGGATGTCAATACGAGTGACAACGTTTTTGCGGCAGTCTCATCCTGCTCAGGAGCCTCCTCCATTGCAAGTGGGACTTCCACTGTCTCTAACTCTGCTGATGTGATTTCAGATGCTGCCGTCATGGCTTCATATGTTTCCAGCTGTGCAAATGCCTCTGTCAGCTTCTGCTCACTCTGATAATCTGCATAAACAACCGTCCCTGTAATCGATGTGATAAACAGGACGATTGCCATAAAGCCTGCCGCCCATTGTACCGGTGTCAGTGCCTTGATCCATTTTTTGAATTGAAAGCCCTCATGCATTTCATGATGCTCTCTCTGAACACTGTCTTCCATATCGGACATCCAGTCAGCTGATTTCTGACGGAATTTGCTCGGTCCGATCTCGTTGACAGTCGGCTTACGATCAGTTACATCATATGCATACCGATCAAATCCGGAGGATTTGCCTGTTGGCATTTTTTCTCCGGTCTTCTTCATTTTTTTCTCCGGTGAAATTCCCTTCTTCTCCGGCTGTTTCTTGACCCTTCTTCGAACCTTTTTTTTCGGTTCTGCATTCCCTTCTAATATCCGGTCAAGATTCCCCTTATCTTTTCCAGTCATATACTCCCTTACCTCCGATTTCTTTATAACCCGTTTGCTACGTCGATCAGATACTGTCCGTATTCTGTTTTCAGTAACGGCTGTGCCAGTGAAATCAATTGTTCCCTATCTATAAACCCTCTTCTGTATGCAATCTCCTCTATGCAGGATATATACATGCCCTGTCTCTTCTGAAAGGCTGCGACAAAGTCTGCCGCATCCAGCAGCATATCATGATTGCCTGTATCCAGCCACGCGAACCCGCGTCCCAAAGTCTGTACATGCAAATCGCCCCTCTGCAGATATGCATTGTTCACACTTGTTATTTCAATCTCGCCTCGTGCTGACGGCTTCACATTCTTTGCTATTTCCACAACATCATGATCATAAAAATACAGTCCCGGTACAGCATAATTTGATTTTGGCTTCTCCGGCTTTTCTTCTATGGAAACCGCCATACCGTTCTCGTCAAATTCAACCACACCATACTCTCGCGGATCTCTGACATAATATCCGAAGATTGTAGCTCCCGTTTCTCTGGATGCTACTTCGCGCAGCATTTTTGAAAAGCTCTGTCCGTAAAATATATTATCACCAAGAATCAGTGCCACGCTGTCCTGTCCGATAAACTCCTCTCCAACAATGAAAGCATCTGCCAGCCCTCTCGGCTCCGTCTGTACTGCATAGGACATCTTCAGTCCCAGCTGTTCTCCGGTTCCAAACAGATTTTCAAACATCGGCAAATCTCTCGGAGTCGATATAATCAATATCTCTCTGATCCCGGCAAGCATCAGAATCGATAACGGATAGTAAATCATCGGTTTATCATAAACCGGCATCATCTGCTTGCTAACTGCTTTGGTCAAAGGATAGAGCCTGGTTCCGGAACCTCCTGCAAGTATAATTCCCTTCATCGGTACATCTCCTCATAATACTTCTGGTAATCGCCGCTGGTTACATTTTTCATCCAGTCCTCGTGCTCAAAATACCATTTGATTGTTTTCCTGATTCCCTCAGCAAACATGGTCTCCGGCTGCCAGCCGATCTCTGCCTTGATCTTGTCAGGTGCTATCGCATATCGTCTGTCATGTCCTTTACGATCTGCTACATAAGTAATCAGATCTGTATTGACATGTGCTTTTCTCGGATCAGAGTCTGACAGCATATCATGAATGGTATCAATGATGATATGGATGATCTCGATATTCTGCTTCTCGTTATGACCACCGATATTATAGGTCTGACCAATTGTACCGAGTTCCTGTACCATATCGATAGCTTTTGCATGATCCTCTACATATAACCAGTCACGAACATTTTTTCCGTCTCCGTAAACCGGCAGCTTCTTTCCCTGTAACGTATTGTTGATAATCAGCGGTATCAGCTTCTCAGGAAACTGATAGGGACCATAGTTATTGCTGCAGTTTGTGATATTAGCCGGAAACTTAAATGTATCTATATAGGATTTCACAATCATATCAGAAGATGCCTTGCTGGCCGAGTACGGGCTGTGTGGATCATAAGGCGTTGTCTCATAAAAATACTCATCCTCTTTCTCAAGTGATCCGTAGACCTCATCAGTAGACACATGCAAAAACTTCTTGCCTGCCTGAAATCCATCCTCAGTCTCCCAGGCTGCCTTTGCGCAGTTCAGCATAACCAGTGTTCCCAGTACATTGGTCTGTACAAACACCTCTGGATTCTTGATACTTCTGTCTACATGACTCTCGGCTGCAAAATGAACAACCCTGTCAATATCATATTTTGCAAATATGGCTGAAATCGCCTCTCTGTCACAGATATCAGCCTTGATAAATGTATAGTTCTCCCTGTTAGCGACATCCTTCAGATTTTCCAGATTTCCTGCATATGTCAATGCATCAATATTGATGATATGAATATCATTATGATACTTCTGAAACATGTACTGTATATAGTTGGAGCCGATAAAACCGGCACCGCCTGTTACTAAATATGTCCTCATGATTTATCCTCCGGTTCAATTTACATAATCTCGTAGTATTATAACATTATCCGTAAAAGATTACAACCGCAAAGAGCCTTTCTTGCGGTTTTTTTGTACGATACACTATTTTCTTGTATACGATTGACACGACTATATTTGCATATTATTCTCTTATTGGTAATATCTTCAAACTCATGCTTTTGGACGAGGAGAACTCACAATGATATACTTGCACTATTGTCATAACTGTCGTCAAATCTTCCTGCTCTGCGGACACCAGCAGGAATGTCTGAAATGTGGTAATTCTATTCAGGAAATCAAGCTTTCATTTGATGAATACGTAGATTACTCGCCAGAGGAGCGCAAACAGGTATTATCTGTTTTATCTGATGAACACATCCGGACTGCCATGCTCCGAAAATACCGTTTCTCCAAACGCACAAAGCGTTATCAAAACTGGATGCAAAAATGCCCCTGAACTAAATCAAGGGCATTTCATATTTTCGTTTCAGTCTGATCTGATCCGCTACCTGCACCATATACTCTGAATTACATGGCTTTTTCCTGCCACTGGTTACGGAATATCCAAAAATTTGTTCAAATACTTTTTCATTTCCGCGTTCCCATGATACCTCCACTGCTGTTCTGATGGCTCTTTCTACTTTTCCGGTTGTAGAATTGTGCCTCTTTGCCACATCATAATATAAAACCTTTGTAATAGAATGCGAGACTTCCATATCGTCTACAAGCATCATAATTGCCTCTCGCAGATAATGATACCCTGTCAGTCTGGCCGGCACCCCCATTTGATGCAGCACTTCCGTAACGTGTAACTCCAGATTAACTCTATTATCAGCCACCGAAATATCCCCCGGTTTATCCTGTGATCAGCACTCCACACCTTCTCTGTGCAATACTTTATCACTTCACAGTCTCATTGTAAATCAAGTTGAAAAAGAGTTCACAATTTGTTCACATTTAATCTGATGGGGTGATAAAAGCCGCCACCAGCTTGAAAATCCTGTTCTCACACTCAATAAATAACTTTCCGCCGCAACGATCTACAACCGATTTGATCCCTCCAAGTCCCAGTCCATGATTGAGTTTATCCATTTTAGAGGTCGGCAGAGTATCCCCTGCGATTTGAACATCCTCTTCCACTGTGTTCTGTACAGAGATGAACAGTTCATGATCATTATTAATAATCTTTAATTCTATCAGTCTGTTTCCTGTTACCTTTTCGCAAGCTTCAATCGCATTATTCAGTGCATTGGACAGGATTGAAACCATATCTGTTGTACGCAGTCTGATGTCCTGCAGATCCTGTATGTCAAACTGCATTTTGATATTTTTCGATCTGGCCATAATATATCGCTGGTTCAAAAGTGCATCCACTACGACGTTATTCGTATGAATCGGGAGAATATCCTGCTCAACCGTATCTGTGATACTCCTTAGATATTCTTCTGCCTCCTGATACTTCTGATGTCTGAGTAATGTCTCAATCGCAGACAGCTGTGTAGTGATCCCGTGTGATATCTGTCTGATCTTCTTATGCGTCTGTTCTACTGCAGCGATGCTCTCCATTTGTGCAGCCATATGTGAATTCAGGACGCGCAGATCGCTTTCTGACTTATAGTAAAATTCCATTCTGTGTATCATATGAAAAAAAGCAATATCTAATATCACAATTCCCAGTATTGCGCCCGCAAGGTTGATGGATACCGTTCCGTGTCTGATGCAATCCAGCAGCAGGCAGTCTGCTGTAAGAATACTGATCACCGGAATCAGAAAATAAATAAAGTGATCCTCCCTCTTCAAACCGCTAATTCGTCTATGCCCTACAATGCCCCGAAGTATTTTCGCAGTCAGCATCTCTGTCAGCTTTGTCAACATGATCATGCAGAACAGTCTGACATCCTGTGGTGACATACTGCCATATGTTTCACCGCTGATCCACGAAAAGCAAGATACAAACAGCAGATCAAACAGCCTGTCCCCGATCATCACTGCCGCAGCGATCAGAAACAGTCTGTACCACTTTCCGGTGTACAGGACTTCCATTGTAATAAAGGAAAACACTATATTCAAAACCAGCTTCAGGATATCCGGAACAGAAAGCATTAATACAACATAGATCCATACTACAAAAAGAGGATACCATGCAATATAGTATATTTGTTTCTGATACTTTCTGATTGCAACAATATCCATAAAATCTCTGATTGCAATGGTCTCCAGTAATTTCGGAAGAAATGCCATCAGTATCCCCGGTATCATATATTCAACTGTATTCATGCTGTATACATCCTCCCTGCTTCAGAAAATATCAGTGAAACACATTGGATTTCACACGGTAAAAATAATAATCCTTTTGTGCCTGCAGGTACTTCTGCCGGCTGATCGGTATCTTTTCTCCTGTAACCATCGTAAATTCTTTGGTTCCAATATCCGCAATCTTTTGTGTATTGACAACATACGCTGCATGACAATAAATAAAGCCCTTGCGGCAAAGCCTTTCTGCCAGTTCCGTTATCTTGGCATAGGTTTCATAAACAGTGCCTTCTGCATCTTCCATATGAAACAACACTTTTCGCTTTACATTCTCTATATAAATAATTTGATCCAGTCGCACAGTTACATCACGTGTACCGATACGGATATCCAGTGTTTTTTCTTCTCCTGCCAGATGTTCTGTCACTGCATCCATGCAGTCATCAAATTCTTCCTCCAGCTGAGGTTTTAAAATATATCTGACCGCATTCACACAATACCCTCTTGCAGCATATTGGATATAACCGGATACAAACACAAGAACCGCCTGGCTGTCAGCCTCCCGAATCGCCTCGGCTACTTTCATTCCGTCAATCTCTTTCATCTGCATATCCAGAAAATACACCTTGTACTTTCGATTCTTTTGTGCCAGCAGCTCCTCTCCGCTGCCATATACATCGACCTGACATATGATGTTTTTTCTGTCTGCATAATCCAGTATTTTTCCTTTGATGCACTCCCTGTATACAGAGTCATCATCGCATACGGCAAAGGTCAACATGAACGTTCCTCCTCATTCTGTTTCATTTTCTCATATCCGTTATGATATTGGCAAGCAGTTCTTTCCTCCCGCCTTGCACACAACAATATAGCTCGCGGGGATGAGCCACGAGCTACATGAAAGAAATAAACACAGGTTTGTGAGATTTAGTCTCTGTTATGATTTATACAACATGCGCTTTGAAATAACAATAGAATTGTAATGTTTGGTTCTCAAAATGTAACAATTGGCACGAATATGGCAATCATTTACACACCTTGTATATTTCATATCCCCCGATGTTCTCTACAGATTCTAATGATAATTCCTTTCCATAATGCTCTTTCAGGTACAGCAGCTTCTCTTCCGGATAATGATTATCAATCAAATAAACTCGTTCATCCTCCGGAGAAGCCTTCAATGCCTGAAAGGCATTTTTATATCCGTATCTATCCAGTACATTCTCATAGATTGGAGAACGTACAAGCCATCCTCCGAGATAAGTCCTGTTTGCAAAACATCCCTCCTGATGGGGTCTGAACACATCGTACCGATAAGTGACCTGATCTGTAAACGGATCAATCAGAAACAGATCATCTTCATATCGTTTTGTATATGCTGCCAGCTGTGCATTGCCATCCGCTTCTTCCCGTATATATCTGTTATAATCAAACTGATCCTGCAGTAGCAGTCCGATATTTATAAACACGCATATACCGGCAGCTAACAGCAGCACATTTCTTTCCTCGCCCTCTCCGTACTGCAAAAGCAAGATGAATACTGCGAATAAGATAGCAAACACGACTCTGTGATTCCATCTGCCACTGTATTCATAATAGCAAAGTACTACCGCTGTTACAGCACCAAGATACGTTAACAGATATCTGTTTTTTTTCTGTCTGTTGATGATCAGCCAGAATATGAAACAGAAAATACCCATAACCAGAACATTGAATCCATATATCTCTTCATATAAATGTGCTGCAAGTCTCTTCAGCATATCGATGTCAAAGCTACGTGATGGTGCATCCTTAAGAATTTTTTCAATCAGCTGGTTTGTAAACACACCACTGTCTCCAAACTGCCATGTCAGATACAGCAATGCATCATTTTCAGATACACCGAGCTGAGTCAGTCGTTCTCCGTAAGTTTCATAATTCATAAGATCATATCTGTAGTCCAGCAATTGTGTTCTGTTCTCATTAAATACCGAATAACTCTTCCAATCCTTTTGTGAGCTGTATGCCTGTCGGTCAAGAACCTGAAAGACACCGACCGCCATAAACAAGACAATAAAAGTCGTCAGATACGCAAGCACCAGCTTCTTTTTGTGTCCCGTCTCTGTTTCCCTGCGTATACTAAACATTTCAATCACAAAAGGCACGAAGAAGACTGCCGTTGCCATATAAAAACAGCTGATCCGCAGCAATGCTCCATATACCAGCATAATCATTCCCAGCGCCATAAAACCCTCAATGCTCTTCTCACCGCGTCGTATACGCCGGAAGCAATACAATACAACTGCATACCCTATCACAGTCAGCACAGCTGCCGTTTTTGTATATTGCAAGGATACATAGCCTTCATAAAATACGCAGGTCAGGAAAATAAAAGACAGCAGCTTACCATGCTTTTTTTCTCGAATCAGAATATAACTGAATGCCGTAAAAGCAATCATCAGGCTGATATACTGCAGGACAGAGTGCCAGCGTACACCGGAACAAAGCCTGTAGAAAAATTCCATTATCTCACCCAGGCAGTAATTCACATAGACCAGATGACTGTCTCTTGTTCCATATGCGCCCTCTGCAATGGAAGCAATAAAAACATCATCATTTTCTTCAAAATGTGGATGAAAGACCAATAATGACAATAGTAAAAAAAGAACGTTCTGCAGCATTGCCATAATAACCGGTCTGTTAATCCACTCTTTGATTTTAACCCTATTCACCATAGAATCCCTCCTGTTACTTTGTCAGCAGTCCAATCGGCGCATACAAAATCGGAATTACATATATAATCAGTATTGCTGTTGCCCATGTCAATATAAAGATTACCCATACCGTTTTTTGCAATAGATGATCTGTTTCAAGACCAGTCAGTTTCCCCGCTTTTTTCTTTCGAATCAGCAGATAATTCGCTGCAAGTAAAGTCAGCAGACTGATCATGCTTCCTGCCTTCATTCCCGTCGGAATGAAGTTCATGATAACCTGATTATTCCCTTCCTGTAACGGAATGACGGTAAATATGCCATAGCCTTGAGAGATTCCGGTGTCCACAGCATTGACCTTTGCGTGGAAGCCGCGATCATACTTCACAGGCAGAAGCAGCACACTGTCCGCTGGAGCATTTTCTACCACCAATGACAGACCTGTATCTGATGTTTCTGCATTCGTATCACAAGCTGAATATCTGCTGCAGAGATCCTCCAGCAAATCCAGATCCATGGCACCGATGGAAAAGCATTCATCCTGTTCGATTCTTTTTTCTTCATCAACTTCTGCAAACTCAATATCAATGCATACTCTTTCATTCTCAAACACGCCGAGACATACCAGATTATTATTAAAATAGGCTGGATATGATACCTGTCCGGGGCTGCCGATCGTAGGCACTGCAATCTGCTCACCGTTGACTGATATCACCATATTTCCTTCATCACTGTCACTGGTCGCTCCTGCAAAATACAATACCTGACGTCCCTTTACCTCGATCTGCTGGTGTGCATCCGCTGCTCCGTCCCCAGTACAGACTGTCTCCATCAATGGTCTGCCCGTCTCCGGCTGCATCAATGCATATACTTCATTTTGTACTGCAAACCGATCCTTTGACAAATCAACCTCTCCAGCTTCAGGCTTATCATTGCTATATCCTGACATAGTAATTCCGAACGGAAGTATATATTTGCAGCGATAAAGAATATACTCCTTTGATGCTGCTCCCTCGCCAACAGTCGTTCGGCCTGTTTCCTCATACAGCTCCTCCGGCTGTTCATTCACACTGATCACATTGCGAACACCAATCAATGCATCCGAGAATACAGTTCCCCCTGCATCCAGCACCCGCATGTATTGAATGGAATATCCCCAGTCCACCGCGCCTCTCTGGAAGGACGGTTCAATCATATGTGTCCAGTTGCTGAGAGATGCGTGCCGCATAACGAAAGGATAATTTGCATTTAGTTCTGTATCTGGATTCTTGATCCTGGCTACTGTTGACTCCTGGATTCCCAGTTCATTCTTGATTTCTATGGATTCAGCAATATAGCTGCCGCTCTGTTCCGCCTGCTCTGAATAGCCTGTCGTATATGCCGGTTTACCGAGCATAATATAGGCAAATATCAGCAACTCTGCCAACAGCAGATTCACAATTGCTGTATGCTGAAACATCCTTGTCCTGTCCGCTCCGGTCCGGACAGCCGCGTGATAACTCCACAACAGCCCCGAATACAGCAAAAAGCTGCTGCCACAGATCAGGGCAGTCAGATGAAATACACTGCGCAGTACCCAGTCTGTACGGCTCTGATAGGCATAAATCACCAGCCCGGCAATGATTGCTGTGGATACGCTGCCAAGCAGCAGTTTATACAGCAAACCCTTTTCATCCTCTGTACTCCCGTCTGTCTTCTGGCGTTTCGCATAATAGCACGCTGCCGTCAGAACCACCAAGCTCATGATAAAACCGTTTCGAATCGGATATCCTACGTAGGAGCCAAAGTGCCACATGAGATTGACACTTTCAAAAAGCAGTTCCAGGCACAACAGTATGATCATACCTATGAAAAACAGATCTTTCCGGAAATACTCTCCCGCACGATACTCTTTCCATGTTTTGCTGCGGCGGATTCCAGTCACGACCCCTCTGAGAATGACCGCAAATGGCAGGGAAAGTCCCAGCAGCGACCACCATCTCGTCGTATAAACACCTTTTACCTGTTTTAAGATACCCAAATAAAAGTTTCCTTCTTTGTTATTATTCTCAAACCGGGTCGATCCAAAGGTCTGTATCAGCTGCGGTACCAAGATGAATGCAGAAATCCCAAATGCAAGCAATGTCCCGATCGCCAGCCGCAGCACTGCTGCTTTACGCTCTTCTTTATTTTCCTTACCGATTGTCAGATAATACATCCCGACTGACAAAACGATCAAAATCAGTATCATAAAGCTCTGATAGTAGCTGCCTGCCAGACAGATTGTCAGGTACACTACATAAGATGTCATCCTGCCCTCGCGGCACAAGCGTACGAGCGCACAGATTAAAAGCGGGAAAATGACCGCTACATCCAGCCATTGATTCGTGATATAGTACATCATCGCAAACCCGCAGAGACCATAGCATACCGAAAAACAGAATTCCCATATATCATCAGCATGTATTGTCTTATGCAGAAAATGATACATTGTCAGCGACATACATGCCATTTTAATCATCGTAAATATAGACAAAGCCTGCAAAATACCGTCTCTTGGCACAAAATACAGCAGCAAATTAAAGAGGCTGATGCTGCTGCAGCCGGAGGTATTCATCGTCATATTCGTGCCCAGTGCACTGTACCAGTCATAAAACAATGCTTTTGTTCCGTGAAGCGCGTCATAAACATGATAATAAAAGGCCGCAATCTGCTGCCCCATATCATAATAATCTATTGTATTGGTTCCAAAGGGAAAGATATGCTTCAGCCATAACGCCACGCTCACGATCAGTAAGGTTGTCAAAGGCGGGAGCATATATCTTAACACGGTGACCCTTTTGGTTTCTTTGTCCAAATCAGTTCTCCTTCTCCTGTCTGCATAGCGACCTGCACCATGAAGCATCCATTGGCTCATTCGTATTGACAAGCATGCCCTCTTCATCGTACATCGGATGTGTCATAATCTCTGTATGATAGTGCTGAGAGAAGCTGTCTGCATTGATGCCTCTGTTTCGTATATAAGACCGAAAATCCGGCGCTGATCCAAAGTAATCCGTGATCTGCAATCCGGTTCTTTTCAGCTGGGAGTTATATAGATTCTTGTATACAACATTAAATAACGAAGCTTTTGTAAAGAGATTCCTTCCGATTCGTATGGACGTGATCTCATACTTTTTCAGCAACGGTTTCAATGCCTTCAGCACCGGCAGATTTGTATGCACGTGATGATGGGAGTCCACATGCTTTAGCGTACATCCATATTCCAGATACTTCTTTATCTGGGCCTCCAGCTCTTCTGAAATCTGAGAAACCTGATCAGAAGACATCCACAATCTGTTCTTCAGGCTATGATGAAAGCCGGCATGAAAGTTTCCCTGTGCGTCACAAAAAACAGTATTCTGACGAATTCTGTCCGTCAGCGGAGCTCCGGCCGTCAGGTTCAGATGGAGTCCGACACGGTCAGCAAACCCCTGCTCCCTTGCCATCTGCATTGCTGCATCCGCATATGGCATATTGACCATCAATGTTGTCCGGTCAATATAGCCAAGTCGAAAGCACTCTTCGATAGCCTGATTCACCTCTTCTGTTCTTCCAAAATCATCTGCATTTATCGTGATCGACATCATCAGCCGCTCCTTCTTCTAACCTCTTTGCTGCAGACCCTTCCAAGCCTGCTGTTACATGGATGACCCTGCAGGTCAGCGCATAAATCAAAAACGGAATCACCTGCAGCATGACACGGTTACCGGAATCTCCGATTCCTCGTCTCAGCCCTCCGCCTCTCGCAAAGCTGACTGCAACCGTAAACAGGATATAGCCGAGCAGAAACAGGTTCTCATACTGAATATCATGCATTTTCTGTTCATGGCATTGGTCATCAAGTTGCTTTATTTTATAAGTTTTTTCAACAAAATATATCATAATATAGCATATAAGAACCAGATCTATTGTATACCCCCAGCCCTCTCGATACACAACATTCTGCAAGAAAGCCTTTGCCACAACCAGATAATCTGACGGAGCAAGAACAAAAAGGCCACCATTGACCGCCAATAGCCCGATCAAAATCAGCCAGCCTGTATTTTTTTGCAGACGGATCAGATGCTTCCCTCTGATTCCTCCGATATAGTGTCCTAACAGCACCATGACTGCGATCGCTACCGCTGCCTTTTGCCATGTCAGAAAGCTGTAGACCGGTGATACCTTTAAAAATGCAAAATAACGGATATAGTACAGACAAGGCATCACAGATGCCGGCAGCAAAAACCTGGTCAGCAGCTCTCGATTGCTGTATCCCAACGTAGAGATGCATACAATCATAAAGCACATCAGCATTCCACCCTCCATACGCAGCATGGATATCACTGCTGACAGCAGCATAAACACGAGCATGGCATCATGATTCTCCTGCTCGCCTTCCTTTCTTTCTCTGTCAATTTTATATGCAAGACCGAATAGCAGGAAGGAATACGCCATCACATATACATTCGCAAGAATCCATTTTGATAATACAACAAAAGGAGTCGCTGTAATCAAAAGTACGGTCATGACTGCTGTTATGACCATGGCCTGTTTTTCCTGCAGCTTCTCTCTGCTGCGTTCATAGGAAAACATCGCAAACAGCAGTATAAAATTGAGATTGAATACCTGCTGTATCCCATAGAACTGGTCAAATCCCAGCATGGCCGGTATCGTTCCAATCAGCGCCGCCATCGGGCCGACATCGGACAGAAATACATCATAGGCACTTAGGTATACGCCTTCCTTGACAAGCACCTCCGGATAATACAGATAGTAATACATCGTATCATTTGATGTACTGATGCTCAAAATACCACTGACTGCTACTGCAGCAACAAGGATCAGTAAGGCAGATGCAGCAAGCAGCGTGATGACCGGCCTCCTGATGGATACAGGTCTCTCTCTGAAGCGATAGCGAAGTCCTGCTGTTCCCACGGATACTGCCAGTATCAAAGCAATCATTGCCAGTTCAGAAAACAAGCAGAACGGAACCCCCAGTGTCAGCAGCAAAAATCCGGCAACACACCATAATGCCAGTCCAACAGGATATGCCAATGCAAGCAGCCACTGTGTCCTGATTTTTTCCCGGACTCCATACAGAAAAATGAATCCTATCAGAAAAATCAGCAGGATTGCAAAGATCTGTCTGATTCCATACCCTGAGGTCAGATCTGATAACAACAGTGTCATCTGTTCCTTTGTCATTATCTGCCCACCTCCCTGTCATAGTGCTCTCTGCTCATGATATACAGATTATTCTCAGCGTCCCATAAGGCAACCAGTGATGTTTCATCAGCTGAAATTTCATTTTCCAGATAAATATACATGGTCGAAGCTTCTTCACGATAAACATAATCATACCAGAAGTAGGACGACTGCTCGATTTCGTCCTGATTGATCAAAAATGTATATCGGGCCATATCATTGCTGTAGCCGATTCGTGTCATGCTGTTCTCATCCTGAAATACAGAAAAATCAAAGCTTTCTTTGGCAGCAAGTGTTTCGTCAACACTGACACTTCCGGCAAATTCCTCAAAAAAGCGCACATAATCACGGCCGTAGTAATACTTTGGATCATGCGCAACCGCATACTTGACCTGCGGATCACCCTCTTCATAATAAGTATATACGGGATGTTCATACGGATCCCCCAGATCATGAACCTGGATTTCCTTGTCCTTGATCAATAGCTGCAAAAGCGTATCTGCATACTCTCCGTTTTCCATAAACTTCTCCACATATCTTGCCTGTGTATCCGGATGGTACAGCGGATAAATTCCCGGCAGACTACGCAGATTGTAAAGCAGGTTTACTCCAATCACTCCAAGCGCAAATAAACCGATCAGATACTTCACTGCAGATGGTCGCTTCTGACTGCATACATAAATAACGCCACACGATAGGATCAGCACAGCGAGCATAACTGCCGCATATTTCAATGAAGCAAAATACAGGATACCCATGAGCAGCAGCGAACAAAAGGCAACCGAAATCAGGTTCCTGATACCACTTAACAGCTTCTTCTTACGTTTAACGCCATCTAATACCTTCTGTGGCGGATAGACAAATTCAATATCCTGAGCTCCCATCCTGATATTAACTGCATGATTCTCAGGCATCCAGATCTCCTGTCGTCTGAATGCATATCGAAGCAGTGCCAGAAGCAGCTGCCTGAAACCATGATGGTCCATATTCGACATCAGCCACACTGCATACCGGTTGCTTTTCTTTTTATAGTAGGGACGCAGCTCCATTCTCTGAAACCTGTCAAAGCCTCTGAGATCCCACGGCAGAGAAATGATCTGTCTGCCCGCCAGTATACAGGCTCCGCTAATCTTCTCATTCAAAGGAGAAAATGTCTCTCCTACATCAAAAAAATCCTGCTCCTTCACAAACCTCTGCAGCTTTGGCTCGACATCGCCCATATCCGGATCACAGCAGTATACCTGTTCGCTGATATAGAAGCTCCGCTCTCCAAATACAAAATCCTTCATGATATAACTGTAGCCTTCCGCTGTACCGGCTTGTTTCCCGATTGCATGCATCAGTACCGCATGATTGGTGATGACGAATTTGCCCAGACTGACTGCCTTGACCAGATCTGTTTCTGTATCACAAAAAAGCACCGGTGCTTCCGATGCAAGCATCTCCTGTGCCGTGTTAAATTCCTGATATTGAATACCATAATGTTTTAGGAAATCACGTAAGTAATGATGTTCCTTTAGTATGCCTGCTTCTATTCCCATTGATGATCTCCAAGGTGACTGACAGACTCAGTTTCACTGTTCTCAATTATATAGTAATCCACTGCCTGTGTCAATTTGACAGGCTGATTTAATCCTTGCGTTTTCAGATACTGTATTATACTATTATTTATGGAAATAACAGTGATGTTGATATGAGAAATCAATCCCGGCACAAAGAAAGGATTCGTCTGACTATGAAACCATCTTTTAAAAAATATATACCCTATATGATTATCCTGACTGCAGGTATTCTGTTACTGCTAAAGTGCTTTTACAGCTTTTGCTGGTCAGATGAGACTTTTTATTTTGCGACAGCGAATCGTTTCTATCAGGGCGACAGCATCTTTCAGCACGACTGGTTTCCTACCCAGCTGTCATCTGTCATGCTGCTACCACTTTATTCTCTATTTATGAAAATAACAGGTTCTGTGGATGGTGTGATCCTGTTTTTCCGCATCTGCTTCGTCCTGTTTGCAGTGGTCTGCAGCTTCATCATCTATCGGATCATTCAGTATTCCTATCCTCAATGGATCGCACTGATTTCTGCATTGCTATATTTATTTTATACACATCTGAATATCGCAACACTATCGTACTATACCATGTCCGTCGGATTCTTTTTAGTTTCCATGCTGTTGATTTATCATTTTTATCAAACTGCGCTTCGCAGATACCTGTTGATTGGCGGAGTAATTTTTGCCCTCTCTGTACTGGCACTGCCTACGATGGCCCTTGCTTATATTCTGGTTATTCTGGGAATTGCTGTTCTGCTGCTGGCCTGCCGTGTTCTTCCGATGCCGGTATGGATCAAGCACGCAGTGGAACAGGGACGGCTCCCGGTTGTATGCTGGTATACGTTTCTGGGAATCTGTATTCCTGCAGCCATGTTTGGTATTTTTCTGCTCACAAATGTCCAGATTTCCGATTTTATTCAGGGGATTCCTTATGTGCTCTCTGATGAGGAGCACGGAACCAGCCTGATCTACCCGCTAAAAAAATTCTTCATCGGCATCAATGAAGTATATGGATATGCTGCTTATCTTGGTTATTTATTGATCGTCGTTACTGCACTGACTGCTTTGATAGAGGTGCATGGAAAAATAATCAGCAGACGGCTGAAATTGATACTGTGCGGTGCTGATATTCTGCTGTTTTTTGCTTATTTCATATGCAGCATCGGCCATACGGGCTATATTCAGACTGCGCTCTGTATGTTTGCACTGCCATTATTCTTTCTGACAACAAACCGACAGTCAAAAGCCTTCTGGCTGCTCTTTGCATCCGGCATGATCTTCTCTGTCGTCTACAGCTATTCTTCAAACGGCTATCTGTATATTCTGGCCATGGGACACTCCATTGCGTCCATCGGTGGTATTATGTTCATCTATGATTTCAAAAAGGAAATCTGTAATGCTGACACGGACAGCAGCCTGATTGAAATGTTTTCTGTTCTTTGTACATGTATTATGCTGGCTGCGCTGCTGCAGACTGTCACGCTTCGTTTTGTTAACGTATATCGTGATGCACCTTTAGATGAATTGACGGTAAAACTCGAGAGTGGACCTGCTGCCGGTTTATACACGACAGCCAAACATGCCTCTATGTACACAACTGTCTGCAAGGTATTACAGGAGCATTGTCAGTCTGATGATCTGAATCCTGAAAAAAACAATAACGGCAGTCTCTTCATCACGAAGCTTCTGCCGTTCGGATATTTATGTTCGGATCTAAAATGTGGTTCTCCTACTACATGGCGAACCTCATTCAACAGTGTACGTCTGGAGGATTACTATCAGCTGAACCCTGATCGTTATCCTGACCTGGTTCTTGTGCTGGATGATGAATATGGCTCTTATGATAGCTGTGGAGATGTCGTGGCTGATCCGTCACCTAACGAGAATGAAATAGGAGGCTTTCTGCTTGACTACGTGACCCGAGAAGGCTATGAGATCATAGATGTAGACTGTGGAACGCTCTACCGCCGGTAAACGCTCAGTGTTCCTTCTTTTCCGGATGGGGCAGGAGTCCTCTGGCAAACTTCCATAAATCCGCAATCACAACGCGGTTCAGAACACATACCAGTGCCAGCAGTACAATTCCCGTCACAATACTGATCCACTCTGTAGTCCAGAAAGTTGCAAACGCAGCATATCCGATATAAAGAACCAAGGATATCATGAATGTACGTATAGGATAGCCCACCGGATAACATTTCTCAGAAAAGTATGTCCCAATCAGGAAATAAACAATATAGGTGAAAGCAGTAGCCATAGCCGCACCCCGTCCACCGAGTATCGGAACCAAAAGTGTATTACCGATCAGATTGCATAGGATCGCTGCCACAGATGCATAATTGATATATCTTAGCTGCTGCTTGAATTTGATGCCCTGTACTACCATTTCAAAGAGAATACTCAGAATCGGCATCAATGACAGAAACGGAATCACAGAAATCGCTCCACGGAAGTTCTTTCCAAGGATCAGTACGATCAGTCCACGGCAAATGGTCAGTCCAAAGGCAGCCACAACACACAGAAACTGCACTTTCCTGAAAATATCAGCAAAAAACAGTTTGTTGACCTCTTCTGTCTCTTTCTCATATTTCTCCATCGCCACCGGTGACCAGAAAGCCACAAACGTGATTTTAAAAGTCAGCAGAACAGTCATGATCTGCATCGCAGCAGAATAAATACCTGTCTCATCAAAATCGCAGAAGATGCGGATCGACCATTTATCCATAGAGGACAAGAGCCATTCCATCATCAGCATCATGATAAACGGAACACCATATCGAAGAAGCTCTTTCTCAGATATGGCTGCTTTTTCATCAACAGTCCCTGTATCTTCTCTCCTCACCTTGAACAGATAACGAATTCCGACAATCAATGTCACGATGCCCAGCGACAGAGTCATCGCATACAATACCACTCTGAAATCATTTCCAAGGCGAACTGCAAACAGAATAATCAGAGAAACATTCAATACCTTTGAAAGAATATTCAGATTAGAATACAGTTTTCCTCTTTGCTCCATGCGGATATTCAGGAACAAAAACCGTTCAAACACGGATATAATTGTATATCCGATCACAAGGAGTGAAACATCCAGACTGCTCTTGCCAAACAACAGCCGGTTAAAGGTGTCTGCTCCAAACATGTAAGCCGTTGTTAAAAACAGCACTATGACTGCCGGTGGAATCAGACACTGCAGAAATAACCTGCGGCGGTTAATTCCTTTTTTATAGAAAAACCGAATATAGGCCTGATCCAGACCAAGGATTGCAAATATATAAATAACAGTGACTGCCGAGGTAAACAAGGCAGTCCTTCCGTATTCATCCGTATCCAGTACACGCGTTATCAGCGGCAATGATATGAATCCAAGCAGCAGCACCACAAAATTCCCATAGAAATAATCTATGAAGCTCTTCATCAGATTGCCCTGTTTCTTTTCACCCATGGCAAACCTCTATTGTTCCTTCTTTTTCGCTTTCTTCTTTTCTTTCTTTTCAGCCTTCTTTTGAGCTTTTTGAGAAGCTTGATCGGCTGCCTCTTTTAAGGCACTCCTGCTGTCAGCCACGCGGTCAACCAGAAACGGCGGTCTGTTTCGACTTGCATCCAGGGTTCTCCATAAATATTCGCCCAAAATACCAAGCATCAGCAGGATCAGTCCTGTCGAAAATAACACAAGACACATCAGAGAGGCCCAGCCTGCAATCGGAGTCCCAACAATCAAACGTTCCAGTACCACACCTACGATCCACAAAAATGCGATGATTGCAAAAATAACACCGATTCCGGACATAAAACGAATCGGAAAGTAGGAAAAGCTCATCATCGAATCTAATACCAGCTTGAATTTCTTGGAAAATGTCCATCTGGATTCACCGATTTCACGGTCTTTTCTATGAAAATAAATCTTTTCTGACTGGAATCCTACCCATAATACCTGAAGTGTCAGTGCAGAGTTTTTCTCATCCAGCATCTGCAATACTTCTATGACCTGTCTGTCTAACAGGTAGCAGTCAAAGCCGCCAACCGGCATCGTCTTCTCTATGCACCTGCGGACAATTGCGTAATACATATTTGCAAAAAACTTCTTCACTGCAGAGTCATCACGTTCAGCTCTGACTGCAAGAACAACCTTGTTTCCCCGTTTCCAGCTCTCATACATATCGATGATCAGCTCAGAGTCCTCCTGCAGATCTGCTTGCTTTGTCACTGCACAGTCACCTGTACAGTTCGACAGTCCGGCAAGAATCGCCGAATGCTCTCCGAAGTTTCTGGACAGCTTAATGCACTTCACATGTTCATCCATATCACGAATCTGGTTCATAATCTCCCAGGAGTTATCTCCTGAGCCATCATCCACAAATACAAGCTCATATGCATCAAGTCTGTGAAGGATTTTGTCCCTCATATCTTCGTACAACAGCATCAAGGTATCGGAGTTATAATATACCGGTATGATGATGGATAGCTTACTCATGAAATATCCTCCTGTTTCTGTCCGAATGCGTTTAATGCCTCGATCACCCTGGTCTGCTCCTCATCCGTCATGCCATTGTACATCGGAATGGATAACACCTCTCTTGCGCAGCATTCCGTTATCGGAAAATCTCCTTCGTGATGACCAAGATATTGATATCCCTCTGCCATGTGAGGCGGAATCGGATAGTGAATGATCGTTCCAATCTCCTTCTGATCCAGATACTGCTGCAGCTCATCTCTTCTCTCACATCTGATTACAAACTGATGATAGATATGTGTTGCACCTTTTTGGATCTGCGGCAGGCCAATCAGCGGATTATGTATTTCTTCAAGATATCTTGCTGCTATCGTCTGCTTCTCCTGCATCAGTTCATCTGCATGCGCCAACCTGATTCTCAGCAAACCTGCCTGAATCTCATCCAGTCTGGAGTTTGTTCCTATGATCTTATTATAATAGCGTTTCTCGCTTCCGTAGTTGCGAAGTACTCTCATATCTGCTGCAATCTGTTCATCGTTCGTCACTATGGCGCCGCCATCCCCAAATGCTCCTATATTCTTTGATGGATAAAAGGAAAAGCATCCGATGTCCCCGAATGTTCCCGTTACCTGATCCTGATAGGTTGCTCCATGAGACTGTGCACAATCCTCTACCAGACGCAGATTGTGCTTTTTACACAGGGCAGCGATATCGTCCATTTTGGAAGCCTGTCCATACAGATGCACGACAAGAATCGCCTTTGTCTTTTCTGTAATCTTTTCTTCCAGCTTTGTCGTATCGATATTAAAATACTGATTCGGTTCTATAAATATCGGTGTAGCACCATTCATCGTAATTCCCATGACACTTGCGATATACGTATTGCCCTGCACCAGAACCTCATCGCCTTTGCCAATCCCCAGTACACGAAATGCCATCCAGAGTGCATCCAGACCATTGCCGACACCGACACAATACTTTGCACCTACATAAGCAGCATACTCTTCTTCAAACATCTTAACTTCATTTCCCAGTACATACCATCCTGAACGCAGTACATGCAGCGCCTTCTCTTCAAACTCATTCTGATATTTAAAAAAGCCCCGATCCAGCCGGTTCGCCTGTATTCTCTCCATTGATCCATATCCCCTTTTTCCAAAATCGATTATTCTGTATCTTAGGCGTAATTATACTATAACAATACCTCTTTGTACAATCTCACATGCTTCTGCAGACAGATATCCCGCGTATAATGATCCTGATATCTCTGATAAAAATAGTCTTTATCAAATTCCAACTCTGCTTTATCATGATATAGTTTTTCTATTCTATCTGCACATTGATAATACTTCTCTTTTGTATACAGATTATCCTTCTTATGAACCACCTCGGTCAGTCCGCCAACACTTGTAGACACAATGGCACATCTTCTGCTCATTGCCTCTACCGCCGCCTTTCCAAAGGATTCAAACATGGAACTCATAACAAAAACATCAACAAGATAGTAGTAATCTGCTATTTCAGCCTGCGACAGATCCTGCATATAAATCAGATTTTCTTCACCGATCATAGAGGAAATGGAATTCTTCAAGTCGGCTACGATCGCAAGATCCTGTTCTTCATATACGGAAATGACCAGCGCAATCTTAAAGCGAATATCTCTCTCGCAAAAGGATTCTACCAGTTCTTTTACAAACGGCCAGTCCTTCTCCTCTGAGATCCGTCCCGCAAATCCGATGACAAAGTCTGATTCCTCCAGACCCGCTTCCTCGCGCAGCTGCTTTCTTCGATCTGCATCATATGCCGAAAAGGCTGTGCTGATTGTATTGGAGATGACATCAATCTTATCAAAATGCGAGTTTTCCAGCCACAGCTCCTTATTGAACTGTGTTGTACAGATCATTCTCGCTGCATGTCTCAGCACTGCTTTAATACATGTAATGGAATGAATCCTGTACCCAAAGTACAGACTTCTGTCCGTATAAACAAACGGTATCCTTGCAAACATACCCAGACATCTTAAGAATCCAAATGTAATCAAAGATTCGGACATCTGAATGTGTATCATATCCGGCTTTTCAGCTTTAATGGCTCTTCTGAAGGAACCTATTCTACGGATAAAGTTCTTAATCCGCTTTCCTCTTTTGTCTTCCCTGTTCTCATCTGAGGAAAATTCAACAACACGAAAAGGCAGCTCCTCTTTATGCATATGCAATAAAGCCGGACACGCTACTACCGGTTCAAACTCCGTCCCGATCAGGCCCCCACACAGTGTTTGTGTAGACATCTGCGCACCACCGGGCAGATCAATCGGATATTCCATCAGATACAATACTTTATAAGACATAACGGCCTCCGTTTATTTCTATCCTTCTTGCTGAAAAATCAACCCCGGAACCAATGATTCCTCAAAATGCCGGCCTTGCTTCCCGGTCCCTCTGCAATATCTGTGTCTTTGCCGTCCTCCAGACACTGTGCCAGCCGCAGTACATTCTGTGCAGCTACCTGTGGATTCCAAAGCTTATGCATCTGTTCATATGCTGCACGACCGTATGTTTCCTGTAATTCCCTGTTCTGCAGCAGCAGCTCCAGATTCTCACTCAGACTGTCAACACTCCCACTTTGAAATACAAGTCCCGTTTCTTTATGCTTCACAAGCCACGGAGTCGCTCCGCAGGCATGACTGGCGATTACTGCACACCCTGCATTTAATGCTTCGTAGATCACAGAGCCCCAGCCCTCCCAGAAATTGCTCGTCATCAGGTATACATTGGCCTGAGCCATGGCATTTCTGGCTTCCATCGGAGAAAGGAAATCCACAAATGTCGTAATATCGCTCAATCGATAGTGTCTGACCATTCTCTTGATATGTTCACGTTCTTCACCCTCACCTATCATAGTCAGGGTAAATCGATAGCCCTTGTCCCGCATTCTCGCCGCTGCCTCAATGACCAGATCCGGCCGTTTCAGTTTGAGCATTCTGCCTGCCCACAGGATCTTCGTAACCTCTCCATGAGGCTTCTCTGACATCAGTTGATCCAGATCGTATTCCAAATGCTGAGGAAAGTATCCAAACTTGTAGCATTTATGGATATAACAGCGCATCTTACGATAATCATATGCAGTATAGGCACTTGCCGCCAGTATATACAGATGCTTCTTTCTGTTCTTAATATGCAGATGATAATACTTCTTTGTCAGACGTGGAATAAAGAACTTAATAAAGCCCTCCTTCAAAGGCCTCTCTGAATAGCGGAAGGTCAGTTTATCCGCCAGCAGTCTGGCTTCGATGAACTCCTCGGGAGCCGTGCCCATGACAACGATATCACTGTTGATTCCCAGTTCCATTGCATCCGCATGATTCTGTTCACTCGTATGTGTTTTCAGCACATACGACGGCACTTCCTCGCTCCCCCAGCCCATTCCGGCCCGGAATGCCTCTATCGGCATCGTTTCCACAAACGTAAAACCATCTCCCAGCAGACGATGCCATTCATCGCATAATGCTTTTTGATGATGATTAAAATAATTCGAAAAAAATGTCAGTGTCATCTTGCTATCAGCTTTGCTGCCTCCATCGCGATACATTCAAACAGATAAAAAGGAGAATACCCATTATCACGGTATATGGAATACTTGATCTGAATACGTTCAATCGCTTTTTTCATACTCTTTTCATGACTTGTGCCATTCATACGGAAATTCGCCAGCACCTCATTGACTGTCTCCACATGGGCTCCGTTTTTCTTAAGCCGCAATATGAGGTCATAATCATCATGAATGGTATTACATTGATATTGGTAAATTCGGTACATATCGGCTGTAATAAAAGTGGTTGGGTGATTCCAGTCTCTCGAAGTAGCATATTTGCGATTTCTCGCATGTTTGATAAATGTTTTTCCCGTCGGAAAGTGCATTCTGAGATCCGCAAAAAACAAATCATAGCCTTTTTCTTCATAGCATCTGACGGCACAGGCCAATGCGCATGGCTCATACCAGTCATCACTGTTGATCATGCCGATCAGTTCTCCCGTTGCCCGCCGGATACCCTTATTCATGGCATCATAGATCCCTTTGTCCTTTTCGGATATTACGATATAGTTTATATGCTTTTGTTCAAATTGACCCCTGTACTCCTCAACAATAGACAGGGTATCATCGGACGATACTCCGTCTACAATGATATATTCCGCCGGTGGATAGCTTTGATTCAGAACCGATTCAATCGTATCCCTGACAGTAAGAGCACTGTTATAGGTTACAGTTATGATACTGACAGTTGTTTTCATATCCGTCATCCCCATCACTTCTGCTTCTGTTCCGTCTGATGTTCATTTGCAGAGAAAGCAGCTGTAGAATCATCCGCATTGAATAATACAAGAATTGTCTGAAACAACAGCTGTATATCCTTCAGGATACTGTAATTCTCTATATACATCAGATCCAGCATCAGCTTATCTCTGGAAGAAGTATTATACTTGCCTATGATCTGGGCATTGCCTGTCAGACCTGCCTTCATACGCAGACGATACTGAAATTCAGGCATTTCCTTCGTATAATCTTCAACATTCTCCAGCATTTCCGGACGCGGTCCTACCAGACTCATATCGCCCTTCAATATATTATAAAACTGCGGCAGCTCATCGATTCTGTATTTGCGAAGGAATCTGCCGACAGAAGTCACTCTGTCATCATCACCTGTTACGGAATAATTATCTACATTTTCTTTCATGGTACGAAACTTATAGATCAAAAATACCCTGCCGTTTGCGGTCGCTCTTTTTTGTCTGAACAGTATGCTGCCCCCGTCATTTTTCTTAATGCAGACAGCGCTGACTAACAAAACGGGACTGGTAATAACCAAAGCAACTGTTGAAATAAAGATGTCCATTAATCTTTTGATAATACGCTGTTCATAAGTAATCAGATGAAACTGCGACGAATAAAAGGATATATCGTCAATGATGACCTGTTTGGAATTACGTTCCAGAATATCTGCAATCTGTGGATTGAAATAGATGTTTTTCAGATTCTGATAACAGAAATCTATTATATGAGTCCTGACATCCACCGGAACATCATATAAAAAAACGGTACTGACCGCCAGCATTCTGTCTGTCAGATCCTCTCTCCGATAATCAACAATGTCCATGACACGATACTTCTTTTTAAAATCGTCCAGCGCTCCGGCCACACGTTCAGCATTCTCTATATCCGAGGTTATGATCAGACAGGATTCTGCTCCCTTAATCCAGAAATAGAACGCATTTCCGAAATACGTCATCACGATATAGATTAATATCTGTACAATCATTACAATAAACAAAATGCTCAGATTTTCGATTTTAAAGGTTCTGTCATTTGCATCATTCGTTTTCATGATAATCAGCTGGAAGTATGTAAACAGATCCGTTATGATTCCTGCCAGTGCAAGAGAGAATATAATCTGTTTTGATTTTCGTATTCCAACGTCATACTTTCCGTAAATGCACGTCAGCAGAAACAGAATAATCACATAGGTTGACAGAGTAATCGCCGCTGTTCTTGATAATGTTGCGATTTCCGGATTATCAATGGCAAACATCAAAAAGAACGTTGCAAGTGCTGCAGCGTACATCACAAATTCAAACAGGAGTATGATGCTCTTTTCAAATTTGATGCATATTTCTTTCCATGTATACTTCTTTCTCATCTCTTATCCTCAAAATGCATCATATACTTCTGATATATATTCTGTATAGCGTCTTTCCTTACTATACAGCATTGCGCGGCTGACACACTGCTCCCGTGTATAGTTCACACCCTTTTGTGCAATGATTCTTTCAATTGCCGCAATCACACCCTGGATACTGTTGCGATCCACGGCGATACCGCATGTATCATCCAGACTTTCCGGGCTGCCGCCTGCCTTAAAGGTAACGACCGGCGTTCCACATGCCAGTGCTTCGATATTTGTCGTCGGAAATGTATCCTCCAAAGTCAGATTCACATACACATCTGCCATGGAGTAAAGTGCAGCAAGCTCTTCCACACTATCTGTCTTGCTCAGCCCAATGATGGTTTCCGGGAGCTGTGACAGCTGTTCATCATTTAATCCCAGTAAAATGATCGCATATCTGTCACTCAATGACTTTGCCAGTGCTTCAAACTGGGCCAGTCCCTTCCGTTCGCGCCAGGGATTTGCTACGCCGAGTAATATAAATTTGCCTCTTAGACCCAGCTGGTTTTTCAGCTGAAAAATAATATTCTCGTCCTTTCTTTCCTCCTGCATCGGATGAAAGTGCTCCAGTTCAATGCCGGTAGGAATGACAACTGTATGATAATTTTTTAAAAATGACTGTTGTACCTTGGATGCCAGCCAGTGTGAAGGCGTCACGATTGTCAGATCATCAAAGCCGGTAAACAATTCCTTCTTCTGTATATAATTTTTCTTGGAGTGATCCATAAACCATGACTTCGGATACTCTGCCAGCTGTTCACAGCTGTCGCACTCGGTCATCCATTTGTTACAGCCAATATACTCAAAATGCGTACAATGTCCCGTAAAGCTCCAACAGTCATGTAATGTCCATATGATTCGTCTGCCGGATCCCTTCAGATATTCAAACAACAGCTTGATGTTCAGATAGTATCCATGAACATTATGCAAATGTACAATGTCCGGGTTAAAATCCTCAATGACCCTGATAAACTCACGAGTTGCATGTGCTGAAAAAAAGCCCTGACGATCCATCAGTCTGCTCATGGCTCCATGAAAATAGACCTCCTGATCATTTCCGATCCTGTATGAGCGGTATCCTTCCGGTACGACTCCTCTGCCGTAAGCCAGCAGACAGGTATATCCGTGTTCCTCCAGAACATCATACAGTCCTGTCATAATACGTCCGACACTGCCTGTTGCACATACTGTATTGACAAGCAGAACCTTTCTGTTCTCCATGACATTCAGCTCACCTATTGTTTCCTGTGTCAGCACATCCACTTGTCTGATTGTATCATCTATCTCAAATCTATCCATTTTCATACTCCCGACGGCTTAAGACTGCTCGTCCTCTGTTTCCCCTAATATCAGCCTCATGACTCTCTGCTGCCCCTTATGGAACTCTCGTCCCAGCTGCAGATTTCGCATTTCTTTACGAACCTTTGGTGTATCGATCAGCCATTTCACGGTCTGGATAATCGTCGTTTCATCCTGCTCACTGCCGATACCCAAATTGATAAAGCCATTCTGTATGCCGGCAAATACATGCTCTGCTTCCCGTTCATTCTGCGCCAGTACTATCGCCGGAACACCCATACTTGCAAGTTCATAAACGGTTCTGCCCTGAGAAGTGACGGCAAGATCCATTTTATTCATATATGCACTGACACGCTTCACATCTGTATGTACATATATGTGATGCGCCTCGTCATTGACCATCTTCTCTTTATTTCCGTATGCAAACCCAATCAGAAAGTGGAAATTTAACGACGGATACTGCTCATGCAGCTGTCGGCAGATACCATAGAGTCTGCCTGTCAGATCTGACGGATCCTCTCCGCCGAAAATAACCATTAAATTTTCTACCTTCTCTGAAAAGTCCTTTGGAACTTCCTCCAGAAACTCATCACGGATACAGAAATACTTAGATCCATAATATTCATTATGCAGCTTTTCTCCCTTTTCATACAAAGCATTGATGACTGCATCTGCATATTTTGCTCCGGGACCAATATCCTCAAAATTCACGACACGCTCTGCATACTGAATGACCATTTTCATATAGTCTTCTGTTGTATTCAAAATATCATTCACAAGAATATCCGGCTTGTATTCCGCCAGTACACTTTCAAAATCAGCAGTATCCTCTACCACTCTGACCGGGAAAAATGATTCCTTCAATTTTTTAATGCCCATCTCAGAGTCCTTGTCGATCACAAAGAGGAACTGATGCCCTGTCAGTTTATAAGCCAACGTCAGACAGCGATAAATATGGCCCATACCCAGCTGAGGTTTCCCAACCGTATGAAAGATAATCTTCTTCCGTTTCATGATACTTTCTGCAACGATCCAGTCTGCCTCTGTATCAATATCTACAGCCTCATCCGGTGAAATCTCAAAAATATTAATCTTCTTTCCGATTCTGCCGGTTTCAGAAACACATTCACGACGCGTCATTAGGAAACCGCCTGTTTCCACATAATTTCTCGGAAGTTCCTGAGAGTTCAGACGTTTTTCATAATTTTTTACGATCCGTCCGTCTTCCTCACGCCAGGACAGGTGAGGGTTATTCATGGCAGAAATAATCGTATCGTAGTCGGAATTCCGGAAGAACTCAATTGCACGTTTTAATGTATCTGTCTGCAATGTAGGAGAGGTCGCCTGCATCGTGATCACGATATCATATCTGACCTGATGTTTTCTTTCCATCTCAAGCATTGCATGGTTGATAACCGGATCCAGTGTTACTCTGTCCGTTGCAAGCTCCTTCGGACGGTTGACCACAGCCACACCCAGCTTGGCAACGATGCCTCCCAGCTCCTCATCATCCGTAGACACAGCGATATCCACATCCATAAATGCCTTCAGATTCTTGGCATTCTGCAGTGCATAATAAATCAACGGTTTGCCACACATCAGTCTCACATTTTTTCTGGGTATTCTCTTAGAACCGCCTCTTGCGGGAATTACGATCAATGTCTTCATTTTTTAAACCTCTTCTTCAGAATTCCTATCCCATACAGTATATCACGTCTTTTTATAATTGCAAAAACTCCAAGGATCACAATCGCCAGTGCATACCGTTGAATGATTGTATTATAACACAGCAGCAGAGCAAAACCCAATACCATGGCCAATGCCATCATGCTGAAAATAAACAGATTGGCATATACGCTCTTCTTTACAATAAAGCGTGTTGCAATGTAATGAAACAGCATCAGAAACAGGTAGCTTAACAGTGTTGTGTATGCTGCAGACTGATAGCCAAATCGCGGAATGGCAAGATAATTTAGTCCGTAATTCATCAATGCCGCCCAAATGGAGCTGATGGCAATGATCGGCGTCTTTTTATAAAACAGTTCCAGATTGACATAGTTCGTATAGAAATATTGTGCAAGTGTACCGAGCGCAACTGCCGGAATAATCATCTTAGCTTCCCAGTAGTCTCTGGAACCGAGAATACATACAATTTCAGGTGCCACCGTAATAAATCCGAGAGTCAGAAATACGCCGAGAAACATGAGCTTCTTATTTGCCTCTCTGATTTCTGTACGTTTATCCTCATCCAGCTGCTCATTGAACCAGGGCAGCCAAGCCTGTCCGATTGCATTTGTAAAGATAGACAGTAAGGTCGCAATTCCGTAACCCCAAGCATAAAGTCCTGCCTCTGCTTCTCCGACCATATCCTTAATCATGATGCGGTCCACCTGTCCAAGCACAACGAGTGCCAGTGCATGTGGAATCATCGGCAAGCCCATTTTCAGTGCATAAATCCAATACTCCCTCTTATAGAACACCTTGCCCTGTCTCAGAATCCTGATATAAAAGTACAGACCAAGCAGAAATGTCATGCTGAGTGCACCGAGAATCTTACCAATGTACCTTGCATCATGAAATACAAGCATTAATACAATGGAGAAAATGACTGTTCCGATACAGATGGATGCTGATACCAGAATGCTGTTCCTGTAATTATACTCGTACTTAAACTTCTGCAGCATATATTCCACAGACGGAGAAATCACCAGATAGACGAAAAGTACAATGACTAACGGAACCTCATATTTCATCCATGCCGACAACTGATTTCTGAAAATCAAAGCCAGCAGCAGAACGATAAAAGCAAAGGAACTGGATAAGGACTGTAGTGCGGACATGTATTCATCGAATTTGTCCTTGAAGTCTAACTTCGCCCTGCCGATGCTGTATACAATACACAGACAGGTGAAAATATTAAAAATTTCTATCCATGAGTTAAAAATGTTGGCAATCCCGTAATCTCCGGGTGTCAGCATTCTTGTATAGATCGGTGAAGTTATGATTCCGACCGCCCTGATGCCGACGCTCGCAATCGTATACCAGAACCCCGCCTTAATGGCGGTTCTGCCTCTTGATTCCTCAGCCATTTATTCTATCATCCCATCCATCAGGATTGTATCTTCCAAGATTTCAACTGCTGCTTTTCTTCCGATCAGCTCCTGAACCCTCGTCGGAGAGATTCCGGTTCCCGGTCTCTTATAAGTCAGCATATCCTCTGTAATCACTGTTCCTGCCGGGATGTTCACGGCGGAGACAATGGAACGTCTCGCATTTTTACGTGCTGTCTGCTCTGTCGCAAGACACTTAATCTCACCACTGCCGCGCAGTACATTCAGTTCTTCGATTCCCTGCAGAATTCGCTTCGCGTCCTCCGGGTCCATGGCATGATAATGATCATTACCCTTTAAGGTTTTATCTAGTGTAAAGTGCTTCTCTACACAGAGTGCTCCCAGATTGTAAGCTGTCTTGATGACATCACAGTTCTCAGTCGGCTTAGTATGGTCTGAATAGCCAATCACAAGGTCAGGAAACTGTCTGGCAAGGGATGCAATCTTATTCAGATTTGCATCTGCAAGCGGTGTCGGATACTCTAATACGCAGTGCAGCAGAACAATCTGCTTATCATTATACTGACGAATCGTATCAATCGCCGCCTCGATTTCCGGAAGCTCTGATGCTCCGACAGATACTAACATCGGCTTATTCTTCTTAGCCTGATGTGCAATAAACGGCAGATTCGACAGGTCTGAGGAGGAAATCTTATAAACCTCCATCAGTTCATCCAGATAATCAGCAGATTCATAATCAAATGCAGTTGACAGGAATTCTATGCCGACTGCGTCTGCATACTCCTTCAGTTCCCTGTACTCCGCATATCCGAAGCTGTCGAACTTCTGAAACAGCTGATATTGGGATGTGGTCGGTTCTTCAGACGTATCCCAGTAGGACGGTGATGCCTTGGCAGCAAGTGTTCCTGCCTTATAGGTCTGAAACTTGACCGCATGAATCCCGGCATTTTTTGCTTCCAGAATCATTTCCTTAGCAGCTTCCATCGGTGTAATCTGCTCCTTCACTGCTATATCATAGTAATTTACCCCGATTTCCGCAATCAATACAAATTGTCCCTGTGAGAGTCTTTCGCATATTGTACTTTCCATAATATTTGTTTTCACCATTTCCTTTTTATAAATCCTCTTAACGGTTGTGTTCCTGCAGCCATGTCTCATAGCCGCTGTTGTAAAATTCCTTGAGTACAGACAGCTCGTGTGTGAACTTCTCATCCTTCTGTTCCTTGCCGCCTAAAATCTTCTCTGCCTGTCCCATCAGGTAAAATACATTCAGTTCAAAACCGATATCCTTGATGGTCTGCAGATAAGCCGCACAGGAATGCATATTATCAATATCCCCGAACTCACGAATCAGTTCCGGCAAATCTTCAAAGCTTCTGGCCCTTGTGATACCGTCAATCAGCATAAAGGGCACATCTCCGAAGAGAATGGACTTCCTGCCAAGCAGTGCTTCTTCGAAGGCTGTGGTTCCAACGATGGTCACGACCCCCTTGGATTTTGTAATCCACGGCTTCGGATCGTTATAGTAATTGACCTGTACGAGACGCACATTGTGTAATTCCTTCACTTTCCGATAAAATTCTACACTGCGTTCCCCGAGCATCGCCTGGTGCTCCTTCACATACAGCTTCCAGCCAACCGGCAGCGACTTCGATACCTGCTCAATCAGATTACACTCATCTACATAGTAGGAAGCCTTCACGAACACCGTAGATTCCGGAATCAGATGCAGCGGCATATATACATAATCCTCACCCTCAACCGGATTCTCGAAGAGATGATTCTTACCCATATATTTTCTTCTGCGCAGTTCCACCTGCAGATAATGTCTGATATACGGAAGACTCGGTGCATAGAGCACTTTGCTCTTTCGCTTGATCTTCCCGTTCTTCTTCGTAATGTCCATATTCCAGAAATAATGCAGTTTGCCGCGCATCACACGGGCAATCCAGATGAGGGAGCTCTTCTTATACTGCGCCGTCACTGTTCCTGCAAATTCCTGATTCATAATAGAAGTCTCTGCACGATAATGCTCGATGTAATCATACATCTCCTGCAGCTCTTCTTTACTCTTCTTTAAATTATCTCTATATTTACGCTCCACATACGGGTCCACACCGACTGTATTCTGCAGCGTCGGATATTTATACAGACCAAACTTGGAATACTCAATCGTGATATAGGGTATCTCCCTTTTATACGCCACCTCATTGATGATGGTGCGCTGCAGCTCAGCATTATCAAAGTCCAGAATCATATCCGGTTTAAATTCATCAAAAATCGACAGAATCTTTTTATAATTAAGTTCCAGCCAGTACATATTCTCATCATAATCGGTCACTGACCAGTAATACCGGAAATGATAATGCTTCGTATTCTCCTGAGAACTCATCAGCTGGAGGTTCAGATTTTTAAAATGTGTATACTCCTGCTCAATTTGTTCCAGATAGGCAAGGTCTACCGGTGAAGTACCTGTCTGCTTCCCCTTCTTTAAGCCTTCAATATAGGTTTCGCAGATGTCCTTCACATCATAAAGCTTCACATCCGGCAGTTCTTCCTTGAACTTATAATAGGAATTCTGATTGTAATAGCACTTATTGTAGCTGCACTCTGTTGACATGATATAAAAAGCTGCCACCTCATTGTCATGACGCAGCTCCTCAGCCAAAAACCAGAGAGGCATGGAATAAGTCTCCCGGCATATAAATAAAATTTTCTTACCTGTCAAATGGTTGGTTCGCATGAATCAGTTCCCCTTTTCCAGTTTTTCAAATGTCTGAACCCAGTCTGCTCCGGTCTGAAAGGAGATATTCTCCTTCAGAAAACGCTCACGCCGCTTGACCGTAATCTTCCCAAAAAGCTTCGGGCTGAAAATGCAGAGTAGCACCTTTGCCTTGATGCTTTTCCCCACATGAGAATTGGTCAGTACACTGGAGGCATATTTACGTACTTCAGAAGCATACTGTCTGTCCTGCTTCCGATCATAGGTTCCGAATAAAATATTATTCTGTATGACGCTCATGTTCTCATAGGTTAAGAAATAACGCACACCCTGTTCCAGCTCCGGGTATTTTACACGGATATAGTCACACATTTCATAATCATTTTTAATCGAAAGCACCAGATTATCCGCTACTCTGGAGCCGCTGTCCTCGCTGACCCTGAAATAATACTTGGATGCACTGTTGTATACAATACGATTCGCCATACTGAGCAGATGATACCCGATCTTCCGGTCCTCTACACGCTCCCCCACCGGGAATCTCACCTGTTCAAAGATTCGTCTGCGATACAGCTTATCCCACAGATGCAGGAAAAATCCCTTTTGGTATAAAATCTGATCAAAGGCTTCCTTTTCCGTCAGAACCGTTTCAACATTCTCCGCAACTCCTTCATTCCGGTTGGCATAGGCATTATATTTACCAACAACCGAAATATCGGCATCATGACGCAATGCTGCGTCCACCATAATCTCGAACATATCAGGATCTGCCCAGTCATCACCATCCACGAATCCGATGTACTCTCCGGTTGCAGCCTCAATTCCCTGATTTCTTGCAATGGCAACACCCTTTGGCTCTTCCTTTAGCAGTACGATTCTTGAATCGGATCTGGCATATGTATCTGCAATCCTGACACACGCCTCATCTGTGCTGCCCAGAACAATGATAATCTCCAGATTTCGATACGTCTGATGAATCACTGACTCCAGACACTGCTCCAGAAATCGTTCCACCTTATATGCTATAATAATGACACTTACCTTCGGATTCTGCTCCATCGGTTCTCCTTTGACCGCCTGATCTGGCTGCTATCTGTCGGATTGCATAACAACCCGTCGGATGGCTTCGAGGTATTTGTGCTGCTTCACCTTGTCAGGCTCCAGCATCGCGCCCTCTCCCCACTCATTCCAAGCGTTTATATAAACGTAATTTAACTTTTTGCCGTCTATTTTCTCTGCAATTCTTCCAAGGGCTCTTTCAAACTGCTCCGGGCTTGTGCCCGTATAGACCAAACCCTTGTAGCTGCGCCTCGGAGTGTTATCCCAATCAGGAATTAATCCGGGGAAAGCATTCTCTTCGCTGTAGTCTCTTGCCGTAATTTTGTCCAAAATCCATTTCGCAGGAATGGCTCTTTCCAGCATTTTCTTCTTTTTGATTTTATTCAATCTTGATTTAACAAATACGCTTCCATTATAGCATAGCTGATGCCATGCACTGAAGTCATGCTTCAAGGTATAGCCCGGTTCAAAGTAATAATAACCGTCAACCGTTTGCGTTCGTGTCTCCTGTTCCCCTGCAGTCCTGCCGGATACCACATAAAGCCCGGCAAAGCCTTCTTCCACTGCCCATTTTCTAAAGCAGGACAGCATCTTTGGAAGACACTCTATATCAAACGTCCGGTAAATCTGCAGTACCGGCTTTCCATCAATCTGAATGTATCTTGAGTCCTTAAAAAACGGAAGCAGATATTCAAAATGCCTTCTCCAGTCAGCTTCCTCGCCATACTCCTGCTTCATCAGGATTTCTTCCTCGATCCCGTACCACGTCCGTGTCCAGGATTCATTTGCCCAGCAGATACTGTAGTGCAGATCAATCTCAGGATGCGCTAACAGAATCTCCATCGGCTTCTCCATAAGCTGGCGGCCCTGAAACCAGTACTGATAAATACAGAACCCATAAACACCATACTGCTTCGCAAGCTCTGCCTGCCACTTCCAGGTCTCCACGCCGTCCTTCACCAGATCATAATACCGGTCACTAAGCGGTTCACGCGGCTGAATATGACCACGAAACAAGGGCTTTCCACGCTTCACGGCAGTCCACTCTGTATATCCCTCGCCCCACCATGCATCGTTTTCAGGGAATGTATGATATTGCGGTAAATACATGCAGATGACTTTCATACAGATACCTCGCGTTCACTCTTTTTCTCCGCGATTGCAGTCGCACATCTGCCCACTGCAAACCAGAAAATCGGTGTCGTAAGCTGAAAGGAAAGGATATTCGAACCAATTGATAAAAGAAGCGCCACCGCAATGATTCCAATCTCCACATAATATTCCTTCAGGCGCTTCCCTGCCGCCTTGCAGACCAAAAACAGAATGAACAGGAAGATGGAAAAGCCAATCACACCCTCCTCACAAATCAACTTCACCAGTCCGCCGTCTGCAATCACATGCGCACCCTCATATGCAAGTGCCTTATGTCCATTCGCACCAAGTCCATTCCCAATCCATACATTATACAACGTATCCATGGCAACCACCCACTGCTCACTACGCTGTCCAACCGCCTCCGGTAAAGATACCAGTCTACGGTAAATCTTCACAACGGCATCCAGATCAACTATGCAAAGCCCAATTAATCCGGCTATTAACACACCAATTTCAACAAAGAAATACTTGACCTTAACTGCCTTAAAAGAAAAGAAAATCAGCCAGTTCATATACAAAATCACCATAAAAGCAACCACCATTGCTGCCCTCTGGTTACTCATCATAGCAAAGAAGAAGTTCACAAAGAGTAAAACAATTCCCACAATCGTATTCTTCCGGCTCTTCACCACATCATACACCGATACAAGCATTCCATAACACGCAATCGCGCCCAGACTCGTACTGCCGACAAGAGAGCACATCCGCACCCGCATCGTCGAAGCATCCGCCTTCGAAATATGACCATTCATCAGAAAATCCAGATAAAACTGCGGTGCCCAGATATACAATACCAATCCAATCAAGCACAAATACAACACAGCCACAAGGAACCACCGATAATACGTCCCAAGCTCATCACCAATCGTCTTACCCACCATATAAAACACAACCGGCAAAATCGAATTCGAGAACTCCTCCGCAAACACCGAAACCGGAAGCCCATTACGCGTCAGCCAGATCACCGAAAGCAGATTATAAACCAGATACATCACCACCAGATAATCCACCGTACCGGAAATCCTAATCTGCTTCCTAAAAAACAGCTCCGCAGCCACACCCAGCATCAAAACCGAAGCAAACACCCCCGGCCGCATCCAACCACAAAACATCATCAAAGTATAACCCAGCATAACCGCCAGATAATAAATATTATACAATTTTATAGATTTCAATTGATTCATGAATTTACTCCCGTCACCACACCTAACACCTCAGCCCAACTATCTCTATGCTGGTTAACCTCACTAAGCTTCGTCTGAGCCACATCATTTCTATCTGAATACAGCGTCCCTTCAATCGACCTCTGCATCAAATCCGCAAGCTCTTTGGCCCGAAACGGATCAAAATAATATGCCTGCCCATATCCCTCCAGCACCTCCGTACAAAACGGACAATCCGAAGCCAGAATCGGCGCCCCAAACTGCCTTGCTTCCGCAAGCGGATACCCAAACGTCTCAATATAAGACGGAAAAATCAGCGTCCTCTCATTATAGGCATCAAGCACCTCTTCCTTCGTCAGCCTTCCGCCCGTACTGATATTATCATACCGATTATCAAATACATAATCCGTCACTGCCCTCATATCATCTATCGTAAAAAGGACATTAAAATCCGTAAAGCCTCTCTCATTTAACAACGTACATGCCTTCAAAATACACTCATGATTCTTGTAAATCATCACTCCAGACGGAAAGAAGAACTGATTCCCCTTCCTGATTCCCTCACGAATAAATCCATTGAGGTTCTCCACATCCGGCAGAATCTGCGTAACCTTATCCCCGGACACATGCGCCTTCTTAATCACTGCATCCCGCATCCACTTCGTCTGCACGATGACTCTGTCCGCCTTCCGAATAGAAGCATTGATCATCGCCCCGATCAGATGCTGATACACCGCATACTCCCGTTCACTGCGTTTCAGAAAAGAAAATCTCTTAACAGTCTGAAACCCAAGCGGCTGATGCACATACACGACCTGCTTCCCACGATACCCGAACGTAACCGTATTCTGCAGTGAAAATACCACGTCCGGCTGCAGCGCCCTGATATAAGAAGCACCCGTAAACAGATCAAACTTCAATCGGTTCATCCAGCTCTTCTTGACCTCCTGCATGACGCGTACCTGAATCCGGTCAGTCTCCTCAATGAACGGTCCCCCCAGCAGGAAAATCCACTCATTGTCCGTATCATGCTTAGCAATATAATGATAGAAATCCGTCAGAATCGAAAAAGCACCGGTCTTACTGGCAGCAATGTCATTGACCACTATTCTCAAATCACTTACCCCACACCGTTTTGTTCACGATTTCCGTGTAGCTCTGGATGAGCTTGACCACCTTGACAGACACATTCATGTCCGCATAATCCTCAGCCATGACAACCTCTTCGTCATTTTCATACATGGCAACTGCAAGCTCCGTCGCCTGCTCCACATCCTCACCCTTGATCCCGCCGATGACGATGGTACCCTTGTCAAGCACCTCAGGACGCTCGGTAGAGGTTCGAATCAGCACACCCGGAAAATGCAGCATAGCGGATTCCTCAGACAATGTACCGCTGTCAGAAAGAACACAGTAAGCATTCATCTGCAGCTTGTTGTAATCTAAGAAGCCAAAAGGCTTCATATTCGATACGAGCGGATGAAACTGGAACTTCCTCTGCTCAATAAACTTCATAGAACGCGGATGAGTGGAATAGATGACAGGCATCTGATACTTCTCAGCCATACGGTTGATGGCATTCATCAGATCCATGAAGTTCTCTTCCAGATCAATATTCTCTTCTCTGTGCGCAGACACCAGAATATAGTTTCTCTTTTCGAGATTCAGTCTTGTTAAGACATCACTCTTCTCGATCTGCTCCATATGATCCCGCAGCACCTCACGCATCGGAGAGCCTGTAACAAAGACCGTCTTACCGTCAATTCCCTCTGAGAGAAGATATCTTCTGGAATGCTCCGTATAGGGCATATTGATATCCGAAATGTGGTCTACAATCTTACGGTTAATCATCTCAGACACATTCCAGTCCCAGCAGCGGTTACCCGCTTCCATATGGAAAATGGGTATCTTCAGACGCTTTGCCGAAATCGCCGATAATGCAGAATTGGTATCACCAAGCAATAAAACCGCATCCGGCTTCACCTGCTGCATGAGTTCATAGGATTTTGCGATGATGTTGCCCATCGTCTCTCCAAGATTTGCACCGACACTCTCCAAATAATAATCCGGTGCCCGAAGATTCAAATCCTCAAAGAAAATCTCGTTCAGTGTATAGTCATAATTTTGTCCGGTATGCACGAGCACATGATCAAAATACTTGTCTGCACACTTAATCACTGCAGACAGTCTGATGATCTCAGGTCTCGTTCCGACAATCGTCATTACCTTCAGTTTGCCCATTTACTTGCTTCTCCTCTCCACATCCAGATAAAATGTATCGGGTTTCTCCGGGTTGTACGCTTCATTGGCCCACATGACCGTTACCATATCTTCTGTGCCCTCATTGGTAATCTCATGCGTATATCCGGTCGGGATATCGACCACCGTCAGCTCATCCCCCGTTACATGGTATTCTATAATCTCATCCTGATCAATCTGGCGGAACCGGATACAGCCCTTCCCCTTCACGACCAGAAACTTCTCATTCTTCGTATGGTGCCAGTGCTTTCCCTTTGTAATGCCCGGCTTGGAAATGTTGACGGATACCTGTCCGCGATCCTTCGTTCTGATGAATTCGGTGAAGGAACCACGATTGTCTACATTCATTTTTAGCGGATATGCAAATTGATCCTTCGGTAAATAGCTTAAATAAGTGCTATAAAGCTTTTTCTCAAATTCATTATCCAGCTGCGGAATACTGAGTGAGTTACGGCTTTCCTTAAAGGAATAAAGTGTCTCCACGATCTTGCCGAGTGTCACCGTATGCACCGTCGGAATCATACAGAAGGCTCCGACCTGATTCTCTTTTCCTTCTAATGCTGCAATAAATTCATCGATCACATCATCAATGTAGACCAGATTCATCACCGTACTCGGGTCATTCACCTTGATTTCCAAATCATTTGCAATGTTATTGCAGAAGGTAGCCACACCACTGTTATAGTTCGGTCTGCACCATTTGCCGAAGACATTCGGCAGGCGGTACACAATGGCTCTCGCTCCGGTCTCCTCCTCATAGGCAAACATCAGATCCTCACCGGCCTTCTTGCTCTTACCATAAGGATTATCAAGCTCTGCCTGGATTGAAGACGTAATCAACACCGGCGAATGGTTCTCATACTTCTTGAGCTTCCCTAAAAGCACAGAAGTAAAGCCGAAGTTACCCTCCATGAATTCCTTCTCATCCTTCGGGCGGTTCACGCCTGCCAGATGAAATACAAATTCACACTCCCGCACATAGCGGTCAAGTTCTTCCTCTGTCGAATCAATATCGTAAGCAAAGATATCCTGATAGCCTCTGTTTTTCAGTTCCCAGATTAGATTTTTCCCGACGAAGCCGCCGGCTCCGGTCACAAGAATGTTCATCTGCTCTCCCACTCTCTTAATTCTTCCTGAATATAAGTTAACTGCAGCAGCTTCTCCTTAACCTGCTCCACATCCAGAATCTGCGTGTTATTGGAATTAAACTCTGTTAACTTCTGTCTCTCCTGATTGCCGACACTGAAATACTGATCATAATTCAGGTCTCTCTGATCTGCAGGAACACGGTAGAAATTGCCCATATCGGTTGCCCGTGCACATTCCTCGTTGGTCAGCAGTGTCTCATACATCTTCTCACCATGTCTGATACCGATGACCTTAATCTCATTGTCCGCATGGAATAACTCCTTAACTGCCTGTGCCAGCACTTCAATCGTGCAGGCCGGAGCCTTCTGTACCATGATGTCTCCTGCTGCCGCATTGCCAAATGCAAAGATAACCAGCTCTACGGCTTCCTCTAAACTCATAATGAATCTTGTCATTTTAGGCTCTGTCACCGTTAACGGATTGCCCGCTTTGATCTGCTCGATGAAAAGAGGAATGACAGACCCTCTGGAACACATGACATTGCCGTAGCGTGTGCCGCAGATCAGGGTTTTATCACTGTCTACCGTTCTGGACTTTGCCACAAATACCTTCTCCATCATCGCCTTGCTTGTTCCCATGGCATTGACAGGATAAGCCGCTTTATCGGTAGAAAGGCAGATGACCTTCTTCACACCTGCTTCAATCGCTGCGGTCAGTACATTGTCCGTACCAAATACATTGGTCTTCACTGCCTCAAGCGGGAAGAACTCACAGCTTGGCACCTGCTTCAGTGCTGCTGCATGAAAGATATAATCTACACCGTGCATCGCATCCTTGACACTCTGCAGATCACGCACATTTCCGATGTAGTACTTAATCTTGTCATTCTGGTATTCATGACGCATATCGTCCTGCTTCTTCTCATCTCTGCTGAAGATGCGGACCTCCTTGATACCGGTATCTAAGAAACGCTTTAGAACAGCATTTCCAAAGGAGCCTGTTCCTCCTGTAATCAGTAATGTCTTTCCTTCAAAAATATCCATGCTTCCATTCCCTTTCCATGTTTTCTTTATGATAAATGTTTGATCAGCTTCTCAACTGAATAGTTAATGTCAAAGTGTTCTGTGAGGTAAGCTCTTCCGTTTCTTCCGTACTGCTCACGCAGTGCCGCATCTTCGCAGAGAACCTTCACTCTGCCTGCAAAACCGTTCACATCATCTGAGCCGTTCCACAATCCGCACTCCGCATCTGTCTCAACCAGTCTTCGAATATCCGTTACCCTGTCTGTACAGGCTAGAATCGGCTTTGCCATTGCCATATAGGATAATGTCCTCGACGGATAATTTGGAATCGTAAACCGTGCATCCAGTGAAATCATGCCCACGTCACAGGCCTGCATCAGTGCATGATACTCATTAACAGGTATAAAATCGATAAAACCAATATTATTATGCTTCCTTGCTGCTTCCTCTACCTTGCTCTTCTCTGAGCCGTTTCCGACAAAGAGAAAATAAGCTTCCCGGTAACTCTCTAACGGTTTGATGGCAGAGAGCAGATAATCAATTGCCTGCGGTTTGCCGAGATTACCGCCAAATACAAAGACTGTCCGGTCTGCGGGAATATGATATTGTTCACGGATACTCGTTATATCAGCGCATAACCCGCCTGTCAGAGCCGCATCCAGTCTTCTTACACTCACTGTGTTCGGAAAAAGTTCTGTCTTAGACTGTGTCAGTTCAGGCTGATGTATCCTTAAATAATCAATGTTCGCCTGAGACATACAGCCGATGGTATCCGATAGTGCATACAGCTTTGCTTCCTTCCTTTGAAAGAAACGATGCAGCAGTCCCCCGTCACGGAACAATCCAATATCCACTGCATTCTGCGGAAAGATATCCTTTAACATCAGGTAGGACTGGCAGTGAAAATGCTTCTTACAATAGGCTACGACACTTGCAAATGTAACCGGCGGAGTTGCATACAGTACCAGGTCAAATTGTTCTGTACCGAGAAACTGCCTGATTGCACGTCTAAAGCAAGGCTCTACCTTTAAGGTATTGATGCCCTTTTTTACAAAGTTCACTCGAAACAGTTCTCCGACCAGTACGCGCAGCACACGAATGCCATGTTCGGTATGAAGTCCTGTCTCCCTGATATGACCGGCATGATCCGCAACAACAACCGTCACTTCATGTCCAAGTGCCGTCATCTCATTGATCAGGTCCGAATAAATGCCTTCTTCGGTCAGATCAATCTCAGATAAAGTTAGATATAGTATTTTACTGGGCATGCAGCTGCTCCTTATATTACCGAATCATGATTTCATTGTACTTCATCATATATTTTCCAAGCTCATACTGTCCAATCTCATCTTCATTTTCCTGTCCATGCAGGTTCTTAAAGATCAGCTTCGGCACATTCATACCACAGGCATATGCATGCGGATAACCGCCGCCGAATCTCGGATTGACCTCTGAAATATAGTAGATTCCGTCTATCTTGAAAATGTCGATGTCTATAATGCCGCGCAGTCCGAGTCTCTCTACAAAGCTCGAAATCAGTGAGAAAAGCTCCTCATCCTTCACAGATACCGATTTATCTGTTTCACCGGCACGCATTGCGATCTTCTGTTTCACGAAGATTGCTTTTGTCTTGCCGGAAATCATGTCAACGTAAACATCTGCACCATACTCCGTGCCATTCATATATTCCTGCACCATCAGGTCATCATACAGAGAAAACAGAACCTCGATTTCCTTCGGTCCCTTCACCTGATTGATGTTAATGCTGGCACTACCCTTGACCGGCTTCACAAATACTGGAAATGATATCTTCCCGGCACGGACGGCATCCATAAATGCCTTCGCATCTATATAGCATTTTCCGGTCGGAATTCCGTATTCCAACAAGGTCTGATACATCCTGTATTTATCAAAGCAGATTTCAACAGAATCATAAGGAGAAATAATCGGCGTACAGCCGACTGCCAGAAACTCATCTCTGTGTTCGGCAAGCATGGACAGCTCAGGATCAATCAATGAAAAACATCCGTCAATCTTCTCCTTTTTGCAAATCTCTAAAATGTGATCGATATAACCCGGCTCTGTAATCCTCGGTACGATATAGTGTGCATCTGCTTCATAAATTGCCGGTGCCAGTTCACTGCAGTCAGTTGCGATGATGCGTCCGGTATTGCCTGCTTCTTTTTTGAAATACTGTACAACCTTATTTCTGGTTCCTGCACTTAAGATTAAGATATTCATGTGATTCATTTTCCTTTGCCTGATTCATTTATTTCCCGATTGCATCGAAAAATAGTGGTGTACCGCCTGTATGGATAAATAATATATTCTGTCCATGAATCGCATGGTCCTGAATATAGGCTTTCATTCCGCTGTATGCCTTACCTACATATGTGGTATCCATCGGAATGCCTTCTTTGCATAATACACTGTCTATTGTCTTCGTGACCTCTTCATCAAATTTTCCGTAGCCACCCTTGCGGTATGCATCCTCGAAAATCAGTCTGCTCTCATAGTCAATTGACAGATTCGATTCATATTCTTCAAAATATCCTCTGATACTGTCTGCAATGACTTCATATCCGCGTTCTGCCGTTCTGGCAATGCTGATACCAATTATCTTCTGGTCGTCATTTCTTCGTGCCAGCAGCTGTCCGCAGACGAGTCCTGCCTGTGTCGTTCCTGTACCGGAAGCAAAGAAAATAGAGTCAAATTGGATGCCGGACTGCTGCTCATACTCCAGAATCTCCTGATAGGCCTCTACATACGCCGCCGTTCCCAGATTACCGTGACCGCCGCCCTGAATGAAATATGGTTTTTGGCCTATATTGATTAACTGTTCAAGATATGCGTCTATAGTATGGCTGACCTGTTCTACAGGACAGGTTTCAATGGTCGCCCCGAAGAGTTCTGTCATTTTGGAATTCATAGTAGCCTCATAATGATCACTCGGAGAAATAATATGACAGGCAAGTCCCATTGCAGATGCCATATTTGCTATGATGCGGCAATGATTAGAGCTTCCGGAGCCATAGGTCACAATCGTATCAGGCTGTTTCTTCATAATATCCTGATAGAAAAACCGTGCTTTTCTTGCTTTGTTGCCCCCGAAGCTGAATGGAATACAATCCTCCCGCTTCATAAAGAAATGATTCTCACAAAAGGTATCCTGCAGTTCATAAATCGGTGTACTCTGAAGCCTCTGAGATAATACCGGAATTGCATTCATGCTCTGTCTCCCTTCTGACGATAAACATCAAAATCCTCTACCGTTTGTGATGCTCCTGATAGTGCACCGGAACGTTTTACGACTCTGAATACAGTCATCCATAAAACCTTTATGTCCATCCACAGACTACAATGATCTATATACTCGATATCATAGCGAAACCGGTCTTCCCAGCCGAGTGCATTGCGCCCGTTCACCTGTGCCAGTCCTGTCAGACCCGGCCTCACATCATGTCTTCTTTTTTCTTCCTCTGTATAATACGGCAGATACTTGATGAGTAACGGTCTCGGTCCGACAATGCTCATATCTCCGCGAAAAATATTGAATAATTCCGGAAGTTCATCAAGACTTGTGGAGCGAAGCTTCTTACCGAAAGAATTTAAGCGCTGTTCATCCGGCAGGTATGCACCATTTTCATCCTTCTCATCTGTCATGGAGCGAAACTTGTACATGTTAAAAATCACTTCATTTCTGCCCGGACGCTTCTGGTGAAAGAGAACAGGACTGCCAAGCTTTACGCGCACCAAAACTGCCAACACCAGATAGACCGGTGACAGCAGTATAATGAAAATTCCTGATATAATGATGTCAAAAAAACGTTTCACATATTTCTGATAGATCATTTTCCGAATAATCCTCTGATAATTGTTATAATTTGATTCATATCTTCCGGTGTATTCTTAATATCTGACGGCAGACAGATACCACGATTGAAGATATCCTCACCAACGCTCATGCCTTCCTTCACCTGGATGAAATCATTCTCTGAGAAGACCGGCTGCAGATGCATCGGCTTCCAGATTGGACGGGATTCTATATTCTTCTGCTCCAGTGCCTCTCCAATCATGGCCGGAGTCACCTTGGATTTCTGATCGATGGTCATACAGGACAGCCAGAAATTCGGTTCACTGTCCGGAAGATACGGGTTCATTGTAAGCTCCGAAATATCAGCAAAGGCCTCCTGATACTGCTTGTAAATCGCTCTTTTCAATGCAACATGCTCGTCCAGATGCTTCATCTGACCGCGGCCGATTCCGGCTACGATATTAGACATTCTGTAATTGTAGCCAATTTCTTTATGTTCATAATGCTTCGCCGGTTCTCTCGCCTGCGTTGACAGAAAGACTGCCTTCTTTGTATATGCCTCATTATCTGACATCATCATACCGCCGCCTGATGTCGTAATGATTTTATTCCCGTTATAAGAAAAGATTCCGATTTCACCAAAGCTTCCCGTCATTTTTCCATGGTAGGTTGCACCGAGTGACTCTGCTGCATCCTCTACAAATGGCACGCCGTGTTCCTTACAGATTGCTGCCAGCTCATCCAGCTTCGCCGGTGTTCCGTACAGATTCGCAGAGATGACAGCCTTCGCATCCGGATACTTCTCAAATGCCTTGCGCAGTGCCTTCGGGTCCATGTTCCATGTCTCCTCTTCGCTGTCAATGAAGACCGGTATGGCTCCTACATAAGTAATCGGATTCGCTGTTGCCGAAAAGGTTAAGGAAGAGCAGAATACAATATCTCCCGGTTTGATTCCAAGCACCATAAATGCCATGTGAATGGCGGCTGTTCCCGCACTGAGTGCGGCACCGTGCTTAATTCCTGTATAGGCGGCCATATCATTTTCAAGACCTGTCACATTGGCTCCAAGAGGGGCTACCCAGTTCGTATCAAATGCCAGCTGAATATATTCCATTTCTTCCGTATGCATTGTTGGACTGGATAAAAATATTTTCTTATTCTCCATGTTCATTTCCAGCTTTCTGTTCTGATTTTCTTCTCTGATAGGTCGGTACGATTTTCTGTACCCAGCCTCTGATTTCTTCATTTTCTGCTTCAATTTTGGAATCACTCTTCAAATCCTCAAGCTGCTCGAAGAATTCTTGTTCATCGAAGTCGATTGGCTTACCGATATGAATCAGCTTATTCGCTGTCTCCTGCATGCCCTCTTCCTTCATCAAAAGTTCTTCGTAAAGCTTTTCACCGGGACGTAAGCCCGTAAACTGAATCTGGATGTCCTCGCCCGGTACATAACCGGACAGACGAATCAGGTTCATGGCAAGATCCAGAATCTTCACAGGCTCTCCCATATCCAGGACAAAAATCTCTCCGCCCTTCGCATAAGCACCTGCCTGCAGGACTAACGATACCGCTTCAGGAATGGTCATAAAGTATCTGATGATATCAGGATGTGTCACCGTAACGGGACCTCCTGATGCAATCTGCTTCTTAAATAAAGGAATGACGCTTCCGTTACTGCCGAGTACATTACCAAAACGGACTGCTACGAACTCTGTTGCACCGCGATTATTATAGGCCTGTACAATCATCTCACAGATTCGTTTGCTGGCTCCCATAATATTCGTCGGATTCACTGCCTTATCTGTAGAAATCATGACAAATTTCTTCGTACCGTAATGCAGTGCCGCATCAGCTGTCTTCCACGTTCCAAGCACATTATTTTTAATGGCTTCGTTCGGGCTCTCCTCCATCAGCGGTACATGCTTGTGAGCCGCTGCATGATAGACAATATCCGGTCTGTATTTTTCAAAAATGGCATTGACACGATTGGTATTACGAACTGAACCGATTAACACAAGCAGATTCAGCTCCGGATATTTTTTAATCAGCTCCTGCTGAATATCATAGGCGCTGTTCTCATAGATATCAAAAATAATCAGCTGCTTCGGCTGTGAATCCGCAATCTGACGGCAAAGCTCGCTGCCGATGGAGCCGCCTCCGCCCGTGACCAGAACGACCTTATCCTTTACATAGCCCATGATCGAATCCAGATCAACTGCTATCGGGTCGCGTCCAAGCAAATCGATTACATCAACCTTTCTCAGCTGACTGACATTGACCTCACCGTTTACAAGCTGATAAATACCGGGCAGTGTTTTCAATTCACATTTTGTCTGCTTACAAATCTCCAGAATTTCCTTGATGACGATACGTGGAGCTGCCGGCATTGCTATGATGATCTCATCAATGTCATACTTGGCCGCATACTCCAGAATATCATTTCTGTCACCTACTACCTTGACTCCGTGAATATAATTACCAATTTTGGATTTATCATCATCAATGACACAGAGTGCACTCTTCTGAATAAATTTGCTTGTATTCATCTCACGAATCAGGGAATTACCTGCATCACCTGCTCCGATGACCATAACATTGACGCTCTTTGCCTTATCCGTGCGTTTCTCAACAAACGTTCTGAAGATTCGGTAGAAGAATCTGCTGATGATAATCAGACAGAGTAAGGCTCCGCCAAAGAACACGTAACAGGATCTTGGATAGCTCCAATGCAGAATCATTGTGACAATGATCATCTGAGAGACTGCCGACATAATACAGGCAAGTGCCATATTCATCATCTCTGTTGCACCTGCATACTCCCACAGACTCTGGTATAAATGCATCACCCAGAAAATCAAAAGCGTGAACGCAATGCTGTAAGGCAGGTACGACCATGCCGTTTCAATGAAAGCCTTGTCCGAAATTTTTGAATAACTAAAATCAAAGCGGGCAATCAATCCAAGATAGGTTGCCGCCGTCACTGCCAATATATCATATGCAATCAGTCCGAGACGTCTCACAAATAATTGCTTGTTCTGTATTTTAAGTTTCATCGTATCTTCCCTTATTTATAAACATCATAACATTATAACAAATAATCATTCTTTATTCAAGATAGCCCCACGTCCTTTGATGATGGTGAACAACAGCATGAAGAGCAGTAAAAAAGGCGGTACAATCACGAAATTCTCAAAGAAGGAGGTTGTAAGAATTGCAAACACTCCAGCCATGGCAAATTTCGCAACCGCATCCGATGCCATCCTCTCTCTCTGACGCAGCAAAAGCGGAACCGAAAAGCATAACACAATCAAAAATACAACCGCTCCATGTACAAATAAAATATCCAGCAGCCCGTTATGCACTTCAAAAGTACCCTCAAGACCATCGGCATGCAGCTTATAAGAGGAGCCCATCCCTGTAATCGGATGACGCAGATACTCTCCCCACAGTTCTCCCCAGACATCCTCTCTGCCTGAAAAAATATCCTTGTAGAGGATTTTCACATTCAAGGTCTCCTTCATACTGCCAAGCCATACTAAAAGTGCAGAGAACAGAACGGTTCCAACCGTAAGCCCCAATGTCATGATAAAATAAAAAACCTTTCCGGCTGTTTTCTTCCAGAAATCCCGTGGGATTAAAATCAACACCGTAAATACCAGTGCTCCAATCAACGCACAGCGCGACAGATAGTAGGATATGATTTCGAAGCCCAAAAATAACAGAGTTGCCTGTACAATCCACGCATATTTTCGCATTTCTCTGCGCTTGAGCAGCAGCCCGGCTGTCAAAAGGACATAGACAATATATAACAGGTATTGCTCCTTGTATGCCACATATGTAACTTGGCAGCCTGTCAATGCAAACACAATCTGGGCAATCCATAGATAACGGTCAGCCTGTTCTTCTTTAAGCATTTCTAATAGCAGCATTCCAAACAGCAGTCCCGTCAAAAGCACAAGACCACCGTAATTAATATTAAAGCCCTGATAATAGCCCTTCGGAGTCAATGTCCAATACAGAAAAAAAGCAAGCTCTACAATCGCGAGCAGCCATACCTGACGTCTGGACATCACCAGTTTATCGGCAAGATATAATACCAGCAGCAAATCTACGACTGTCAGCAGTGCACCTTTCGCAGAATCAACCGCAAATAGATTGACCAGGGTCAGTACATCTGCAAACACCATCAGATAGAATGCCGGTTCATGAAATATCTTTTTCAAATCCACATAACATAAGAATGCGGCTCCGAGTGCAGCTCCGGTAATCAGCGTCGCATACACAGCCGTTATTTCCTGCAGCGGTTTGTAAAACCATGACCCCGCTATCATAACTGCCAATGCAGTCAATATGCAAATCGTCCCCGTCTTCTGACGCTTTTCCTGACTCATGTCTATACTTCCTCTCCGTCTGAATTCTCCGCTGCCTTTTTGTGTGCATACTTGTTTAGCAGCTTTGTTAGAATCTGACGTATTTCCTTATAATAGATCAGCACCAATATGAGCAGCAGCAGACTGTTCACCCAGTATACATATGGTATTTCTTTAATGATAAATATGGCCTGCAATATCACGACAGCATATGCAAAATAGTCCTTTATCAGATGAATCTGCAGCTTTACATATTTCCGGACAATGATAAATGCCATCAGATACATCGTATAATACGAAATAGCAGTTGCAATCGCGGCACCCATCGCTCCCATAAAAGGAACGCTCAGCAGATTCAGGACAATATTGATAAGTGCCCCTATCCCGGTTGCAATCCCCATACTTTTAGAATCCTTATGCGCCAGACAGATAGAACCGAGAAATCCTGTCAAGGCACCAAAGATGATGGATATTAACAAGGGCGGTACGAATTCCCATGCTGCAAAAAAGTCTTTTTTGAACAAGAACTGTGCCAGCAGTTTCACAATTACAATTAAAAAGGAGCAGCCCAGTACCATAAAGGCATTGTATACCTTATACATCGTTGAAAAAAATTCCGAAGAATCGTCCTCAAGATAGTTTTTCGTAGCTGACATCTGCCATGCCTGTGCAAAAATACGCTGAAAAACCGTCAGCATTGCAGGTATTTTGTAAGCCGCCCCATAGATTCCGTTCACAGCCGTTCCACAGATTGCTGCTACAATGTAACGGTCACTCGCATTATTAATCCAGCTTCCCGTAGAATACAGAATCATTGGTTTACCGTAGCTTAACATTTCCCGTTCTACTTCGATGTCCTTCTGCTGCGCATTCATGAACTGCTTGCCTCCTGCTAACAGGATCATCACAATGGAGGCTGCTAAATAGGAGAGGATCTGAGCCAGCAGATAACCATTTAACCCGATTTTCAGGACAAGCAGCAAAAACAGATTGCTGCAGATCATGATAATCGTACAGATAATGGAACCAATGACAACAACAGGAACCATTTCCGAGCCCTGAAAAAACAGAATCAAAAATTCATATAATGCATTTGCGGCAAACAGGAAAACAAAGAATAATAAGTAAATCCGTATACCTTCCGGCACAAAAAAGGCTGAAACGCCTGCCACCACAGCCACAAATAACATGGCTGTACCGGAGTATTTCAGTCCGACTCTTAATATATCCGCTCTTTTCTCTTCCTTCTCGATTCCGAACCGCAGGGCAGCTTCTCCCATATTCATGGTCAATGCGGGAACTAGCAGCAATAACGTTACCTGCATGATATCGGCTATACCGTATTCATGCGTGGTCAGTACACTTGTATAAAACGGTACGAGTAAAAAAACCAGTATCTTGGATACAAAATTACTGATGGAAAAAAGGGCAATATGATTCGCTAAATATTTATATCTTCCCATATGATCACCACGTTATTACGTTTCTCTGATTGTCTGTTCTTTTCCCGCGCGAATCATTGTCAGCAGGAACAGCATATTGGGCGCATAGTCTGCCCAAATCAGATCAACATCAAAAAATGACTCCAAAAATACAGCAAGCACTGCACACAGAGCACATACGACCATTTCATTTTTACAGCTGATACTTCTAAAGCCCTGGAACCGTTTGTATACAATGATCAGTATTCCCGCAAATACGAGAATTCCATGTACCGCAATCAAATCATACATTGCATTATGAAGATTGTATTCTATAAAAGTATTCAGCGTATATCCGGAACCAATGCCCGTAATTGGCTGTTTGATAAACATCTTACCGACCTCCAGCCAGATATTCTGTCTTCCGGAAAAGACATTTTTATAGAAAAAGGGCAGTTGAAAATTAACTCCCAGTTGTCCGATTGTCGTGTAAAGTGCCACAAAAACCAATGAGCCCAATGTCAGGATATAAAAAAATACATTCATAATCTTCTTGCTGTCCCACCACTTTCTCGACGCTGCATAATAGAAAAAAAGGAATGCCAGAAGCATAATAAAGGCGCCCCTCGCTCTGTGCCATACGACTAACTGAACGGTTCTCACCAGTACGATAACAAGAATCAGACCCGCTAACTCCTTCTTATGATACCATTCCTTCAGAATTCCATACGTACAGATCATCGTAAATACGGTAAAGGTCGCCGCTGTATTTGTATTATATGCCATTTGCCCATAATCACTGAAGAAGATCGGATATGCTATAAAGTACCAGAGCAGCAGCAGTACAAAATAGGCGATCGAAAGTGCCTTGATCTGTTTCTTTGTCAGCAGGATCTTATCGCCAAGATACCAGACAAGCGCAAAGTTTGCTGCGACAAAAAAGCATCCCTTGTTGGAGCCGATCACGATTAGATTGATGCCTGTCAGGAGGACAACAGCTGCCAGAATCCATATTTCTTTGTCCTTATGCCTGATGAGTGAGATCCAGTCAACGTTATTAAAAAACAAGACGGTGCAGATACAGAAAATAAACAGACTCGCATAGCGATCTGTGACTCCATAAAATTTCGGAACCAGAAAGGTCAGTGCATAACACACAAACATTAAAAAGAACAGTATTGTATTTATATAGATTTTTCTTTTACTCTCTGCAGTAATTCCAGTAACTGTTTCGTCCTTGCTTCCCATGAAGTAGACTCCTTATCAATACCTGTCTGCAGACGTTCGTTGTTTCCCTGCTGCAGCACACTCTTAATCTTTTCTGCGATTTCTTCCGGATCACTGTAATCAAAAATGATATCATCATCAGACAAATTCTTGAATATAAATCTGGCACCAATCTGACTCGAAAGGAGCAGATCGCACCCACATGCAAATGCCTCTAACGGAGCCAGTCCAAATGTCTCAAAACAGCTGTTTTGAATATACAGCTTTGATTGATACAGCAGCCTGACTGTTTCATCAAATGATACAAGGCCCTTATTCTCAACAAATGGATATGCATTAATCTCCTGAGAATCATAGCCGGTATCCCCTATCACCGTCAGTTTCAGATTCATTTTCTCTGTCTGATTCAAACGGTGGATTGCTTCGCAGATATAACGGATCATCTTTCTCGGCATTCCCCCGCCGATGGACATAATACGACCCGGCTCACGGATTCCTTCTGCCTTTAAGGCTTTCAGTCCATCCCAGTCCACACCGTTTGTGATATACTCAATCTTGTCCATATATTCCGGATAATGCTCCCACAGCCAACCCGCAAACTGAGCAGAAACTGCAATGATCGCGTCAGAAAGCTTCAGGGTCTGCCGTTCGATTTCATTCATTCTTGTATCCGGAACTCCGTTGATCGTATTCTCATGCTCCACACATCCATGCATCAAATATGCTGCCGGCTTATGCAGCATGTGTGCCCATTTGATGGCCAGTATATTCTGCCCCGAATACCCGGAGCACAGTACGATATCAGCCCGCATCACCTGATATAGGATTTCGAAGACCCTGCTGCATTTTCCCGTACACCTTAGTCTTAATGTGTCCTCCGGCAGACGTGCAAGGTAACTTCTGGTCACATTTGCCGGCCCGGTTCCTGTGCGATAATCACCGACTACCAGAATTCTCATATTCAGTCTCTCCCGTATCGTTCCATTAAATACTCCCTGCGGCCATGCAGCATCAGTTTGATTGCCCGAAGCATTTTCTGGTCCTTATGATATTCATGTCTTTTACGAACTGCGAACTGCAGAATCAGCAAAAGGCTGTATCTTTTTGACATGGCACAGTAATTTGCCCCCCGTGACAAAAAGAACCGGTCTTCATATCCGCGAAACCATGTCGATTCCGTCTCTTTCAGACCCGCAATCTGAACCGGCATATACTGTATCTTCAGCCCGGCCCGTAAACAATCATATAAAAAAATGTTTTCCTCGCCCATATAATACCTTGCTCCGGCTCCGAACATCTCATCGAACTGTATTCCTGCTTTCAAAAGCGCCTCTCTGCGGAATGCAATTTCCGGAGAAAATATCTTCAGTACAGACAGATAATCCATACTTCTTTCTGTCGGATAATTAGGCTGTGGCTTTTCTTTTCTTTTAATATAAAAGACAATGATATCAGCCTCCGGATGCCGCTCAAATGCATCACAAATCAACTGTTCATAGCCTTCGACATATTCTACATCATTATCACAGAGAATGCAAACCTCCGCATCTGCATTTTGGATTGCCATATTTCTGCTCTTGCTGAGTCCACGTTCAGTTGTCTCTATATATCTGACTGTACGTGTCTCCTCTATGATATCATCATAAGCTTCTCTGTCACACTGATTCACGACCAGACAGTTTCCACTGATGTGCAGAGAACTGATATATTCATATCCATCCAGGAACATTGCCGACAGCAATACCTGCAGTTTCATGTAGGTTCACTTCCTTCCGACGCTCTACAATCGTCTGATCACCGCTCTCACAGCATAGAAGCAAAAGCAGTACGCACTTTTGATGACCGACAGCTTCTCCACATTCCTGTACAGATTCCATACACGCCTGATGGCTGTCAGTTTATTGGCAGATAATGTTCCGGAGCTCCTTCTGTACAAAGTCAGCGCCTCATCAAGACCATAGGCAAAATACCCTCGCTTCAGGATTTTCCACCAGGTTGCGGTATCCTCACTTGCTACATTGGGCATTGTCAGCAGATTTTTTTGTATCTTTTCGGTATCAAACATCACCGTACTGGTAAAAATCGTAGTATTCTTCAATGCTGCCCTGTAACTCATCTTTGCAGGTACATGTACGATTTTCTCCACTCCTACACCATTCTCATCGGCAAATTCATAGCCTGTAAATGAAAAGGCGCATTCCTTCTCTGCCATAAATGCAAGCTGGCGTTCCAGTTTATCCGGTGACCACAGATCATCCGCATCTATGTACGCAATGTATCTTGCTTGTGCTGCACGGAGGCCCTTATTCCTTGCTCCGGCAGCTCCGACTCCCTTACTCAGCCTGATAATCCGGATATTATCACATTCATAACGTTCCATGATTTCAACACTACAGTCTGTCGAACAGTCATCTACCAGTATCAGCTCCCAGTCCTGTACCGTCTGGCTTCTGACAGACTGGATGGTATCCTCTATACATTTTGCCGCATTGTGTACAGGTACAATAATACTAACCTTACTCTCGCTCATCTTCGTCACTTCCCCGCCCTAATGGTGTGAGGTTTCCCTCAGCAATTCCCTCTGTGCTGTCAAGTGTCAACAGTATTTTCAGTGTTAATATAATCAGTTTCAAATCCAGCCATACTGAAAAGTGTTCAATATAATATAAATCCAGCTTCAGCTTGTCATATGGCAGTGAGTTGTACTTTCCGTAAATCTGGGCATATCCTGTCAAACCGGCTTTCACCTTCATGCGATAAACGAATTCCGGCATGGATTTCTTATATTTTTCTATAATCTCCGGACGCTCCGGTCGTGGTCCTACAAAAGACATCGTACCGTTGATGACATTGAACAGCTGTGGCAGTTCATCAATCCGAACCTTTCGTATGAATCTTCCTACCGGCGTGATACGGCTGTCATTCTGCGTCGCCAGTCGTGCCACTCCATCCTGTTCCGCTGCTTCTATCATACTACGGAATTTATACATTTTAAACTCTTTGCCACCCTGTGTGCATCGAATCTGCGTATATAAAACAGGACCCTGATCGTACAGCTTGATTGCCACTGCTGTGATCAGCATAATCGGTGACGTAACGATTAGAATGATCAATGCAAACAAGAGATCAAACACACGCTTAATGATGATCTGTTCCGGTTCCATAGGTGTACTTTTGGTCAGCAGCAACGGTGTATCAAATAAATGTAGTGTCTGTGAACCATTTAATATAATATCAGAAATTTTGGGCATGACATAGACATCGACCGATACCTCATAACAGTACTTAAACAGCTTGTTACGTAAAGGCGTAGGAATGTCCCACATCATGACGGCTTCATGTCTTCTGATGGCTTCATACAGCTTCTCAATATCAATATCTGTCCTGATTTCCTCAGAAATATGAAACTGATGTTTTCTGGTCTTAACCTTATCCACAAACAATTCCGTATGAGCACCTGCATGAATCAGCAGTATATCCAGCGGTGGGAATAATGAGCGGTATATATAGGTAGCACCCATAATCCACAGACCGATACAGATACACTGTACGCCAAGTGCCAGTATATAAGGGAGTGGTGAAGGAAAATGATAGGCCAGCATACACGCAATCGCATAGAACAGAATGTCTGCACATACAGTCGCAAATACCTGTGAAAATAACAGCTCCAGCTTACGGAAGGAACCGACCTGCAGCCCCTTGTACATACCGGAAAAGAAGAAAAGAATCAATAGATAAATAGCCAATATAAATACATTCCCCCAGAAGAAATACTCCTTCGGGAGCTGTTTGTTATAGAAATATACCCACGCAACGCCAACAATGGCCGTCTCTGCTGCTACAATAATACAGGCAGCAAAGAAGGTATACAGTCTCTTCTGTAAATCTCTTTTATCCAAATGGCACACCTCATTTGATCAAAGTTATTTCTTATGCCGGAGTCTCAAAAGCACATACCCTGGAAGACCGAGGAGCAGTACCGGCACCGGAAGAATTCTCTCTCCCCGAAATACAGGCTTCCCTACAGCTCTTGCAAACTGCATATAATGACTGATGTACTTTAATTTGAGCATTGACATCGGAGCGTCCTCGGCCCTTTGTCCATAATACAGCAGCCATGCCTGCGGGTTCTCGTCACGCAATCGCTCTACACTGTCTGTATAGCCTGATGTGACAAGCTCACAGATTGTAAGAATACGTGGAAGCACTCTGAGAACATATTCCTTATCTATTCTATCATATATATAGTCTTCCGGCACATATTTTTCTCCGTCTATCTCAGGAAACGGAAAGTGTCTGAGTACATCTGTCCGAAAAACCAGCGTGGTTTCACCTGAAAAGCCCTTACGATATAGTCCCTGCAGAGTGGTATACTTCACATCGGCAAATTCCCCGCCGG
>JAUNSO010000008.1:55258-65093 GCA_030539165.1 bacterium
TCGTCTGTCGAACCGTCATCTACGATCAGCCAGATGAAATTCAGATCAGTCTGCGCAAGAAGGCTCTGGTAGACACGTCCCAGCAGTTCTCTTCGATTATACGTCGGTGTAAAAACCGTCAGCAGCATACTCTCTCCTCATCCCAATCCAGAATCATTCGCCGCGTAATTCACTGTAATCAATCAGTTCAAAGCCTTTACGTTCCTTCAAAGCATAATGAAAGATCAAATGATTTTCTGTCTGTGCAACCAGTCTGTAGCCATTTTTACCAAAATAGGGGACATTGCCATTCCCGCCGGAAACAACAATGTATTCCGTGTCTGTCGCATCCAGCGCCTGCTTAAATGCCTCATCAGAGATATCCTGACAATGGATCAGCTTTGCAAGCAGCTTATACTGCGGCATCGTCTCGTCCTTTAGCATTTCATCCGAATATGCATTGCTCATTGCATAGAGATAGTCCTCACGGTCGATGGTAAGCAGCAGCGACGGATCGTATTGCCGCATCTCCATGTTATATTGGTACTCCATCAGTACCTTCGGGTATTCTACCTCGGAATCCTCATGAATCAGTCTTGAAACCGTCATAAGCTCCTCAGGCATTTTATAAATATTAGATGTCCATACATAGTTTTTAAAATAAGACAGATTGCCTGCAAGACACAGCACAAGTGCCAGACCTGCTCCTACAATCATCTTCCTGGTTCTATTTGTCTGTGCAAAAAAAAGCTTTGTACATGCATACGGAACCAGAACGATCACCGGTGCAAGCCAAAAAAAGCGGTAGTACTCTTTATTCACATCAAAGATTTTCGCCAGTACTACGGGAAATACAGGATTATAAACACTAAGGATGAGTAACAGTGCCGATGGCAGGAAAATCTGCTGCTCCCTCTTTGTGCCTTTTACAAGGATTACGATTAGTGCAAGCAGATACAACAGGAAATAAGCACAGCCGTCCACATAATAATCCAGGCATGCCTGTAAATATGACAAACCGGTTTCTACAACATTCAGTGTCTGCATAATCGTCTCCCCTTTCTTTTAATAGGTATGGAACACAAAATATCCCTTTACATATGCCACGTACATCACTGCCATGCATAGATTCGGGAGCATACACAGGATGTATTTCGGTAAAATCCGCAGATCCTTCTTGATGAAGATGAGCGGAACAAGCAGCACGGAAAGAAATGCCGGTACCAGCATATTGGCTGAGGAGGATATCGTCATAGACCCGAAACATACGATGAAGAGCATCCACCATACCCCTCCTGCCTTATGATTCTTTAACAGCAGCATATAGAGATAGAAAATAACGAGTAACACAACATTGCCGACAATGGCTTTTCCTTCAAAGGTTCTGGTCAGCATAAAGTTCGGTGCCGTATAAATGGATATGAACATGAAATTGACTACAGCCATCATAAGCTGCATGACCAGCGCCGCCTTCTTGTTGTCTGCAAACAGTTCCTCTGCTATTTTATAATAAATCATCTGAATCAGAATCAGTACTGTTACTGTCATAACCGTCTTCGTCCAGATCAAGGCATGCAGACCTGTCAAACGACACATGACGGCATCATTCATAGAGTAGGTTGCAAAGAAATAACGCATCTCAAAATGATCCTGCCACAGTCCCGTAAACGGATCATAGATATTCATCGTATCGGTCTGTACGGAGGTCGCTACATTTCCAACATAATAGCTTGCATCCAGCGTGAAATTGTATGCGCCTGTAATGACTACAATCTGTACCAGACATAACAGCATGATCAGGGCAAAGAAAACCGGATGCTCCTTCACCTTATGCGTGAACTCCTTTAGCTTCTCATACCAGGAAACACCATAAATTGCTGCTGCCGTCACTGTCACAATCCCTGTGACTGCAAGCCACAGATAGGCGAGCGACGTCAGAGTCTGGAACTTCAGCATCATCGGCACGCAGAAAAAAAAGAAGAGACTGTAGTACAGAAAAAAGCCCATCACCATCGTATAAGGCAAAGACCATTTTCTGTGCTTCTTTCTTCCTGTAATCAGAGAGCCGAATGCAAGATAGATTATAAAATTCGCTATGATACACAATAAGCTACTTAGATTCATCAATACTCTCCTGCATATGTTCCATATAAAGAGACATATTATTAATCTTCGTATTCAGCGTTATAACCGAAAATGCTGTCAGCATGGCAAGTATAATCAACGCCAGCGTTAACGTCCTCACATTGATCAGCTTTCCTGCTTTCTTCGATTTTGGCTGTTCTTCCATATGATTTTCCTCCTCAATGGCTGTTAATTCCTCGTATAACGGCAGATCCGTTCCTTTATAGAGCAAACCCAATAAAATAACCGGTACAACAATCTGTCGCAGTACCAGAATATCCAGTGATTCTTCACCAAGTAAAAATGCCTCCGTAAGTGCATCAAATCGGTAACCGCACAGATACATCAGACATACAAACAGCATAAAAAGAATGATTTTGGTGCGATTTCTGCCGCATAACTGTCTTGCAAGCAGCATATAGATCAAAAGAGAGACCAGCATGGCAAGTCCGGACAGAACCTTCATCAGACTTAGTTCTGTAAAGAATTGTACCAACGTCCGGTCCCATTCTCCAAATGTCCTGCTGCCTCCGAGTATCAAAACCAAAGCGTAGAGCAATACAATACCGATTTTTCTCCAGCCTGCACCTCTTTGAGTTTGCTCTCTGTCCGGTGCCGTACCCAGAAGAACGCCGGCATAGGCCAGAACGCCAATGGTCGGACACAAAAAGAGAGCCGGATACAGAAATAACTTTCTGTTTCTGTAATTCCTCTCCATCAGAAAAATGATTATAAGTGCAGATAAAAAAAGGACTATCGTTTTCATGTTCCGCTCCCTTACCTATAACATATCCATTATACTAAAGAATGAACCGTTCAACAAGTCTGTAAAAAAAGTGTCGAACAGTTCTGGTTTCTTTTTTTCTGTATACATGTTATTCTACCATTACCGATTAAAAAGGAGGGTTCATTATGCTATGCGGCTGGCTATCACCTGACGGCGACTTTTACCCATGCGGTCCGTATGAACATATTCATCTGGCCGGAGAACTTACAAATGCTCACTACCCGGATACGGGTCATGTTTCTGATTTCATCAGTGATGATTATCTGCTGGATGAGAAATGGATCAAGCTTTTTTGTGACGGCTTGGCCATCGGTAATTTTTTGAAACTCAAGGAACGCTATCGTACCCATTCCACAGGCCTGATCACGAAAAAACAGATCAACTGGATTCTGGAGCGACAGCATCTGCTCTCTTCTAAACAGGAACGATGTCTGTCCATGTATCTGGAACTGGAAAACCTATGAATATACACCTTAATCGACGTACCAAAAAGACCGGTATATGCCGGTCTTTCTTACATAACGATATTGATTCAGTACATGCTCATTCTACTTGCCAAGCCGTTCAATCAATGCATACATTGCCTTCGCACTATTGAAATTGGCCGGAATGATTTCTGCCGCAGGAACTGCAACGTCATATTCATCATCCATCATCGCAATGATCTGAATGATATCGAAGGAGCTCAACAGTTCTCCGTCAATCAAATCAGTCGCATTTTCAAAATCGATATCGTCTCTTACATCTTCCAGTAACGCAATAAAATCTTCCATGATTCCAATTCTCCTTTTATTTATGATTTGTATTCAGCTCCCAGGTTTCAAGCGTATCCCGCAGGAGTGTCATTTTACCGTTATGATATGCGAATACCTTTGGCATATCCCGTGACAAAAACAAAGCAATTCCCTCCGTAACAGAGTAAGCACCCAGATTGCAGAAAACAAGCAGATCATGAAGCTTCGGTTCCTGCATCTCGTATTCCCGGACCAGAACATCATTGGTCGTACAAAGCGAGCCGCACAATGCCCATTTGTCTGTATGCTCTGCCTCGCCGGCATCCGCCTGAGTCAAAGATGTGAAGTCACTCTGATTCATCGGAAGATGATGTATGATTGGAATTTTCAATCCCATCATCTGCCCATAATAATTGACGTGGTTGATTCCGCCATCTAAAATACACCAGTTTCTTTCACAGCTTCTCTTGATATCGGCAACACCTGTCAGGTAATAGCCGCAGCTGCTTGCAAGAAATCTTCCCATTTCAATCGTCAGCTGACTAAAAGCAGCCACATCACTCAATGTAGGAGCAAGCTCCTTTAACGGAGCAAGCGTATCTTCGAAATTGTCACCCTCAAAGTAAGGGTAAGAAAGACCCGGTCCATATTCAAACATAGGAAGCGCGTAAGAGGACTCATTTCGTAAATCACTTATGAGCTTCTGCAATTCCTCAAGCTCTTCTTTCTGATGCTTTAATTTTGTCCGCTGTGTACCGGCAAAATAATGAATTCCCTGAATGGTAATATAGGAATCGCCCTTAACGTGTTCCTTCAAAAGGAATCTGATGTCAGTCAGATCCATACCAAACTGGCTCTTGGAGGACAGGCGTAGAATCACGGATACATGCTGTTTTAATTGAGTACAGACCTGTGATATCAGCTCAAATTGTCGAATTGATTCAGCGGTTATAATTGCCGCTCCATAACGAATTGCCTCTGAAATATCTGCAAGCTGTTTATTCACGCCTGAGTAAATAATCATTTCACCCGGAACATGATTGTGCTGACAAATCGATAATTCTCCCGGACTGCATACTTCAAAAAAGTCTACAGCAGAGATCAGGTATGGCACAAGAAATGGATTGGCCTTAATGGAATAACATAAATGAATCGGTTCATTTCCCTGTCCATCATTTAAGATTCCCTTGATCTGCTCCACTCGTGTGAGCACCTCATCACAGTCGAAGAGAAAGCAAGGCGACCCGTATTCATTTGCAATTTGATAGAATTGTTCCCTTTTAATCATACTTTATATAAGCTCCTCTAATGCCTTCCGGTCTACTTTTCCATTTTTATTCATCGGAAACTGTTCTAACCGGATGGTCTTATTGGGCAGCATAAAAGGGGGAAGCTTGCTTTGAATCTGTTCTGCAAGACTGTCCTTTTCGAGTTCTCCGGCATAAAACAGAATGATTTTCTGGCGTTTGAAATCATAGATACTGACCGCACGCTGTACACCCTCTAAAGACATGGCACATACTTCTATCTCCCCAAGCTCGATGCGCTGTCCCATATGTTTAATCTGGAAATCCTTACGGCCGACATAGAGCAGATTGCCGGAAGCATCATACTTTCCAATGTCACCGGTACGGTAAATTCGTTCCTCATAACGGTCATTTAACGGATTCTGTGTAAATACCGCTGCCGTTTTCTCAGGGTCTTTGAAATAACCGATTGCAAGACATGTTCCGCCGACACAGATTTCTCCCTCCTGCTCCGTCTGCGTAACAAGTCTGTCTGCATCATCTAACAAAAATACCTTTTCATTCGGAAAAGCCGTACCAATCGGAATCGACTCTGTTTTTTCGTATTCACGATCCAGGATATGATAGGTACAGTTACAGGTGATTTCAGTAGGTCCATAGACATTCACATAAGTAGCATCCGGCAGAGCCGTTCTCCATTTATTCAGCTGCTTAACCGGCATCACCTCGCCGCTGAATAAGACACGCCTGATGGTGCCCGGTACGCGATATCCAAATCCATTCATAATCGAGACAAAGCACATAGCAGATACTGCCCACACAAGTGTTGTTACATTGTGATCACACAGATAATCCATCAGAGTGGTCGGATTGGTGAAGTATTCGCGCGGAACCAGCTGTACCCTTGCGCCCGTGAAAATCCCGCTGAAAATATCCTTGATGGACACATCAAAATCAAAGGGTGCCTGATTGGCTAAAATGTCGGTTTGATTAATACCAAATAAATCTACGAACACCGTGATAAAATCAATGACAGAACGATGGCTTACGACAACGCCCTTTGGTGTACCGGTAGAACCACTTGTAAAATTAACATAGAGTGGCATCTGATCAGTAAAACCTGAGCGCTTCCTTTTCAAAGCAGTCTCATCAATCTGCGTTTGACCGGCTTCCTTCAAAAGATCCGAAATCAGAAGCACCGGAAATGCAAAAGAAGCTGCCGCCAGGTATTCCATCAATACCGGGTAATGAGCCTCGTCCGTAATAATCACGGTTGGATGTAAGACAGACAATACTTTTTGGACACGTTCTGCCGGCTGACGGATATCCGTAAAGCTATAGAACGCACCACAGTAGATGGCGCCAAACATTGCTGCGATCGCATCTACACACTTTTCCATGAAAAAGCAGACAGGCTCTTCTTCACCGAGTGTAAATCCAAATGTTCCGTTGGAAAATAACGTCGCAGCTTGCTGCGCACGGAGTGTCAAATCCTGAAATGTGATTTCCTTCGTGGGATCCGCAAATGCAATGTGCATCGGTTCCTGTTGTTCTGTCTGTTCCAGATAATCTAATATCATGTGCATGTGATTTCCACCTCAACATCATTCCTGTGTTTCATTTTGATCAAGTACCTGAATCAGATTTTCTGTATATTCTTCCCGTCCCGTTGTCGACATATGACCCATATCTTCAAAGTAATCTGGATTCTGCGGATCAAATGCAACCATATCAGAAAGAATATAAGGAATTTCATACTCATCAAGAATGTCGCAAAAGGCTTTGCGGTATTTCTGATAAACAGGGTCTTCAAATAACCGGTGGTAATGTGGTGTTTCCAAAAAAAGAATGCTCTGATTGTTTTCCTGACACTGTAAAATCAACTCTCTCAGGGCTCTCTCCTGAGAATCAATCGTCCTTTTGTCACTTAAATCAAACGGCTCGCTTTCGAGATAGTCCCTTCCTGAGGAAGGTGTCTCTCCGGTTTTTGCTCCCTTATAGTAGCGTGCCTTATAAATCGGATTCGTAATCGGATAGGTAATCAAATCATCCATTCCCGAGGTAACGAAATATTCATAGGTTGTGGACAAATCTGCACTGTTTGATTCCTGAAATTTACTCCACAGCTTTTGTTTTCCGTTCCATGATAAATCCCAGATAATACGGGAATCGGTAATATCGACATCCTCCGTCAGCATGAGCGGATCCAGTTCAAATACTATTTGTTTGTATTGATGTTCAGACCTAGTGCAGATTTCTTCATACTGAATCTGTGAAGTCACAAGCTGATTACCGCCATATGCAATGATAAACGCTTTTCCCTGATATGCTTCGTCCATCATTTCCATATCAATATTGCTTCGAAAGGAGGATGAGCCAATGAAAAGCAGGTCCAGATTACCGGAATCGATGGCAGCCTTAATTCCACGGCTTCCAATCGGGATTTCACAGGAATATGCATTTTTTAGAATTATGATTGCAGCGATCATTCCGATTGCAATCAACAGCGTAGCGATTGTACGTTTCATTCATTTATACTCCGATTCTCTTGGTACTGATTAGAACTGCTGGTACATAAAGCTTGACTGTCCCGTGACGCTGAACAGGGCTACCACAACAAGCATCAGACCTGCATATATGGCACGATGCTTTGTAAATGCCTGTTCATTCATCTCCTGACGCAGTTCCACAAAGAATAATCCGCCGATTAAAAGTACGATGATGATCAGGGAAGCAACTGCCTGATTTCCATTTCCAAATGGTTTCAAAGCCGCTGTGATGCTTGCCAGATGCAGCCGTGTATTCGTGAACATTGTTTTGTAGATATAGAATGCATCCGAAAGCGTGTGTGCCCGAAACAGGACTTCTCCAATCAGGACGATGAAATAAGTTCGAGCAACCTGAAAGATTCTGATACCGGGCAATTCCTCATTCCAGTGAAGCTTTTGGCGTATTTTCTTCATATAAGCGGTTGTACATACAGAAAAGAGCATAATAACTGAATAATAAAGTCCCCAGCCGATATAGACCGCTTCCGCGCCATGCCAGATACCGGTTACCATCCAGACTAAGATTAACGGAAAGATGGTTCGCAGCGTTCCCTTTTTTGCCTTTGTGAACACCTTACCAAGTAATTTGGATAACTTACGATTCCAGCCGGAGGTTACAGCGGGCATCATCAGATGCTCTTTAAACCACTCGTTCAGAGAAATGTGCCATCTTCTCCAGAATTCCTGAATGGTTTTAGAAAAATAAGGTCGGATAAAGTTTTCTTTTAATTTGATTCCAAGCATTTCAGATATACCACATGCGATGTCCATGTATCCCGAAAAATCAGCATACAGCTCAATGGTATAGAAGAAGGTTGCGATGAAGAGTGTCAAGCCGCCCTCTGCACTCGGATTCGCATAAACAGTATCGACATAATAACTTAATCTGCCGGCGATGACTAATTTCTTAAACAAGCCCTTCAGACAACGATATGCGCCGGATTGTATGTGCGTCATTTCAAATGGATGCGGCTGTAACAGCTGCGGCATCATTTTTTGATAGATTCCAATCGGGCCCTCGACGATTTGAGGAAAATAAGAAATATAAAGTGCATAATGAAACAGGTTTTCACATGGCTGTATTTTTTTCTCGTATACACTATGTGCATAGCCCAAGGTCATAAATGTATAAAATGAGATTCCGAGAGGAACGATGATGTCCTGCACTCCGAAGTAGACGCTGTAGCGAAACACAATGATTAAGCCCAGATTGATGATGAGCGTTAAATACCACCGCATTCTTGTGGGTGTTTTCATTAACCACCATGTGCTCACAATCGAGATGAGTAAAAAGATGATACTGAATGGATTTGTCCATATGTAAAATACCAGACTGCCTAAGAGTAAAACAAGCCACTGATATTGTTTCTTAACAGAATAATAGATTACTAATAAAATAAGTATAAACAGTATAAATGTAATGGATATCAAATTCATTTTATATTTCCCTAAACTTCATCTCTATAATTTCGCCTGGTCAATATTGTCTCTGAACCATTCGTAAGCCATCCGAACGCCTTCTTCAAGCTCCACCTTATGCGTCCAGCCGAGACTATGCAGCTTGTTCACATCCGTCAGCTTTCTCGGAGTTCCATCCGGCATATCCTGATTCCAGTATAGTTCACCTTCATAGCCTACAATTCTCTTAACGGTCTCTGCAAGCTCTTTGATCGTAACTTCCTTGCCTGTTCCGATGTTCACATGCTGTTCTCCACTGTAGTTCTCCAACAGAAAGACACAGGCATCAGCCATATCATCTACATACAGGAATTCTCTGAGCGGTTTTCCGGTTCCCCAGAGTTCTACCTGTGGTGCATTGCTTACCTTGGCTTCATGGAACTTCCGGATCATAGCCGGCATCACATGCGAATTGCTCAAATCATAATTATCATACGGTCCATACAGATTGGTCGGCATACAGCTGATATAGTCATCTCCATACTGTCGTTTGTAAAACTTGCACATTTCCAGTCCTGAAATCTTGGCAATGGCATAAGCTTCATTCGTCTCTTCAAGCGGTCCGGTCAAAAGTGCATCCTCCGGAATCGGCTGCGGAGCCAGCTTCGGATAAATACAGGTGCTGCCTAAGAACAACAGCTTCTTGACACCGTGTGTATGGGCATTCTGAATGACATTGCACTGTATCTGCATATTGACATAGGCAAATTCTGCAGGCATGGTATTGTTGGCATTGATACCGCCAACCTTGGCTGCTGCAAGTACAACATATTCCGGCTTCTCCTGATCGAAGAACGCTGTGACTGCTGCCTGATTGGTTAAATCGAGTTCCTTGTGCGTTCTCTTAACTATATTATGATATCCTTTTGCTTCAAGATTCCTTACAATTGCTGCTCCTACCAGTCCTCTGTGTCCGGCAACAAAAATCTTCGCATTCTTATCCATATTCCTAACCTC
>JAUNSO010000008.1:65193-88281 GCA_030539165.1 bacterium
TTCACATCTACAAGCATCTTTCCGGTTGCCTTGTCATAACCCTTCTCGCTGACACCGGTACCCTTCCATTCGATTTCTATACCGACCTCGGCGAATGCAAGCTCTACAAATTCTCGTACTGTATGTGTCTCATTCGTTGCCAGTACATAATCTCCCGGCTTATCCTGCTGCAGGATTCTCCACATACCCTCTACATAATCGCCTGCAAATCCCCAGTCACGTTTCGCATCCAGATTTCCTAATGACAGCTTCTCTCTTTCATCTGCCATAATAGATGCTACGGCTCTCGTAATCTTACGTGTTACGAATGTCTCGCCGCGGCGCGGTGATTCATGATTGAACAGGATTCCATTACATGCAAACAGGTTGTATGCCTCACGATAGTTCACTGTAATCCAGTAGGAATACAGCTTTGCAGCTCCATACGGACTCTTCGGATAGAATGGTGTCTTCTCGCTCTGAGGAGCTGTCTCAGGAAGCCCTCCGAACAGCTCAGAAGTCGATGCCTGATAAAATCTGCACTTCACTCCTGTCTTTTTGATTGCATCCAGTAAACGCAGAGTTCCGATACCGGTTGTCTCTGCTGTATATTCAGGTACTTCGAAAGAAACTGCCACATGAGACTGTGCTGCCAGATTGTAGATCTCAGTCGGCTGGATCTGCTCAATCAGACGATTCAGGTTACTGGAATCTGTCAGATCTCCATGATGCAGGAACAATGTTTTATCTCTTACTTCTCTGTCATAATATAAATGATCGATTCTCTCTGTCGCAATAGAACTGTGTCGACGAATGATTCCGTGTACTTCATATCCCTTTTCCAACAGCAGTTCAGCAAGATAAGAACCGTCCTGGCCTGTAATACCTGTAATCAGTGCAACATTTCTCATGATAAATGTTCTCCTTAAATATTCTGTAATTTCATTGTGTAGCACAAATCAGTATACCCCAAAAATGTACTTTTGTCCATATTCCTTGTAAAACCCAAAGAAATTCGTTATACTATGTTAGATAGGCTGGATTGCTGAGCAATTCATGTAGGATTCACTATAAACAAGACCAGAAGAGGGATGAACATGAAAAAAATAATGGTTACAGGGTGTAACGGTCAGCTGGGGCGTGCAATTAACAAACAGTATGCGGACTGCACTGATATTACATTGCTGAATACAGATGTCGGAAATCCGGATGTAAAAGAACTGGATATTACGAATATTGATATGGTACTCAATTATGTAAGAGCAGAAAAACCAGATGCCATCATCAACTGTGCAGCGTTTACTGCAGTGGATGCGTGTGAGACCAGTGTAGATGCTGCTTACAGGATCAATGCAATCGGACCTAGAAATCTAAGCATTGCCGCCACAGATATCGGTGCCAAGCTGATGCATATTTCCACTGATTATGTCTTTGCAGGAAATGCATCCAGCCCCTATATCGAATTTGATACACCGAATCCGCAAAGCATGTATGGAACGACAAAGCTTGCCGGTGAAAACTTTGTAAAGGAATTTGCCAAGGACTATTTTATCATCAGAACAGCATGGCTGTATGGAGACGGCAAGAATTTTGCAAAAACAATGCTGCGTCTTTCTGAAACACATGATGTCATCAAAGTAGTCAATGATCAGATCGGATCTCCCACGAGTGCTGCGGAGCTTGCAAAAATGATTGCGTATTTACTGCCGACCGACAACTACGGACTGTTCCACGGAACCTGTGAAGGTATCTGTTCCTGGGCTGATTTCACAAAAGAAATCTTTCGTCTTGCAGGCAGATCCACGACTGTGGATGCAGTTACCACCGAGCAGTACATGTCAGAACATCCTGAGTCAGCAAAACGTCCGGCTTATTCGGTCCTTGAGAATTATATGCTGAAGCTGACCACTGATTTTCAAATGGCTGACTGGAAGAATGCCATTGCCTCCTATATAGGAAATATCCAATAAACTCACACTACAAGAAAGAATCCTCACAACGAATGCTGTGAGGATTCTTTCTTTCTATCTATCTATATTTCTATATCTGATTACCCGGTTGCACTCCACCGACTACCAGAATACATGATTACCAATTACAACTCCCGGATATCCGGATCTGATATTTCTAAAATGCGTTGCAGCTCCGATATAAGATGTTCCTGCCATAGCCTCCTGCGCCGCCTGAACACAAATGGCACGCGGCCCTTGCGCATATACAGCAGCAACTTTTCCACTGCCTGCCGGACCAAACTGATTCTTAGCATAAATAACTGAATAAACGGTATTTCCATAGTTGCCTATCTTCAAGCGGTTCATAACCACTGTACCGACGGAAACCTGTCCGGCATATGTTTCATAGCCTGCTTCACATTGTATCAATGCAGCCAGAAGCATCACATCATTAACATCTCCTGTGACTGCACCGTTATTTGTAAGTGTCGTCTCTGTGGTTCTGGATGCCTCAACCTTTGCTTTTTCTTCAGCTTCCTTTGCCTTCAGTGCTGCCTCTGCTTCTTCTACAGCCTTGATTTCCTTCATTGTCTGACCTGTACCCAGTTCACGTACAACTGTTACATACTTAGATGCCACATACCCGACCGTATCATCGCTGTACTGAATTGATACCCAGTCACCCATTTCATCAACAACCAGTGCTTCATCATCTACTGCCAGCAGACCATATACTCCTGCCTCTTCGCTGGCTTCCTTACGAACACGAAGAGAATCCGTCTTTACTATAGCTGTTACCTCAACCACACTGTCAGCCAGTGCAACTGCATCCTGTCCGAATAACAGAAAATCATTCTTTGCCCAGCCTGTCAGGTTGCCGCTCTTGAACTTCGTCCAGTCACCACTCTGCTCTACGATCTGACCACCTGTATTTTTATATAATTTGCCGATTAATTCTGAATCCTCTGAAGCCTCCGCGCGGACATTCAACGATTCCTCTACGTTTGCCATAACGATATTGCCCCACGTAGATGACGTTGTAGCGTTCTTTGTATCCTGCTCCACAGCTTCCTTTTTTGACTTTGCTGCCTCTTCACTGATTTTCGGAACTTCAATCACAATGGTCTCTGCATCTGTTGATTCCGGTGCAGTACTGTTATCACTGACTGATGTTTCTTCACCAACTGCAATCGACACCACCTTAGATGCTCCTGCCTCTACACCGATCGCTGCCAATGTATCACAGGTCATCATGGTACTGACGACTGATAATGTAAGAGCTGCTGCCGAAGCATTTCTCAGCATACGTCTCATTTTTTTGAAATCCATCATAACCTCCACCAACAAACCCGTAACACCTATATCATATATATTAAGATTATTACGAATTTATTACATTGGTATTCTAGCAGAGAAGAGGTTACTTGTCAACTTCTATTCCATACACGAATCAGCATCTAGCGGTTCTTTCCTATCATCTACAATATTTTGTAGCCACACTCCCTTTTTGACAAGAATAAACCCGATAATACATTTTATGATGTCAGCAAACTGACAAATGAAATAAATCGGTAATATATTATAGTTTGTATAACGGGTCAGGCAATAAGCCAATGGTATGCTGACCACCCACATAAATACACTGTCAAACAGAAATGTAATGATCGTCTTTCCTCCTGACCGGATTGTGAAATAACTGGCATGCAGGAAGGCCTGCATCGGCATGAGACATGCCGTTATGATGATAAACCATGTCGCAAGATGTCTGACCTCGCTGTTTGTATTATAAATCTCCGGAAACAGCGGTGATAAGGCGGCCATCACCCCACCTGTAAACAGACAGATGATGGTGGAGAAAAAGATCATTTTATATGCCGTTTCCTTTGCTTCTCTCATCTTGCCTGCTCCCAACAGCTGTCCTACCACGATCGCAACGGAGCTGCCTAATGCAATAAAGGCAATGTTAAACATATTGGAAATCGTCGAGGAAATATTGAGCCCTGCGACTACTGCCAAGCCCCTGACAGAATAGCTCTGCATCAGCATTGCTGTACCCAGACCCCATAGTGTTTCATTCACCAGCAATGGAAGTCCCTTAAATGAGATCTTTTTTGCAAGATTGACCGGCAGCTTCAGACTACGCAGTGCACCTACAATAAAAGGATTCCTGTCGGTATGCCGATGTGTCCATCGCATGACAATTGCGCACTCCACAAATCTCGAAATAACGGTTGCAATAGCTGCTCCCGATGCCCCAAGTACCGGTGCTCCGAGTTTACCGAATATCAGGATATAGTTTAATACCAGATTCACAAATACCGCTATGATACCTGCACGCATCGGTACCATAGTCTCTCCGGTCTCTCTCAGGGTACTGGCATATGCCTGTACGATTGTAAAAGGAATCAATCCAGCCAGCATAATCCATAGATAATTCTCCCCGCTTTTCAGTGTAATGGCTATGTCTCCGGTCTCACCACCATCGTGCAGATACAAATTAATGAGCTCTTTTCCAAATAACACAAATATGACTATCGCCAGAAGGGTTGCGATTCCGCAGACCAGTATCTTGAACCGGAATGTATCTCTGACTCCCTTGTGGTTCTTCTGCCCTGCAAACTGCGCCGTAAAAATGCCTGCACCCGAAACAGCTCCAAAAATACACAGATTATATACAAAAATCAGCTGATTCACAATTGCAACACCGGACATCTGCTCTGTTCCGACCAGTCCGACCATTACATTATCCAACAGACTGACAAAGTTCGTAATACCATTCTGAATCATAATCGGCACTGCAACCGCAAGTACCATTTTGTAAAATTTTTTATCTCCGATTAATTTCTTCATTATAAACTTCTTGATTTATCAGCGCATGCTTTCATGGCATCCATGATGCCTGCGCGAAATCCTTTCTCCTCTAATATCTTGACTGCTTCAATCGTTGTTCCTCCCGGTGAGCATACCATATCCTTGAGCTCTCCCGGATGCCTGCCTGTCTCCAGCACCATTTTGGCACTTCCCAGTACCGCCTGGGCAGCAAATTCATACGCCAGATTGCGCGGCATACCTTCCAGTACTGCCTCATCTGCCATAGCTTCAATCAGCATAAACACATAGGCCGGCGAACTGCCACTTACCGCAACAACTGCATCCATCATATGTTCTGATACAACATAAGCCTTACCAAAGCTGTTGAGCAAGGTCAATACATACTTCATCTCTTCTTCACTGACAGCTTCACTCGGACAGACCCCTGTGCAGCCCTCTCCTACCAGTGCCGGCGTATTCGGCATACATCTGACCAGCTTCAGCTTCCTGCCAAACTGCTCCTGCAGCCAGTCGATGGTCTTGCCCGGTGCGATTGTAATGACGATCTGACCCTCTCTGACTTCCTCTCTGATTCCCGTGATCACATCCATATAAAACTGAGGTTTGACAGAAAGTACGATTACGTCAGCCTGTCTGACCACCGTAAGATTATCGGTGGATGCAGAAATTCCAAACTTTTCCTGAGCCTTTTGCACTGCTGACTCAAAGGCATCTGCTCCTGTCACATCCTCCGGTTTGACAATTTTCTTTTCAATCATACCGCCAATCATGGCACTTGCCATATTTCCCAAACCAATAAATCCAATCTTCATCCTTCTATTCCTCCGTATTCTATTTGATACTGCGCTGCCGCATAACCTCGTACATCAGTACACTTGCCGATACAGCTGCATTTAACGATTCAACCTGACCCTGCATTGGTATTTTAATACGGGTATCTGCATATCCCGTAATATGTTCACTGAGACCGTTTCCCTCATTTCCAATCAAAAATGCACTGCCACTACAGTAATCTTCTTCATAATAAAACCGGTGCCCTGAAAGATGCGCTGCATAAATCCTGATATCCTGCTTCTTCATCTGTGTGAGCGTATCCGGCAGATTTTCTGTATAAGCGAACGGTACTCTGTAAACAGAGCCCATTGTCGCTCTGATCACCTTTGGATTAAACACGTCAGCCGTATTTCGATCCATGATAATACCGGTGACTCCTGCGCCTTCTCCTGTCCTGATGATGGTACCCAGATTGCCGGGATCCTGAAGTCCCTCAAGAACCATCAGCAATGGCTGTGGTTTGGCCAGCATCGCATTAATATCATTGCAGCTTTGCCCAATCACACAAAGAATCCCCTGTGGATTCATGGTATCAGATGCTTTTCTAAACACCGAATCCTCCACAATGTCATAAGGCAGCTTCTCCAGTCTGTCTAAATACTCGCACCTGTGATAGTAGCTCTCCGAAATAAATATCTGACGAATGCTGTCTGCCGGAGCCTCCAGAAACATTTTCGTTCCTTCTGCGACAAACACACCCTGTTCTCTTCTGGCCTTGCTGCTCGTATTTAATTGAACGATATTTTTAATTTTTGCATTTGTACTGCTTGTGATCACAGCAATTCCTCCATTTTTCCCGATTCGCTTTCCTTTCAATTTCTGCAAAAAATAGCAAACAGGTGCACATGAACTTTATGCGCACCTGTTATCATTATTCCGCATCAGATTTTATTTAGATTGATAAAAGCCTGCTGACTTCATACTGATACTCTGGTATATTCTTCTGCATTGCCAAGGCCTCGTCAATATCAAAATCCTTGTAGGTGCCATCCTTCCAGCCTACCACACGGTTTGATTTGCCCTGACATAACAAATCTGCAGCATAGGCTCCCATCATGGAAGCATGAAATCTGTCCGTACAGGTAGGGGAACCGCCTCGCTGCATATAACCGAGAATGGTGGCTCTCGTCTCCACTCCGGTTGCCGCTTCGATTCTACGGGCCATGGAGGTAGAGTGTCCGATACCCTCTGCATTAATGATAATATGGTGTGTCTTTCCTTTTTTTCTGTTGTTAATGATATTATTGATAATATCCTGTTCATTAAATTCATACTTCTCTGGAAGCAGAATGTCCTCTGCACCGTTCGCTACACCGCACCATAGTGCGATATATCCGGCATTTCTGCCCATAACCTCGATAATACTGCAGCGCTCATGAGAAGATGAAGTATCTCTGACCTTATCAATGGCCTGCATAGCTGTATTGACTGCCGTATCAAAACCAATCGTATAGTCTGTACACGCAATATCGAGATCTATCGTACCCGGAAGACCGATGGTATTGATACCGTTGGCTGAAAGCGCCTGTGCGCCTTTGTAGGAGCCATCTCCTCCAATCACCACCAGACCGTCAATTCCATATTTCTTACATACCTCTGCGCCTTTCTTCTGACCCTCAGGTGTCTTAAACTCCTCACATCTGGCAGTGCGCAGGATCGTGCCTCCACGCTGTATCGTATCAGATACATCTCTTGGTGACATATCAAATATTTCCTCATTCAGGAGTCCCTGATAGCCCTTCATGATTCCTTTTACTTTTTTGCCATTCGCGATTGACTTTCTGACCACTGCTCTGATGGCAGCATTCATGCCGGGAGCATCCCCGCCGCTTGTCAGAACACCAATTGTGTTCACTTCTTTTGCCATATCACGACCTCCTAAAAAAATACTTACGAACTATTCTACCTTGTTTTATGCTCCTTGTAAAGCGTCCTTTTACACAACTTTGACATTTTCTGCACCATATAACCCCGACAATCTGTCTACAAGTTCCGAATTGGCACATACACTTTTACTCCTGGGCAGACTCTTGATTTCCTTTGTAGACTCAATATAGATTACCACTGTATCATTTCCGTCTGAGCTGTCCATAGTCAGCATCAGATCTGCCTCTTTTCTCAGATAATCCTCTTTTGTCGCAAACTTGATCCACAGCTTCCGCGGAATGCTTTCAAACGGGGTGATCTTCTCACAGATCAATTTGGCATCTTTGTCCTCTTCTGCAGAAACACGTCCATACACAAAGACTTTGCTGTTCTCGATCAGCCATCTGGAATTCTTCTCATAATCATTGGGCCATACAATGACTTCCGCTTTGCCTGTAAGGTCTTCCACCATAAGAAAGGCCATATTCTTCCCGGATTTTGTATATTTGATGGTTTTTTCTTCTATAATGCCTCCGATTGTGACTCTGTCATTGTCCTTTGCCTTGGCAATTCCGGTTTCCTCATCAATCGTAAAATCAGCAGCATAGGCGGTGATGCGCTTCTTCCACATTGCTTCATCCTCTTCCAGTGGATGACCGCTGACATAGATGCCAATGACTTCTTTCTCAAAGCCAAGTATCATTTCTTTATTATACTCACCAATGTCCGGCATTTTTATTTCAAAGTCGCTCTTATCCTCTTCCCCGGCTATATCGAATAAAGAAATCTGTCCTGCCATATTATTTTTCTTATTTCGAACCAGGCCATCCATAATGGACACATAAGTCGCCATCAGCTGCTTGCGTGTACCCGGCAGGGAGTCAAATGCACCGGCCTTGATCAGATTTTCTATGACACGTTTGTTGATATCCTGATCTGCCAGTCTCGTGATAAAGTCCTTAATCGTCGTAAAGGGGCCGCGCTCCTGACGTTCCGCAACGATCTCATTGATAATCGGTCTGCCGATTCCTTTGATTGCAGACAGGCTGTAGCGAATTCCCCGTTTGCCTCCATCACCTTCTGCCTCGGCAACTGTAAAGCCGACTCCACCCTGATTGATATCAGGAGGCAGGATCGGAATGCCCATGGTACGGCATGTGTAAAAGTACTCATACAGCTTGTGCGGTGCATCAATGACCGAAGTCATCAAGGCAGCCATATACTCCAGCGGATAGTAATACTTTAGGTATGCCGTCTGATAGGATACGACCGCATAGGCGGCTGCATGGGATTTATTGAACGCATATTTCGCAAAATCCATCATGTCTTCATATATTTTACCGGCTGTCTTCTCATCGATTCCGCGCGCTTTGCAGCCCGGAACCCCTTCTTCCGGATTGCCGTAGATAAAGTTATTACGCTCTTTCTCCATAACAGCCTGCTTTTTCTTAGACATGGCACGGCGAACGAGATCACTTCTTCCGAGTGTATAGCCTCCCAGTTCACGTACAATCTGCATAACCTGTTCCTGATATACGATACAGCCATAGGTTGGGGCCAGAATCGGTTCCAGCTCCGGACAGTCATAATGAATGGATTGTGATGAGTTCTTGCCTCTGATATACTGTGGAATAAAGTCCATTGGTCCGGGACGGTAGAGAGAAATACCTGCTATGACATCCTCCAGATTCTGTGGCTTCAGCTCCTTCATAAAGTTCTTCATGCCGGCACTTTCCAGCTGAAACACACCATCTGTACGGCCTGTGCCGATGGAATCCAGCACCGCTTTATCATCGTAATCAATATGGTCTATATCTATCGTCTGACCGCTGCCGCGCTCTGCGAGCTGCACGGCATTCTGGATAACCGTCAGAGTCCGCAGTCCCAGGAAATCCATTTTCAGCAGTCCCAGTTCCTCAAGCGTCGTCATCGTAAACTGTGTAGTAATGGAGCCATCCGAGCCTCGTGATAACGGTACGAACTCATCTGCTTCCTTCTGACAGATCACGACACCTGCTGCATGCATGGATGTATGACGCGGTAAACCCTCCAGCCTCCTGCACATGTCGATCAGATTATGAACCTGTTCATCCTCGTCATAGAGCTTCTTAAAGTCATTGTTCAGTTCAAGTGCACGATCAATGGTGATGTTTAGCTCATTTGGGATCATCTTTGCCAGAGAATCCACATAAGAATATGGCAGATCCATAACACGTCCGACATCACGAATCACCCCTTTGGCAGCTAACGTACCAAAGGTGACTATCTGTACAACCTTGTCTTTGCCATACTTCTCAACAACATAATCTATAACCTCCTGTCTTCTTTCAAAGCAGAAGTCAATATCAATATCAGGCATGGATACACGTTCAGGATTTAAAAATCGCTCAAACAGTAAGCTATACTTGATCGGGTCGATATTTGTAATCTCCAGACAATATGATACGATGGAGCCTGCTGCAGAGCCTCTGCCCGGCCCAACAGCGATTCCATGACTCTTGGCATAATGAATGAAGTCCCATGTAATCAGGAAATAGTCCACAAATCCCATGCTGTGAATGGTATCAAGTTCATATTCCAGACGTTTCTTCAAATCATCTCCGTATCCCGGAAACCTCTTCTCCAGACCATCAAAGCAAAGCTTGTTCAGGTAGGACCATGCATCATATCCCTCCGGAACATCGTATCTCGGTAATTTTGTAACACCAAATTCTATCTCAACATTGCAGCGTTCTGCAATCTTTCCTGTATTTTCAATCGCTTCCGCAGCATATGAAAACAAAGTCTGCATCTCCTCAGGTGATTTCACATAGAACTGTCCGCCTTCATAGCGCATACGATCCTCATCCTGCAGCTTTTTCCCAGTCTGTATGCAAAGAAGAATATCGTGAGAAGGAACATCCTCTGCATAGGTATAATGAATGTCGTTCGTTGCTACAAGTGGTATATCCAGTTCCTGGCTCATACGGAGCAATGCCTGATTGACTGTTTTCTGTTCCGGGATTCCGTGATCCTGCAGTTCCAGAAAATAATTGCCTTTTCCAAAGCAGGTCTCATATTTCAGGGCGCACTTCTTCGCTTCTTCATACAGACCCTTCTCTATATAGCGCGGAACCTCTCCTGCCAGACAGGCAGACAGTGCAATAATTCCCTCATGATATGTATTTAAAACCTCCATATCTACACGCGGCCGGTAGTAATAGCCCTCTGTAAAGCCCTTGCTGACAATCTTCATCAGGTTGTGATAGCCTGTATTGTTTTCTGCAAGCAGAACAAGATGATGATAACGTTCCTCGCCGCCCGTTATCTCTTTATCATATCTGGAGTTGGGTGCAACATAGACCTCACAGCCTATAATCGGCTTGATTCCCTCTGCCCTTGCTGCACGATAGAAATCGATCACACCATACATCACACCATGATCGGTGATCGCTGCTGCTTCCATACCGAGTTTTTTCACCTGCTGTACATATTCTTTTATTTTATTGGAACCATCCAGCAAACTGTATTCTGTATGTGTATGCAAATGTACAAATCCCATCGTATCCTCCTTCTCGCCCTCATTTCCGAATCGTTATTTACAAGTATAGCACAAACGTTTGGGTTTATAAATAAGAGATCTAAAATTTGCAGATGAAAAACACCCGGCCGGATTCCATTATTTCAATGAATTCTGACCGGGTGATTCTACTGTAGTTTATTTTGATTCTTACAGGTACTTCTTAAGATCTTCTGTCTTGTCCAGTGCTTCCCAGGGCAGGTTCAGATCATTACGTCCAAAATGACCATATGCTGCTGTCTGTTTGTAGATTGGTCTGCGCAGATCAAGCATCTTGATAATACCTGCCGGACGCAGATCAAAGTTCTCACGAACGATCTCAACCATCTTCTCATTAGACAGTTTACCGGTTCCGAAAGTATCTACCATGATGGATGTCGGCTGTGCTACACCGATTGCATAGGAAAGCTGGATCTCACACTTGTCGGCAAGACCTGCTGCCACAATATTCTTAGCAACGTAACGTGCTGCATAAGCTGCAGAGCGATCAACCTTGGTGCAGTCCTTACCGGAAAATGCTCCGCCGCCGTGACGTGCAAATCCACCATAGGTATCCACGATGATTTTACGTCCTGTTAAGCCTGCATCACCGTGAGGTCCGCCTATAACAAAACGTCCGGTCGGATTGATGAAGAACTTTGTTTCTGCATCAATCAATTCTTTGGGCAGAATCGGATCAAATACAAACTTCTTGATGTCCTCATGAATCTGTTCCTGTGTGACGTTCTCGTCATGCTGTGTAGATAATACAACTGCCTCCAGACGGATCGGCTTGCCGCTTTCATCATACTCTACTGATACCTGGCTCTTTCCGTCGGGTCTTAAATACTTTAGCGTTCCATCCTTACGTACCTTGGTCAGCTGTCTTGCAAGCTTATGTGCAAGAGAGATGGAGTATGGCATATACTCATCTGTTTCGTTGGTCGCATAACCAAACATCATACCTTGATCTCCGGCACCGATTGCCTCAATCTCAGCATCACTCATCTTGTTCTCTTTTGCTTCCAGTGCCTTGTCAACACCCATTGCGATGTCTGATGACTGTTCATCAATCGCGCAAAGCACTGCACATGTATTGCCGTCAAAACCATACTCTGATTTTGTATAGCCAATCTCCTTAACGGTATCGCGGACAATCTTCTGAATGTCTACATATGCATTGGTGGTAATCTCACCTGTTACAAGTACAAATCCTGTACAGGTTGCTGTCTCACATGCTACACGGCTCATGGGATCCTGTGCCATCAGCGCGTCTAACACTGCATCAGAGATGGCATCGCACATTTTGTCAGGATGCCCTTCCGTAACTGACTCTGATGTAAATAGTAATTTTTCCATGCTGGTTCCTCCTTAAATGAACTTGATATTCGTGTAAAAAAATAGATCCGCTTTAAGCGGACCCGATACTCAACTGACAATCAAATCCTCTTATTGTTCGATTCTTTAACTCGCTCAGGTTGGCACCTTCCTCGCAGGGGGTTGCCGTGGCTTCACAGATCCTTTGTATCTCCACCACTCTGAATAAGAGAGAAATATGAAATTAAATGTCTATAAATGAGCATACGCTTTTTCTATCCATTCGTCAAGACCTATGATGTATTTTCTGTAGTACAGGTCTACCTGATCCGGATAAACGGCAGTACAAATATGATCAAAATACAGATGGCAACAGCCACGATCAGGGTCCATGTAATAAAATGCGGTTTTTCTGCCGATAGCTCTTCAGTCTGTAGCTGAGACTGCGGTTTTGCCTTCTTACTGAATATATATTTGAAGTATTCCAGTCTTCCTTCATTTCTGGCAATCAGAATCAACACGCCTGCTGCCAGAATACAGGAAAATCCTGCAATCGGAAGTAAAATCCCGATTGTCAATGTCAGTTCTGCCGGTGTGTAGGTTAAATCTTCAATCATCGTCTGTCCGCCTGCCAATCCAAGCAGTCGGTCTGACATCAGAAGCATGATCACATTATGTGTATTGACAACTGCATGTGCAATAAATGCAGTCCATATACTTCCTGAAGCTTCCATCGACAAAGCAAAAATGAATCCCAGTATTGCAGCATAACCCAACTGGTTGCCATTCAAATGCATCAATCCGAACAGCAGCGCCGAAAGCAGTGCAGCTGCTAATATCTTTTCGGTTCTTTTGTATCTGCCGAATATCACTCCTCGAAAAGCCAGTTCCTCACAGGCCGGACCATAAAATCCTACAATGAAAATCAACAGTGCCGCCGGTATGTCCATCATAGCCCGCATCGCTTCAACAGCAATATTTTTAACAAATATCAAGGAAACTGCATTCGCAAGCGCTGCAAGCGGCATAATCAGATAAGCAAACAGAATGGATAATAATATCGTGGATAGTTTGATTTTTTTAATCGGTATCCATGTTCGCCAGTTCTTTCGATTCCATATCAGCAGCAAAACTGCAGGTACACCAATCAAAGCCTCTCCAACCATTGACGAAAAGACCTTTCCCGCATAGATCCCATATGATGCTAAGTATGATAATAAAACGACCATTCCTAAGTATAACAAAATGATACTTAGGAACAGTCCGTTTGCTTGCTTGATTGATCGATTCATGATCAGCCGTTCACCATAAAGTTAACCAGTTTATCAATATCTGCCGGCTCATAGGCTATCAGCTCGAGCTCGTCAATGGTACCATCTGAAAAAATATTTGCCATAGATACATACTGGGACAGTTTTGATTTCAGATTCAGTCTGTCTCCTTCGCCTGTAACCAGCTCTACCTTGCCTTCACAGCTGTCAATCACTTTAAAAAACTTTTCAATGTTGGTAATGTTTTGTACTTTCATTTTGTTAGATCTCCTTTCTGTCTAATCAGGTTTATGTTATTTTATTGCTATTGCTTCCACTTCAATCAGCACATCCTTCGGCAGACGTGCCACCTCTACACAGCTTCTGGCAGGAAAGTCTCCACTGAAAAATCCGGCATAGACTTCATTTACCTTGCCAAAGTCGTTCATATTCTTAATAAATACTGTGGTTTTGATGACCCTGTCCATGCTGCTGCCTTGAGATTCCAGCAGATTTTTCACATTTGTAAGCGCCTGCTTTGCCTGCGCTTCAATTCCCTCAACAATTTCCCCGGTTGCCGGAATCACAGGAATCATTCCCGATGTATAAATCATACCATTTACCTCAACTGCCTGCGAATATGGACCAATTGCTGCAGGTGCCTGATCGGTACTGATTATTTTCTTTTCCATAATGATTACCCCCTTCGGACTCTATCATAAATACTCTAAACTATTATATATCAATTCCCTGAATTCTTCTACCTATTTCATAAAAAAGTACAATCCGGATCATTTGATCATTCGAATAGAAGTTTCTGTAATCTCGATCTTCTTTTCCTTCAACAGCTTACCGACAGCTCTCTTAAAGGCTGCCTTGCTAAGTCCGAATTCCTTCTTGATCAGTTCAGGATCTGCTTTGTCCGTAAATGGCAAAGTCCCTTTAAATTCCTGAATCACACTGTAAACTGCCTCGGCATCTTCATCCATCTGCAGATATGCCTTTTCCCGAACAGCCAGATCCAGTCTGCCGTCTTCTTTCTTTCCGGCTACCCTTGCTTCTATGATCCAGTTGATCTTCACATCACCATACAGTTCCTTTTTAGGAATGAGTGCTGAATATCTGTCATCTACAGCTACAAACGCACCAAACTGTTCACTGATCTGATAGACACGTCCTGTGACATGATCACCTACATTGTACGGTGACTCAGAATCCAGATACTCATATACATTCATTGTCGCACATAAGCGTCCGCTCTTATCAATATAAAGTGCCACAAGGCACTCTTCGCCCTCATTGATCTTTTTTGTCTGCTGTTTAAACGGCAGCAGCAAATCCTTTTCCAGTCCCCAGTCCAAAAAAGCGCCGATCTTCCCGACTTCAGCAACCCTCAGCAATGCAATGTGTCCTAATTGAAGCTTCGGTTCTCTGGTCGTGGCAATCAGACGATCCTTGGAGTCTTTATATAGAAACACCTCTATTACATCACCTGTTTTTAAATTCTCCGGAACCTGCTTTGCCGGCAGCAAAACGCGATGTTCCTCCGGATCCTGCAGATGTTCTCCGAGATACACACCGAACTCCACCTGTTTTATCATGACAAGCTTTTGTTTCTCACCTAATTTTAGCATAATGTCCTTTCTGCACTTAACTGAATTCTACTACCGAATATGGATCTCCCTGTCCGTCACATAACACAATAATCTGTCTTGAAGCTTCTGTATACAATCTGGAGTTCATAACATCCCCCAGCCTGGCCGGTTTTCTGTACTCCACCCTCATCTGTCTGATATCCTGATGCTCCGGCAGCAAACCAAGTGCCATCTTAACATACTGACCATTATTCACATGATGATTGGTGTCCAGATGATGCTCCAGAATCGTAATCGCACGAAGGGATTCATAGTGCTCCGGCAGTCTGATCTTGCGGGCAGCATACTCCATATCCAGCTTTGGTTCAACTGCATATGCCTCCTGCTCAAACTCATCCAGTTTTGCCGGCTTTGCTGTTTCTGTATTCAGATATACCCATACTGAATTGGCACATGCTATCTGTTGACCGCTTTCATCAGTCATGATGAAATTACGGCTTCCGATAAAGCCTTGAAATGCATATGCCCATGTACCCACAGAAATATGCTCTCCGAATTTCGGATAACGGTCTACGATAATCTGCCACGAAGATAAAACCCATGCTCTGTGATGTGCTATCAGATAATCCAGCCCGACACCTACATCTTCAGAATGAAACGTAGAGCAGTCCTGAAAATAATTTATGATACCATCTAACGGCAATTTCTCATCTACATCCACTTCACTATATCTGATCCTGCTCTCCACGCTGTACATTGGTCTTCCATCCTTGATTCGTTGTTATCGCCTGTATTGGTTCATTATAGCAAATATAAGTGACATAATCAAACACCTCAGTGAATTTCTTCACTGAGGTGTTTGATGGTAAACGATACCATGTAAACAGGATTAATAATGCTGAAAATCCTGAACAATTGTAATGATCTTCTCGGTACTTTCCTGATTTGTATGAAGAATATCAGACAGAACCTCTGCTGTATCAGAAAATGTCTGAAACTGTTTTGCAACATCCTTCTCCAGGAATCCCACAATATCATCAAAGCAATTTTGCACTGCTGCAATATTGGTGTTGGTCTCTTTACAGATATTCTGGATCTGCAATATTCTGTTTCGAGTTCAACAATGAATGATTCGCCATCTCCTGCATGTTCTGCGCACTCTTCATCAACTCTGTACTCTTTTCTCTTCCATCCCGGATCTTGTTTTCGACATCCTCTACCATTTCAACGATCCGGTTCATCTTCTCTTCCATCGCCCCAATGGCTTCATTGGTCGTTGTGATGCTGGCTGCCAGTTCCTCTGTCGTTGCCGAATTATCCGTTACGTATGCCAAAAGGTTCTTTGATTCCTGATTCATTGTTCCTGATGACTCATTCAGTGCATTAGAACACTGTTTTAGTATTTCGATGATATCACTGAATGTCTTTCTGAGGGAGTCAACCGCCGATGCAATAATACCCACCTCACTTCTTCTGCCAATGTAAGCATTCAGTTCTTCTGATTGATTCAGATCCAGATTCTGCAGATTGCTGATCGCCTTCTCAATTTTTTTGAGCGGTCTGATATTAATCACCACGATTGCCCATGTCAGTAAAACAATCAGTATGTATGCTACCAGGCAAACAATTCCCAGAGTGATCTTACTGGTATTCGCCGCAGCATATATTTCAGATTCCTTCCCAGTTTTCAAGCTTGTCAAAATACTGAAGTGTGTAAGCCTGTGCTACCTCATTCAACTCGGTATTCTCCGGATCTTTCAATGCATGAAACAATGACGGATCCTGTGCAAAACCAAGTAGCAGTGCTTCACCCTGTCCAACGTACTGATCAATCATCTGTTTTTGTGCATCCAGGGATGTCTTCATATTGTTGTCTGCACTATTTCTCATGGCTACAGTCATATTGTAATTAGCCAGCACATACAGCAAAATAATACCGATTGCCGCAATAACTGCAACTGCACCTGTGATAATGACACCCATCTTTCTGTTTTTCAACATAGTGTTTCCCCCTTTGTATTCGCTCATATTAGGCTGCGCTGTAAGCTACATGTCAGCAATTCTTTTCCGGCTCATTTCTCTGGTTCATTTTATCCAACAGAGAAGCTGCCATGATTCCACCCAAGAGACAAGCCATGTTCACCAGATAGTCTCTGGTTGAGTTCAAAAAACTTCCATATGGAATGATCATGATCGTTGCCGCAACCACAATACCAATGATTGCATGAAAAGCAATTGAATAGTATCGGTCAAATAAATAATTCACTGCTTTTGATAAACAGACTACTGTCAGGAGTCCTCCGATTCCTCCGGGAATCAGCACATTAAATGATAGGCTTCCGATACCATCTACAAAGGGGGTATACAGCCCAAGCGGCATTAATAATGTGGAAAAACTCATACCCGGAGCGATCACGCTGAGTGCAAGACAGAAACCGCAGAAAAGATACCATCCAAAATCCGGAGTGATCATGACAGATGCATTGCGAAGTCCCAGCAGGACTGCAAAGATAACAGCCATCGCTGCAAACATGGCTGTCAGAGAAAATTTGGTTCTTCCCTTATTTCCCGCTTCCTTCCATAGTGAAGGCAGCATTCCACCGATCAGTCCAACGAACAGACAGACTGATGGTGCCGGATATCGTTCCAATACAAAAGCTAATAATCTGGCAATCCCAAGAAATCCGAGAACTGCTCCGGCTATATACGGCAGAAGCTTCGGAACATGGGTTTTGAAATTATGAAATGGATTTGCCAGTAACTCCATGATGGGTTTATAGATTCCGAAGATGACACTCAAAACACCGCCCGATATGCCCGGCAATACAGCACCAAGGCCAATGAATGCACCCTGTAAGACTTGAAGAAATAATTTTCCTATTGATTGTTTTTCTTTGCTATACACTAATATTTCAACCTCCATTCCCGACAATTATATAGGATATGTTGTGAAATATCAGTTGTATACATGTATTTTAGCAAAATATAAACGGCTCTTGTATTCTGCCTCAAATAATTCGTCAAAATCTACTATGACAGCAATACCTTCTTATACCAAAGCGTTCCACCCTTCTCCAGTATATATTGTTTATGCTGCTCAGCCAGCTCTGTATCTCCCATTCTCATAGCTGTATCATATAAATAGTAATTTCTCTTAACGCGAGTTAATGTATTATTTTTGTATGCAGGCAGATTTTTATATACATAATACAATTCCGAATACCTCTGGCTGTCTCTTAATTCTATCAAAGCTGGTATTGCATAGTCTCCTGATAAAATAATCTTAAAATTAGTTTCTTCAGTTTTGTAACTGGTCCCAGCGCTTTAAGATTGGTAATATGTTGATTCAATTCTCCTATATCATTTCTCACAAAAGATTGTTGGGCACAAAACATTTCATATATCATTTTTGTTTCATCATTTTGTCTACATCTTAATATACAGGGAATTACCTTCTCTGCATCATCAAATCTCCCCGTATAAAACAAAGCACTGACAATATTGAAAAAATGAATACACCAGTATTTAGATGTTTTTCTTACATATGAGTAAAGCGCCATCCTGACTGAAAGAAATGCATCAGGATTACATTCTTCTAATAAATAGTCAGCGGTTTTTCTAATAAACAACTTTTTGTAAAATACATATATACATAGCAGAATAAACACAATATCGCATATGATCTTTCTATGCTCAGTATCAAGAAGGCAGCTTACTGACATTGCCAATAATGAGCACACTGCCATACATTTTAAAATGACGATAGTTACATAGTATCGCTTTGGTATTTATCCGTAGTATTTCTTATTCAATCTTTCAAAGACATCATCAACGTCAATAGATGCTCCGCCCTCTTCAATTTCCTTTTCAGACTCATACATCGCTTGGTCAATATAGTTTGTTTTCATAAATTGAGCAAATAGTTCACTACTCATTACAACTAAATCGCTGTAGCCATTCTTTGTTATAAAAATAGGTTTTTGTTCTTTATGTGCCATATCAGATATTTTATTTATATTTCTAAGTTCTCTAATTGGCATGATATGCGGCATAATAATTCAACCCCTTTTTAATGAAAGCTTATGCAGCAGCATACTCTACAACTGCAACTTCTGTATAGGCATCCTTTAATCTGGCAACAATCTTCTCAATCTGAGCAACAACCTCTCCACTATATGAGACCTCTCCACATTGTGTACATTTATGACATGGTACATTCCTAATAATAATAAAACGCCCATCTAAATCAATCATATGATTACAATGATCATCTTTCATAATTCCTTTACAATATAGACATTTTCTCTTAGTTTCAGTTGTCCCCAAGGTTTTCGCTCCCTTTTCTTCTTTCAATAGTATTATACTTTAATTCCTGTACTTTGAAAACCAAATAATCTGTAAAATAAATCAAGCATTATTACAATTCACAATTTACAAAAGCCCCGTAAGCACGCTGTTTTGGGTAAAAAAAGACCTCAGTAAATCGGAAATTTACTGAGGTCTTCGCAGGGCTAGGAGGATTCGAACCTCCAGATGACGGAGTCAGAGTCCGTTGCCTTACCGTTTGGCGATAGCCCTATATCGCATCTGTCGCAACCGACAAACGATATTATACATGATGTTTATCTAGATTTCAAGAGAAATTTATAATTATTTTGTTATAATTTTGTTGTTTACTCAGAGCATCACCCAGCCGGGGATTGTCTTCACCTCATTATCCTTGGTTCGCATGTAGGAGCGCGGATAGATTGTGATGTGTCCGGCATTTTGATTTAAGAATGCTCCCCACTGGCTGAAGGTGGAATTGGCTATAATATTATGCTTGCAGTATGACATGAGCTGCATGTCACGGAAGCTGTTAACACCTTCATTTCCGGTTACGACCACATAGTTTTGCAGCCATGTAAATTCTTTCTTGATAAACTCAATGTCATCGGAGAAAATATAATAAACCGGTGACTCGACATGTTCGTTCATATATGCTACGGCCTGCTCATAGTATTCTCTGCCAAGTGCTATAAAATCCGAGGAATATGTTGTCAGATAATCTCCGCGTCTGACATGGATGCTGACGGAATTGCAGCTGTTCATGTCTGCGGCAAGCTGCGCATTGTCGATATTTTCTCGGTTCTTGTCGACATGATCAGAATCCAGCTGCCCATCTGTATGCTTTGCGGTTGAAAATGCAGGGAATTTCAGCTCCCTCTGCAGCTGTCCGGAAAGCAGGCGCTCCCTGTAGTACATCTCCTCAATCCAGAAGCCTGCAAGATACCAGTCCTTTGTAGTATCCAGATTCATGACCTTACCATATAAGTCTGCAGCAGACATATGTCCGTCACCAAAGCATAATTCCAGTTCATCAATCCGCTGCGGCAGGCATTTCTTTTGGGTACACTCTCTAATAATCCGATTCGGATATCGTCTGATCTTCTCAAAAGTCCTTCCGGCTTTTCCTGTCATGATATTTGGAATGAGGCCTGTTACATGAAGGAGCTGCCTTGTGGTTGCCTTTTGGAGCATAAAATCAGAACCGGAGACATCTGCGAAGATGCGTTCCAGTTCGTATCCGTGATGATCATCGTTTGCATGAAACCACGTCACATCTGCTCTTACTTCCGTCTCGGGATAACGTTCCTGCATTAATCTATAGAATGCATACTGGAACATCTGATTGCCAAGACCACTTGTAATTCTGACAATAATCATTCTAATTCCTCTTGACCAATACACTGCTTAATCTAATGCATTCATGAATACCTGCTTCGATATTACACAGTTCTGATTGCAATACTATCGGTTCAAAATAATATCACAGATTCTATCTACATCCTCTACGGACAGACTTGCTGACATCGGCAAAGTCAGGACTCTGTCGGCAGTATAGCGTGCCACAGGAATGTCTGCTGATGCAAAGCGGTCACCGAAGCACTCCAGGTCTGTTGTAAGCGGATAGAAATATTTTCTTGCAAATATATTGTGTTCTTTCAATCTGGCAAATACATCATTTCTTGTCTCGCCAAATATCTTTTCGTCAAATACTGCTGGGAAATAAGCATAGTTAGACTTGACGCCGGGTACCTCCTGCATAATCGTAAGTCCCGCTACATTGCTTAAATGCTTGCGATAACGCTCTACGACCACTTTACGTTTTGCCATTTCTTCATCCAGATGTACCAGATTACAGAGCCCCATAATGGCAGCAAATTCATTCATCTTGGCATTTGCTCCAATGCCGTCTATGACCTCCTCATCCTTGATGCCGAAATCCTTGAGCTTATACATTTGGGCATCCAGATGCTTGTCCGCGGTTGTAATGGCTCCGCCCTCAATTGTATGAAATACCTTGGTTGCGTGGAAGCTGAACATGGACGCATCTCCAAAATTGCCGACTCCGACACCGTTCAAAGTCTCTCCAAAGGTATGTGCCGCATCATAGATGACCTTCAGGTTATGCTTTTTTGCGATCTGGTCAATTCTCTCTACATCACAGATATTTCCGTATACATGAACCGGTATAATAGCGCTTGTCTTCTCTGTGATCAAGGACTCCAGCTTATCTACATCAATTGTATAATCCTTCGGATTAATGTCACAAAATACCGGTGTCAGACCATTTCTGATGATGGCGTGTGTAGTAGACACGAATGTATAAGGGGTCGTAATGACTTCTCCTGTCAGACCCATTGCCTGAATGCAAAGCTCCAGTGCCATATGTCCATTCACAAAAAGAGACAGATTCGGCACCTGCAGATAATCTGCAAGCTTCTGCTTCAGCAGCTCGTGATTCGGTCCCATATTGGTCAGCCACGCAGACTCCCATAAAGGACGAATTGCTTCTACATATTCTTCAAATGGCGGCATGGAGGAACGTGCCACTAATATTCTCTTCTCTTCCATATTCATTGCCTCCCAGCTGATATTCTTAAGTTCAGCTACTCATTTTTAATCTTTCGTTTCGTTTTCCGATATAATCTTTCGTTATGAACTATCCCTGTCTCATCTGCTCTGCCTACTTATCTCTTCTTGCCTCTCAAAAGTCTTCTTGCAACAGCTCCGACGGAATAGGTAAACAGGGATGTCTTCTTCCCCTGCATAACAACTTCCTTGATATTATAGGCATACATATCCTTCATAAACTGTCGATTCATCTGATTCGGTTTATGCACAAAGGCATTGAGTGCTGTTTCGAAATCACGGTTTGCGATTTTTCTCCCATCATCACTCAGTCCGAAGTAGCCTATGCACCATTTTAACAGATTCTGTGTCAGATAACAATTCTCGCGAATCGTGTCGCGCTGCATGGAAATGGAATTCCAGTTGCCGCCGCCTTCTTTTCTGACGTAACGCCACGCACTCATCGTATCCTTCATGCGCCAGATATCACCCTGCACCAGCAGGAACATCAGAATGACTCCGTCATCGAAGAAATCATGTGCCTTATAGAGTACAGAATAATCATACTTGCCTTCTTTATAAATGTTGCGGCATAAAACCGTTCCATAATGCCCTGCCCAGTTGGGCTGGTGCTTATAATCTTCAAATGTAAATTTCCCGTCCCAGTCATACATACTGCCGATTTTTAAAATCTCCGAATCCGTAATCACCTGATCTTCGGCATCGACCATCTGGCAAGTATGTGTCACAGCAATATATTCCGGATGTGCTTCCAGAAAATCCACCTGCTTCTGCAGCTTCTTCGTGTCAGTCCAGTAATCATCGCCCTCCAGATATGCTACATACTTCCCACTGCACTCCATAGAGGTCTGATAAACATTGAGCGTTGGTCTTCCAAGATTCTTCTCTCGGAACAAAAGCTTCACCTGATCAGGATACTGTTCCTTGATTTCCTGTAAAATCGCACGTGTACTGTCCGTAGAGCAGTCTTCTCCTACAATCACTTCAAAAGGAAAGTCCGTCTCCTGCTG
>JAUNSO010000008.1:88381-93406 GCA_030539165.1 bacterium
TTACGACCCTGCAGTCTGTCGATGGCCTCCATAACTGCGGACTCTGTCTCAGAATCAAGTGCAGAGGTAGCCTCGTCAAGAACCAAAATCTCAGGATTATCATACAGTGCTCTTGCAATACCGATTCTCTGGCGCTGCCCGCCCGAAAGTCTGACACCGCGTTCACCGGTCATCGTATCTAAGCCATCCGGAAGCTTCTCCACAAATTCCTTCAGCTGTGCTTCCTCTAATGCTGCCCATACCTTAGCATCATCTATTTTGTCCTCATCTATACCAAATGCCACATTCGAGCGAATACTTTCATCTGCTAGGAAGATAGCCTGTGGAATATATGCTAACTTCTTAGACCACTTAATTGGATGCTCATGCACGTTCATCACACCATAATTCACTGCGCCCGCCGTTGGTGTCAAAATTCCGAGAATCACATCCGCAATTGTAGACTTACCTGCACCGGATGGGCCGATCAGGCCAACTGCTGCCCCAAGAGGAATCTCAAAGGACACATCTGCCACAACATCCCTGTCCGTATGCGGATAACGATAGGATACATGTGAAATCTCAATTGCCTTCGGATGATTGTCTGCATAGACATCATCTGACTGCTCCAGATCCTTAATCTCATAATTCACCATGTCCTCTGTGTCTCTGATGTCGCGGTAAATCAAATCAACCGACGGCTTCAGGAAGGAAACAAGGTTAATGTAATTATTAATCTTGCTGACAGACGGAAGCAGCTTAAACGCTGCGACTGCAAATGCGGCTAACTGTGGAATCATGCTGTTGAGATCCTCACCCTGAAAGATTTTGAACATCAGCACAAGCAGAATCGCACCGATACAGACTGTCTCAATGATATACTTCGGTGCATTACCAAGCACATTATTATTTCTGACCGCACGCATCTTTTGACTGCCGCAGTTCGTAAATGCATCTACAAAATACTTCTCCCGGTGCAGAATCTTGATATCCTTCACCGCACCAAGCGCCTGGTTAATCGACTGGTGCATCTTGCCGTCATAAATCTGATTCGTCTTGCCATAATCCTTAGCCTTATTTCTAAATAAAAGCAGATATAAAAATGTGAAAATTCCCAGAATGGCTACAACCGTAACGGTAATAAACGGGTCCATAACCAGAAGATAAATACACAAAAGTACGGAAATCAGAATTTCCGAGAAAAGTGTAAAGGTCGTCAGCAGCATCTGAAAGAGACGCTCCGAATCCAGCATGACATTACGCACCATCTCCGCCGAATTCTTATCCAAATGATACGTATAAGGCTTCTTCAGATAACAGTCAATCAGTCTGCCTGAAAGCCGCAGCTGGTTATTATAAATAAACGTACACTGAATATAATTAATCCACAGTAAATAAGCATTCTTCACAACATAAACAACAATCAGTGCAATGACCACATACAACAGAAACTGCCTGTCCGAATCCGCTCCTGACAAATCATACAGCATACTCATCGTCTTACCCGAATGAATCTTCGTCGGATCCGTCACCAAAGTCACTAACTGCGTAATAAAAGACACCCCGACAAGCTCCATCAAAGCCCCAATAAAAAGCGCCAAAAACAGAAATACCGACTGCACCTTCTGCTTCTTAGAAAATATGTAATTCAGCTTACCCGCTATATTCATACCATACCTCATTTCTAACATCACTCTCTATCAGCCTGCTTCTACCCCTTATGCTTTAAAACAGCCTGCTCCCACAAATAAGGATAAAGCGCACTCCACGCTTCCTCACCCATAATAAAGGTCGCCTTCTCGTTATGAATGACCTGCTCCACCTGCGCCTTAACCTGCTCCGGTCGAATCAAATCACAGCTTCTGAACGCTTCCGAACTAATCACATCCTCAAAGTATTCCCTCATCGGTCCCTGCATCCATTCCACAATCGGCGTATTGAAACCGATCTTGGTCTTACGGTAAGCAATGTCCTGCGGCATATACGGTGCCATCGCGTCACGAATAATGGATTTGGAATAACCGCCGTGCAGCTTGGATTTCCACCCAAGTGAAAAAGCCATCGTTACAATCCGATAGTCCATAAACGGCATACGAATCTCGATACCGCTCGCCATACTGTAGCGGTCATAATTACGTAACAGCGTCGGCAGAATGGTCTCGTGAGAAGAAGTATACAAAATCTTATTCAAGGTATCTAAGCTCTTATAATTCGGATGATCCTTCGCACGTGAAATATACTTTTCATTGCGATGCAGTGTATTACGAATGATGTCATGCTTGAAATAATTCAAATAAACACTCTTCTTCGATTGTGAGGATAAGGCAATATTAGAACCATCCTTCGGAAAGCTGTCCATATAAGCGGTCAGAATCGTGTCAATATCCTCTTTATTTGCCCCTGCATCCTTTAACGCATTGATAAAATCAAACGTATAGCCGCCGAACAGTTCATCGGCGCCATGTCCGTCTATTGTAACAAGAGTTCCCTGATTACGCAACTCGTGATAGAGCATCATCATCGGAATCGGGCTTGTCAGATAGAGATCCTCAAACAGATAGAAATAGTTGTCTAATTCCCCGACAGCCTTCGTCGGATCAATCTCCACGAAAGTAGAGTTGATACCAAGATAATCTGTTACCTTCTTGGCATAGACACTCTCATCCATTGTCGTTCCCGGAAATGTTGCTACATATGCATGCTGCCAGTCATGATTCATACGGATGTCCTGATCGTGATTTGCAAGATGCGACATCGCACAGATCGTTGCTGAAGAGTCAAGTCCTCCGGATAGTGCCGTTCCAATCGTCACATCACTTCTCATACGAAGCTTACAGGCATCCAGAAATAAAGCCCGAAACATCTCGACCTGCTCCTCATACCGCTCCGGCACCTTGGGCAGATGGTCTAACGTATCCCAGTACTTCGTAATCTGCATTCCGTTCTCATCAAAATAAGCATAAGAGCCTGCAGGAAAATGCTTCAAGCCCTCTATCACACATTCTTCCGTCGCTTCATACCACATAATCTGCTTCGGATTCATAATCAGCTTACGATTGGGCTTCAGCTCTTTCAAAAGCGGCATCAGCGCCTTCATTTCAGAAGCAAATGCAATGGAGGTCTTCTGGTCATTTAAATAGGTATAGTACAGAGGCTTTACGCCAAACCGGTCTCTGCATAAGAAGAGCTTCTTCTCCTCGCGATCCCAGATGGCAAATGCCCACATACCGTTGAATTTGAGAACGCACTGCTCCTTCCACTCCACATAGGCAGCTAACAGCACCTCCGAATCAGATTCGCTCATAAAGGTATAGCCCTTTGCCAGAAGCTCCTTACGCACCTCAATAAAATTATAAATCTCACCGTTAAAGACAAGCATGTATCTGCCATCCGCATACGCCATCGGCTGCAGACCTTTATCTGAAAGATCCAGAATGGCAAGCCGTCTGTGTCCGAGTGTAACGCCATTCTCCTGCCAGAGTCCGCTTCCGTCAGGTCCGCGGTGATATAGTCTCTCCGTACAGGTTCTGGCAAGCTTCTCATCTATATTTGCATTGACTGCTCCGAATATTCCGCACATAAGGGTCTTCTCCTAACTGTATTATCTCTTTCCATGCAGCTTTTCACGAATACGATACCACAACACCGTAAATCCATACTTAGCCCGAAACGCCTTATAGTAATAGAGGTACTTCTCAGCCGGTTCTATCTGTGGTTCCTTTACACTCTTCTCCGTATCATACAGGAAAAATCCATTGCCGACAATCTTCTTCACAATATTCGCATCGATTGGACGCAGCATCCTGCCGCAGCTCGCAATCACCCTGTATGGCAGGGAAAGTGAAGTCAGCAGATATCTGGTATGGTATGGTCTGCCACCGTATAAATCAATCGTCAGCGTCTCCTTCTCCATACCCGAGCAAAACTCCTGCAGTACCGTCAACAGCTTTTCATTTTCAAAGAAGATATCATAGACTGCCTCAGACTGCTCCATGTCCGCAAAGTAATAGATTTTATCAAAGGAATACAGTAACGGCACCTGATAATCTGCAACCATCTTCGTCACGTTCGAACCCTCATCTGAGAAATTCGTTGTCAGTGACTGCTGTGGATAAAAGAAATATTTTCCCGTCTCCACAAGATATTTATTAAAATACTTCAGCCATGATCTCTCCGGCCATGATGAAATAAAGGCAGGTATATTTTCGGCTTCTATTGGCTCGTCCTTATGCTTCTCATACCAGCTGTAAAAGCCCTTCCACTGCTCCTTAGACCATGCCTGTCCCCAGGAGGACGCCATCTGCATATACCAGTTATCATATCCGTCCTGCAGTGGTTCAAACGGCTCTCGTACATTGACATTCAGCATATGCTTGTAAAGAGAGACGCCTGCTATTTTCTCCTGATCCTTTGTAAATGCAAGTGCTTCCGCACTATATAAAAAGAAGGCGGGAGAGACATACAGATCATCCTCCAGCATAATGATGTTTTCATATTGTTCCGTCAGATTGCCGCATTTTAATACATGTGCACGCAGTCCGAGATTCTCTTCCTGATACAGTACTGTCTTTTCGCCATACTCCCACTGATACGTATTCGCAACATCCAGAACTTCCTGATTGTCTCCATGATCAATACTGATGACAAGTGGAATTTCTGCATCCGGATAATTTGCCGTACTCAAAGAGTTTAAAATTCTGCTCAATGACCGTGGCCTGTTATACGCAACGACCACAATTGCGATGTCTGCCCTTTTTTTCTTTGACACCTTCATCAACCCCTTACAACTTTTTGATTCTGTCCTCTGGTTACACGCTGATATCTGCGAATCAGATTGATCAGCCACTGTGGAAAATGATGCATTCCAAACTGCTTGATGTTCACGAATACCATTTTTCGTTTGAACTGCTGTTCCGTCATCTCTAGGATACCATATTTCTCACGAATGGTTCTTCCCTCAATGAACGCATCCTTCAGATTTATGGTAGAAACGCCTTCACGGCATACGATACACACAATTTCCTCTACATGAACAAATCTTTTACC
>JAUNSO010000057.1 GCA_030539165.1 bacterium
CTGATAAAATTCAGTGTAACAAATAAGTCATTGTAATTCAAGTAAAATAAAAAAGGCTCCACCAAAATGGTGAAGCCCATATAAGATTACAGATAATCCGGTCAGATAACAGAGTATTTCGATAGTTTGTCTGCTTCTGCCGCGATACGTTGCATCATATCTGTAAATTCTTGAACGATCAATACACTTTTCTCACTTAAATTGTATGCTTCTTCTGTATTGGCTGATATTTCCTCGCCTGTAGCAGATAATGATGAGATGGCATCCACGATTTTATTATTGGCACCGCTGAGGTTTGTAACACTTTCTCCGACTGCCCCGATACTCCGATTCAGGTCCTTCATTTTCTCTGCAATACTTACAAACTCCGTCCTTGTCTCTGCAATCAATTCCTTTTGTCTTTCAGATACCTGTACGGTATCCTCTACCTTTGATGAAACATCTGTTGCATTGATGCTTAATTCATTCACAATTTGGGATATATTCTCTGTCGCATTTTTGGTTTGCTCTGCAAGCATTCGAATCTCCTCTGCTACAACAGCGAATCCTCTTCCTGCCTCGCCTGCTCTTGCTGCCTCTATGGATGCATTTAGTGCAAGCAGATTGGTTTGTGACGAAATATTTAAAATAATGCTGACAATTTCACGTACAGCTTCGGACTTTTCCTGCATTTCCTCTGCAGCCTTTCTCATAATCAGACTTGATGATATAGATACTTCAGCTTCATCGTTAATTTTCGTAATCGCATTTACGCCATTTTCAATTAACATATTGCAATCGGATGCGATCTCAACAATTTCATTTGCCCTCCCATGTGTTTCATCTATGATATGTTGTATGTCTGATGTCATATAGGTCTGCTGCTCTATTGACTCTGCTGTTGAGCCGGTGCTTTCTGATATATCCTTCATAGAGCTGCAGATTGCCTTTGTCATATCAAGGATTGTGTCGATTGATTGCTTTCCGATCCCCAACTCTTTTTGCACATCCCGGGAACTCAAAACTACTTCCTCGGCCATATCTTTAGACTGTTTTGCGGCATTCTCCATTTGGTCAGAAGATTCCTCAAAAAATTTCTTTACATTTTTAACCCCGCACACAGCTGCTACAACTGTTACCGCAACAATAATGAACTCAATCATAATGATTTCCAACACGTCCAGTATCTGATTGGCAGAAATAATCAGAGTGATAATTTTAATGATATTGACAACAGTAAGCCAAATACAGGTTCCGTATACCACTCGCTTATCAAGAAAACACACAAATACCAGAATCAGTGGAATCATATATGGATATGGTGTATTACCATTACACATTAGCAGGATAAAAGCATATGTAACGGAAAAACTGATTGCTGCATAGTAGAGCAGTCTCTTTTTCCCTTTTCCAGTCACATAAAAAATCACATCCCCTATATAGGTAATGACACAGACAATCAACGGTACGATGCTCAATATCTGTTCTTGTCCTGATGATGTCAGCTGTGACATCAATCCTACAACTAAGAAAAAGGATATTACCGATAATGCCGTAAATAACACCTTATTGCTTCTTTTCAACTGAATCTCATTCATATGAATACCTCCTGCTATCCTTCCTGAATCTCATATTCACCGGCATCTAATTCCTTCAAATCCCCATTTTGCAAATATAAGACCGCTGTCGTATGAAACGGAACCGATATATGATAAATAATTTTATGATCTGTACGATACTTCCACCCCATTTTATAAGTCCCCATCACGGAAACATACTCTCCCCATACCTCCCGCACCAGCGGATTCGGCATTGGTTTCAGCTCCATACGGCTGCATCCTGTCTCTTTCTCAGAAGGATGAAAGCCACACATTCGTCTGTACATCCATTCCACAATCGCTCCATATGCATAATGGTTCAGACTGTTCATTCCTTCTTCATTCATAGTTCCATCTTCAAGAATCGAATTCCATCTTTCCCAGACGGTAGTGGCTCCCATATTAATTTCATACAGCCATCCCGGATATTCCTCATTCAACAGCACAGTATATGCCATTTCATTTCTCCCGTAATCTGACAGTACATTGCAAATCAACGGAGTCCCAACAAAGCCCGTGTCCAGCTTACCGTTGTTACTTTTAATCCGGTTCACCAGTGCATTAACCAGAATTTCTGATTTTCCTTCCGGAAACACCTGAAATGCAAGTGCAATCGCAAGTGCCGTCTGCGTCTCTATCGTTCTCAGTGAGCCGTCTTTATGAAAATAGGTTTTTATGATTTCTGTATAGATTCCCTGTTTTAAAACATCAAACCGTTGTTGATCCTCCTGATAGTGCAGTTCCTTTGCAGCAGCAGATAGAATACTAACGGATTTATAATAATACATAGATGCTATATAGTCAGGATCCGTTTTCCCGATGGGATTATGAAGATTCCCATTATCAAGAGCCAGCCAGTCACCCAACTGATCAGAGCCCTGCCACAACAAAATATTCCCCTGTGCATGTGCTGTTTCACTGACCTTGATAACCCAGTCTCGCATCATTGGGTAATGCTCTGCTAATAATGAACGGTCACCATAATGAATAAACAGATTCCATGGCAAAATCGTTGCTACATCTCCCCATGTACATGTATAGCCATGCTGTAAAAACAGATTGATTCCTTCATGTGGCTTTATTTTAGGATAAGGAGCAAAAAAAGGAACTGCTCCATTCATCTTGAGCTGTTCTGCCCGGATATTTCTGATATAGTGCGCATAAAAGGCGGATGTATCCATATTAAAGCATGCGGTTCCACAAAATATAGTCGTATCTCCCGTCCAGCCCATTCTCTCATCACGCTGCGGACAGTCGATCGGAATATCCAGAAAATTATCCCGCTGTCCCCATAATGTATTCTGAAAGAGCTGGTTCAGCTTCGCATTGCTGGTCTTTATAGTTCCTGTTTCATCCATTTGTGACATGATGACACAGGCTGTAAAGCAATCAGCCGTAACCTCTTTGATTCCCTCCACCTGTACATATCGAAAACCAAAATAAGTGAATTTAGGCCTGATTCCCTTCATTCCTGGGCCTTTGTACCTGAACTCTGCTTTGGCCGTTCGTAGATTTTCACGATGCAGAAACCCATTTTGCAGTATCTCTCCATATACCAGCCTGATATCCGCCTTTTCCGTGCCAGTCATATCAACAGTTACCCAACCGGTGATATTCTGACCGAAGTCCAGTATGATGTCTCCCCTGACTGTATGAAGCACAGCAACAGGCTGTATTTTTTTGACGCAGACAATCGGCGGATTACTCCGTTCTACAAGCGGCTCTTTGACGGATATGGTCTCGACATCCTTCCACTTCATATCATGCAATGTGAGGTCAACAATCTCTCCGTCATAGATCCCATTTTCCAATATACCGGAATGCTTCCAATTCCAGCTTCTGTTGGTTGCGACTATTTCCTCGGTGTCGTCTTCATATATAACGTGAATTTCACAGATGACAGCCTTACGATCACCATAGATATTTTTATAACCGCCATCAAATACAAACCGACCTTTATACCACCCTTCTCCCAAATAAAATCCAATGGAATTTGCTCCATATTGGAACGCATCCGTAACATCAAATGTCTGATACTCTAAAAAGGAATCGTATGCATGATAGCCCGGCAGCAAATACTCATCCCCAACCTTACAGTCGTTTATATACATTTCATACAAACCCAGACCGCAGACATAAGCTCTTGCTTTTCTTACCTTTCTGCCAATTGTTATAATCTTCTCAATATATGGATTGGCATCATAATCGTTTTTTGGCGAAATCCATTCTGCACTCCACTTATCCTGAAGCTTAGCCGCTTCAAAATAAGAAATCTCGCTCTCTGCAAACTCGTCGCAATCCGTCCATACCTGTACTTTCCAATAATATCTGGTATAAGACTTCAATGTCAGATCAATATGATATGCTTTGCTGTCTGCCTGCGCATCTTCTCCGCTGTCATACACAATCGACTCTGTATCAAATTGTCTGCTTACAGATATTTGTACTCTCGCCGCTTTCTGCTTCTTGGCAAACGTATCAAGCACAAGCCATGACAGTGAAATGTGGGGATAATCATATCCCAAAGGATGATACAGATGGTTCACTTTTAAATTTGTTATTTTCACCGCAATTCCTCCGCCATCAGTATCTTAATTCCTCTCTTCCGCAAAACGGATCAATCGGACTGATTCCTTTAAATTCACTTCTACCAAGTATTTTCTCGATTACTGTTTCAATCATGACATCATGATTAGAGTAACAGTTGATATAGGTCTTAATCATAGGGACATCCAGCAAATGATAGGGATTGGCAAGACTGATGAACAGAGCGTCGGTCTCATGTACAAACCAGGGAATATTATTCCCGAGTCCAAAGAACGTGTGCCATTGAATTCTGTTCGTTGTCTGGTTACTTGCATTTTCTACATTTCCAAGATAGATCACCAAATCATACTTCTGCTTAATTACAGATACATTGTCTACCCCTGTTGAAAAATCCTCCGGCTCATACGTTGTCACACAAAAGCCTTCCTGCTCCAGCCGTCTCTTCGCAGTGTTCATCACACGTTCCTTGGAAGGGAAATTCCCAAGTACCTCAAGCAGTATATGCTTATGTTTCTGAGTGCTGACAGGAAGAAGCTTCTGTGTGTCTTTCACAAGCGTAATGCTGTCATCTGCCAGTTCCTGTGTCCACTTTTTATGTTCATGACAATTCAGTATTTCCAATGCGTTGCGTTTAGGAACCAGTGTTCCCGCTTTCTGTCTGATCTGCAGTCCTATAGAAGCTTTTAGTGACAGAATCCTTCTGTTGGCTTCCATGAGCCGCTCCCGGGACAGGATTCCCGTCTGGTATCCTTTACACATGAAATCATAATCCTCTGCCAGATCCCGGTTGAACAGAAACATATCGCAGCCGCACTCAATTGAATACGGCACTGCTGTTTCTCTGTCCATTGCTGCACAGAAGCCGACCATCGGACTTGCATCTGTAATAATCAGTCCGTTGAACCCAAGTCTTTTCCGGAGTAATTCTTTTAACAAGATTGGAGATAATGAAGCTGGTCTGTACTGATCTTCTCCATGAATTCCAAAATATTCTTCATAGGCAGGTAATGCTATATGCCCGATCATCACTGCCGGCACATCCAGCGCAATCATCTTCCTGTATATATTTCCGTAGGAACGTTCCCACTCCTCCACCGATAGAGAATTGACAGAAGTCAGAAGATGCTGATCCCTTTCATCGACTCCGTCGCCCGGAAAATGTTTGAGTGTAGGTATGATGCCTTCTTCTTTCGCCGCCTTAATATACTGTGATGCATATCGAACAACATGATCCGGATTGCTGCCATAGGTTCTGACATTCGTAATTGGATTATGATCATTCATATCAATATCTACAACAGGGGCAAATGCCCAGTTAATACCGAGTGCTGCTGCCTCTGAGCAGGCGATCTTTCCTAATCTGTATGCATATTCTTCTTTTCCGGATGCAGCGATCGACATCTGTTTTCCGTAAGCTGTTCCGTCTGTAGCAGCGCCATCGCCACCGGCCTCAAGATTCGAGGGAATCAACAATGGAATCTTTGTATGTTCCTGTGCAAATCGAAACGTATTCTGCATTTCCTCTGACGCACCATCTCGAAAGAACAGTCCGCCGATGTGCCTGTCTAATAATTCATTTTGCAGATACCCTTCATCGGTAGAATACCCAATCGGACAAAACAATTGACCGATCATCTCCTCAAGCGACATGGTCCGCAGTGTCGTTTCCACCCATTCCGCTGCCTCTGTATCTAAATAAAATGGTGCCTTCTTCATATCATTCATATTCATCCTCTATATATGTAATCAAATCCTCAAAATGATCCAGTTGATAGGTTATGTGACTATATTCCCGTGCAGCTTTGATCCCTGCACAATCAAATCCGCCTTTATATGCGGCCTCAGCTCCTGCCGATGCATCTTCGACTACCAGACATTCCGCAGGAAGCAGCTTCAAAAGCTTTGCTGCTTTTAGGAACACCTCCGGATCAGGCTTTGACCTTTCAATCATTGTTCCGTCTGATATACAATCAAAAAAATTCAGTAATCCGATACGCTCCAGTATCAATTTTGTATTTTTACTTGATGAACCGATTCCGAGTAATAAGCCCTTTCTTTTCAATGCGTATAATGTATTCTGAACAACCTCACTTAAATCCTTGCTTGACATCTGTTTTAAAAGCTTCTGATAATAAAGATTCTTTGCTTCTGCCAGTGTCTGCTTATCCCCATTTGAATATACCTTTTCACCATTTTGCAGAATCAGTTCCAGACTCTCCATACGACTGACTCCCCGTAACTTATCATTCATTTCCTCATCAAAAGGAATCTCCAACTGATCGGCAATCTTCTTCCATGCTTTATAATGATATTTATCTGTCGAACAGATCACTCCATCTAAATCAAAAATAATGCCCTTATACTTCATTTTGTCTCTCCATCTCTGATGCCGGTCTTTGATTTTGCCCAAATCATTTTTAGTTTTCCCTCATTGTTTAAGAAAATCAGGAACAACAGTAATATCAATGCATTGATCAGAGACTGCATCTGATTTGATACTTCAAGTCGTACAAAACCAAGCGTAATCAATGCAGAGGTGATGGCTCCCAGTAATATGCCCAGTCTCTCCTCGCTGTATCGTCCGATAAAGCCCCCTACAAACATCGGTAGAAATGCTACAAACATAGTCGAAATGGAAGAGAAATTCAGTGCCACACTTGCAGTACCCTTTGTCGTCAGATTCACGACTCCGACAACTCCCATCAGTGCTCCGGAAAGCGTGTAACAAATGACTGCATTGATATGCTCTCTGATACCGGTATTGACTGCAATCAGTTGTCCGGTCTGTAATGCCCTCATCTCATACCCGAATACTGTCTCATTACATATAAAGATCATAATAATCAATCCTGTCAGTGCCATAATGATTAGATTTCGTGTGGATGAAATCTTTAGCAAATGCAGGCTGGTAGATAATAATACGCCCTCTCCCTTTGTTACTACAAAGGTCATCGCTTCATAGATCAGTGTGACCCCGAGGGAAGTAATGATCGGCGGCAGCTTTAGTAGCACATACAGCAGTCCGGAGATTAACCCGAGTACTGCCCCGATTATAACGGAGAGTAAAAACATGGCAAACGCCGGTAAATCGTAGATCAAAGTCACTCTGGCTGCTATCACCGAGGATAGTAGTGCAATCGCACCGATTGAAAAGTCAAATCTTCCTGATGTAAGGTTCAATGACAGCGCCCATGATGTAAAGCCGATTACGACTGTTGATCTGATAAAGGTCAGCATGTGACCTGCTGTATTGAAGAGTGCAATGCCCCTCAAATTACATATCAGCATAAAAAGCAGCAATGTAAAAACGGGAATTCCAAAAGTGCCGACTATTCTTTTACCAAACTGTTTGCCTTGTTTTTTCATACTCTCACCTATACCTTATTTGTGTAATGCCTGAATGTCTTCGATTGTATATGCCTCAGCAAATGCTTTAAAATCAGCGAAATTAGCTGCATCATTTACAAGCTTAATATAAGGACTCAGATCATCTGCTGTATATGCAGGCTTTTCTGTACTGTTGGCAATTTCAAACAAAGTATTAAATTCCTCTGTTCCGATTGCTGTCCAGTAACCCTGATCAATCCTAAATGCATTTCCGTTATCTCTTACACAGTCAATATTTCCTGTCACAGCATTAAACATTGCTGCAAAAACCGGTCCTATAGAAGACGCATATTTGCCTGTCAGATAGTCCAATTGTGCAGGCTCAGCGTTGAATGCTTCCTTGTAGGCATCTGTATAGGAAGCTACAGTAGCCAGTTTAATCTCCGGATTAATCTGTGCAATAGAAGCTCCAAATAGTTCCACTCCGAGTGCAGCCGTTAATACGACCTCCAGATCCGGCTCTCCTACCTTTTGTCCGACCGTACCAAAGAATGCCCCTGCCTCGTCCGGAAAACCATCGATGGTATCAATCTTGTAGCCGTCTCCTGCAAAAGTACCAAAGTTTCCATTATCACCTGGCGTATATGTAACTCCTGCTTCCTCAAATGCTCTGATAAATCCGGCTGTTCTCTTCATATGCATATCCACATATGGATAACCTCCTGCATATACAAGAAAATTCTTATAGCCGGCATCAATGTAATGCTTTGCCATGTCATATCCGATTACCTCTTCATTTTCCAATGACGGGCCAATGGAACCTACATAATAAGAATAACCCTTCAGCTCCTCATACTGCTCATCACTGAGTGTTCCGGCACCGACAGCGTAATAAACCTTTGCTTCCTCGCACAGCTTGATACTTGCAACTCTGTCCTGATCTGAGAAGGAGATAATTCCCTTACAGTTCATGTTAATGAAGTTTTCAATCGCAGATACTTCCTCCTCTGCTGTTGCGATTCCCTCCGAGTATACAAATTCTACCGGGAAATTCTGGGCAATATAATTCTGATAATAATTCTTGAATGCCACTACCTCTGCGTCAGTAGAATCATAAATCAGAACACCCAGTTTAATCGTGTCTACCGAGCTTAAATCAAAGCTTGCCTGCGCAGCTGCTTCATATCCATCACTCTCTGACGTTGTCTCCGCTGCAGCTGCGGATTCATTTGCATCTGCTTCCGATGTCTCTGCAGCCTGCTCGGCAGGTTTTTGCTGTCCGCAGCCTGCCAGACTGCCTACTGTCATTGTGATACACAACAACATTGCTAATACTCTCTTTCTCATTTTCTTTCCTCCTAGAAAAATTATATAAACACACTGTGTGTTTACCTGATTAACGCGGCAGGGTCTTATCCCTGAACCCAAGACCTGCACAAAATACCACCAACAAAAACATAACCGCTTTGACAATCTGGCTGATTCCCGAAGAGAATCCAAAAACAGGAAGAATCTGATTTAAAAGAACAATAGAAATGGAGCCAACCATTGCCGCTGTAATCTTGGAGCGCGCGCCGCCCGAAATTGGCATTCCACCAAATACAATTGCTATCAGTACATCCATTCCGATAGAGGATGCCGTTGTCTTACCTAATACCGGTGCCCTGACAATGGTCAGGAATGCTCCCAGACCCACACCAATACCTGCTATAAAAAAAGCAATAATAGACATCTTGCCTGACGAAATTCCCGTCTGCTTCGCTGAAACCGGATTACTTCCAAGAAATTTATTCATCCTGCCGACCGGAGTCAGTTCAAACACGCTGTAGCATAGGACTCCAAACACGATTAGGATTAACAGCTTCACTATGATGTTATCAAATCCCGAAACGAGCTCACTGGCCACCTCAAGCTGAGACTGACCATTTAGAATCACCTCTGTAAGTGCTCCTAATATACTCAACATGGCGATTGTCGTCACGAAGACCGGAAGATGAAACAAAGCAGCCAAAGTAGAATTAAATAATCCAATCACAATGCCGACTCCAAGGCAGGTCAGCAGCATAACTGCAATAGAACCTGTACGATTGACTGCTACAGCACCACACATAGCACTGACAGCTGTTGCCGCACCCAATGAAATATCAAAGGCACCCATGGAATAGATAAAGGTTGCACCGGTTGCTACAATCGCCACAATCACTACCTGATTCAAAATCACTTTCAGGTTATACAATGAAATCTGTCCATCCATTGCGAAGTAATAGATAATACTTAAGATCAAAAGTCCCAAAACCGGTGCCAATTGCACGATATTCTCCTGTAGTTTTCTACAGATATGTTTCCATTTCATCTGAATTCCTCCACTTGTTTACGATACTTCTATATCATGGATCCAATTACATTTGCTTCTGAAAGAGTCTCATTCCGTTCAAAACTGCCTGATATCACGCCATCTTTCATAATCAGAATTCTGTCGCTCATTCCGATCAGTTCACTCAGTTCTTCAGAAATAATGATACAGGATTTCCCTTCCTGTTTTAGTTGATACATCAAACGGTACATTGCCTGCTTCACACCGATATCAACGCCTCTGGTCGGGCAGTCCAAAATCAGAATTGAAGAATCTCTTGCAATCCATTTCCCGAATACTACCTTTTGCTTATTTCCGCCGGACAGCTTCTTCACATATTGATTCATAGAAGTGCATTTGATACTCAGCGCATCAATTGTGTCAGCCACGTATTTCTTTTCATCCTTTGGAAAAAGAAAATAATGTGCCCTTCTTAATTTATCCATACCTGCTATGGAAATATTGTCCTTGATGCTTGTATTCAAAGATAATGCTTCCGTATCACGATCCTTTGAAACATATCCGAGACCACATCTCATCGCCACAGCCTCATGATTGATTTTTGTGTTTGTCCTGGTATGACGAACACTCCCTTTTTCCGGTTTTTCAAATCCAAATATGCATTTTCCAAGTGTATGCATTCCACAATGTGATAATCCTCCAATTCCAAGGATTTCTCCTTTATGTAAGCTAAGACTGACATCCTTTAAGGGAGCACAGCTTAAATGATCTACCTGTAGAACGATCTCTTCGTCCACGCTGCCATCAAAGTCTTCTCGGTAAAAGCTGCCCTTCATCTCCCGTCCTACCATCAACTGTTTCACCAGTGCCTCATCAAATTGCTCTTCCTGTAAGGATTGAATCAGATTGCCATCTCTCAGTACCGTCAGTACATTGCATTTTTCAAGCAGTTCATCAAGATCATGTGAAATAAAAATAACACCTTTATTCTGCTCTTTGAATTCATCCATAATCCGATAAATAATTTCTCTTCCCTGTTGAGAAAGCGCTGTGGTCGTTTCATCTACGATCAACACCTGTGGAGATTTATTGATTACCCGTGCAATTTCAATCAATTTGCGATCCTGATAATCTACTGTTTGAGTCAACGCTCTTGCATCAATATGATCAACACCGATTTTATACAGTGCCTCCTGTGCTTCACGGTTCATATCCTTTCGGCTGATAATACCTCTTTTTCTGAATCGGTTCGTTTCACCTAAGAATATATTCTCCGCAACCGTGATTCCCGGAATCGTTCCACTCTCCTGAACGATCATTCCAACTCCTTGATTCAAGGCATCTATCATATTGAGTGGGTGAAATTTCTGATTCAACAAATAGACTTCTCCGCTATTTGCTTTTTGCATACCTGCTATGATAGAAGAAAGTGTGGACTTTCCAGACCCGTTTTCACCAATCAGACCATGGATCTCTCCTCTTCGAATGATCAAGTCCACTCCATCGAGGGCAACTGTCGCCCCAAATGTTTTGCTGATCTGCTGAGCCCAAATTAGTATTTCTTTTTCCATTCGTCCAACCCCTTTCAAGGTATTTTCCTTTTATCTTGCATTTATTATATCCTGTACTGTCTGTTTCTGTAATTGTTTTGATTCATCAAATTAATTGACTTTTTTTAATATCTGTGTTATTTTCGAAATTACAAATTGATTTTTATTAAGAATTGTGAGGCACCTGATATGGATCTTTCAACTTTAAAACTCAAACTGAACCAGTTTAACCAATCAGAATTATTTTATCAGTCCTATTTTGAAGCAGGTAAAAACCATACAATTGAGCAGTTTCTAAATCATATTGACATGGATTTTATCAAAGAAAATAATATCATCATTCCAGAATTGACCCAGACTATCCCGGTAGAACATGATTATCTGGATTCCTTTTTTTTCGATATGGACTCCAAACACAGTATCTGTCTTCAGAAGCACAACTGCTTTTCACCACCGCTTCTGCATCAACATACCTTTTTTGAATGCATCTATGTTATGGAAGGCACATGTACACAGTCTATCAATGGCACCGCCGTCATGATGAAAACCGGAGATATCTGTCTGATTCCTCCGGGTGTCAAACATACCATTTCCGTATTTGACAAAAGTATTATCATCAATATCCTGATCAGAAAGACTACCTTTGAGGATATCTTTTTCAACTTCATCCGGACAGATAACATATTATCTATGTTTTTCATTAATAATATCTATTCCCAGCACGTGAATGACTATATCATTTTTCATTCCGGCAATGATAATGCTATCTACTCCATCATCATCAATATGTATCTGGAGTATGTAAATGAAGAACCCTATTCACATGCAATTCTGAATAATGCTCTGATGATTCTTTTTGCTCAGCTATTACGTCATTATGAAGAGACCAGTGAATTACCTCCACTGGTCAAAAAAAGCGATGTGCAAGGCTTTGCATTAATCAGATTCATTCAGGATAACTATATAAATGTGACTTTAAATGATATTGCAGAAAAATTTCATTACACACCTGAATATACCTCAAAGCTCATTAAAGATACTACCGGATTTACCTTCACCAAAATCCTGTCCAGAATACGATTGGAGCATGCCATTGGTCTGCTGTGCGATACAAATATATCTGTGGCAAATATCTGTCATGAAGTAGGATATCTGAATCCTGAACACTTTATCAGAACCTTTAAAAAGACCTATCAGATGACGCCGACTGAATACAGGCGACAAAAAAGTAGTCAGGTATAGCCTATTTTATCAGTCAAATTATGTCACTGATTGCTCCACGTAGAAAATACGTCGGCGTGCAACTCCATGCATGGCAGTAACTGTTGACCATGCTGCTTCCATATGGTGTTTCTTCCGGATCATCAGGATTGTATAATTCCCAGAATGTATCAGCTGATTTCTCAATCATTCCACCCCAGTATTTCTTTATGTGTTCCATCGCCAGTTCTTTTTCTCCACACTTAATCAAAGCTTCTACAAAATAATGATTCATATACGGTGTCACCATATTCATATCAGGATTGACTTCTATGCAGTGCCGTATCAGTCGTCTGGCTGATTCGCCCTTTACCACACCGGCTAAAATCATCCATACCTGACTTGCATACGAAATTTGCTTTTGGCTTCCGCTATAGAATAATTGATCTGTATCTGACCATAAATACTGCATCGCACTCTCTTTGTATAAATCTGCTTCTCGCCGCAGCATTTCTGCGCTCTCAGCTATCAGAACCTGACCTTGTGTTTTCAATAAGTCTACAATCTCAGCAGCCCTTATTAAAGCTTCAATAAATATTGCCTGCGCCGATGTCTGCTTACTAAGTCCATCCTTCCAGTCAATGAAACAAGGCTGTGAATCCTCTATAAACAACTTCTGATCATTGAACTTCTCCCGAGCAAGTTCAATTTGTCTGTATGCAGAAGGCCATAGTTCCTGTACCGTCTCCAGATCACCTGTTATTTGCGCATAATCAGCCAACGTATACACAAATAGCAGCGAGTAATCAAAGAAAAACGTATCATCAACTACAAATTTGGGTTCTGCAAATACATTTGCTCCCATCATCCCATTTTCTGCTGTTAATCCGGCAAATAAGTAAAGACACCTCTTTACCATCCCATAATCCTGAAAAGTAGAATAATCAGTTAATGCCTGCAGATAAAGGTCTCCCAGCCATAATCTGCGATCTCTCTTTGGTCCGTCTTCAAAAAAAGTCTGCATACAATTTGCTAATGTTCTGATACTAACCTCATCAATCTTTCTTAACAGCTCGTCTTTTGTTTCCAGTGGCTGTATCAGCTTCGTATCAACTGCCGACACTGCATCACATCTTACATCCTTGACAACGAGTCTGTATTTCTTTGAAACGTCTATCACTTCAATCATAAGGTACTGAAACGCATATCTTCTTTGCATGTTAAGTAATAGAGGCAATTCGTCGATATGATACCATTCTTCTTGTATCCAGCTCTTGCTGAGCCATCCCTCATGGTTGGCACTATCTTCAAACAGCTCATTTCTTCTCTCGCCAAACTTGATATGAAGAAATGCCGGAGCATCCTGTGGACTTCCTTTACTATCAAAATCCAAGGTAATATAACCAACTGTATGATGTCCGAAATCATAAATCACACGATCGTCTTTCTTTAGTTCAATCCATGTAGCCCCGGAAAGGTATTCTTTTGTGGAAAGCCATTCTTCTTTGGCTCTTTGCTCAGTATAGCTAACCGGATTTTTATATTTGTGAATCAATACAGGATAAAGTTTTTTTGCTTTTTCTATGAAATCCTGTACTGTTTTTCTCTTAAGTGATTCATCTATCCAATAGGATTCTGTCATTTTTCTTCCCTTCCTGTATCCTTTATCCTTTTACAGCTCCGGCTGCAATACCATTGACAAACTGCTTCTGCAAAATCATAAACATCAGCACCAAAGGCAATGCACATAAGACGCAAGCTGCAAATAACACATTCCATTGTGCCGGATTCTCTTTATCTCCCAAAAATTGAACCATACACACAGGCAAAGAATACAATGCTCTTTTTGAAATAAATACCATGGGGTAAAAGTAGTCATTCCAGATCCATAATCCCTGTGTAATAATCACAGACGTCACTGCCGGCTTTAAAAGAGGAAATACAATTTTAAAAAAACGCGTAGGTAATCCTGCTCCATCCAGAAAAGCCGCCTCTTCTACTTCAATTGGCACGCTTTTCATAAAACCGGTAAATAGAAAAACAGAGAAAGGCAGAGAACATGTAATAAACATAATCATAGGTGTAAATCTTGTATTTGGTATATGCAGTCTTCCAAACATCTGAGCAATCGGAATGATTGCCATCTGCGACGGAACCACCAGCCCTGCGATAAAGAAAAAATATAGAAATCTCGCCAGTTTTGTTTTGATTCTGGCTATCGGATAAGCTGCCATAGATGCAATAATGACAACAACTGCCACTGAACCTGTTGTGGTCATGAGACTGTTCAGAAATGCTAACGGATAATTCATATTCTGAAAAGCTTTCCTATAGCTCTCCAATGAAAGCTCGCTAAACAACAGTAGTGGTGAAGACTGATTTGCAACATGTCGTAATGAGCTGGAAAAAACAATAACCAACGGCAAAATAATGACCAAACAGAAAATAATTAATAATAAATAGATAATAGAATATCCTCTTTTCTTCTTTTGTTTCATCATAATTCCACCTCTTTTTTATTCATATAAATCAGCATCAAAACTGTAACTGTAATAATCAATATAAATGAGACAACCGAAAAAGCACTGGCTCTTCCCATTTTCTGTTCTACAAATGCCATTTGATAAATGACAAACATAAGTGTTTCTGTTGCTTTTCCCGGTCCGCCGTTTGTCATAATAAAGGAGTAATCGAATGCTTTAAGACCTGCAATCACATTCAGAATCACATTGATGGTGACAGTTGCAGATATAAGCGGCAGCTTAACCAGACGGAATAGCTGCCACTCTGTACAGCCATCAATTTTTCCTGCCTCAAGCAGACTTGTATCAACCGTCTGTAATCCAGCCAGATAAATGATCATGGTTGTTCCAAAATTCTTCCAAATATCGACTACTGCAATGCCATATAAGGAGGATTGAAAGCCTGCAAGAACATTAACCTTATTTCCATCTATTCCACAAAAACTCAATAGTGTTGCAAGCATTCCGTTTCCCGGCATATATACATATGACCATATAAAGCCGACTACAATGGCACTGAATAATGCAGGCATATAGGCACAGGTTCTGAAAATTCCTTTTGCCCGTATTTCAGTATTCAACAGCATAGCGATTCCCAACCCCAAGAGGTTACTGAATACTACAATCAATGCAGTATAAATTATTGTGTTCTGACATGCATTGATCAATGATCCGTCCTGGAATACCCGAATATAATTTTTGAGACCAACAAAGCTATAATTATAATTTGTTCCATTAAAATTAGTGATACTATAATAGAATAATTGAATAATTGGTACGATCCAAAAAGTCAGAAAGAGAACCAGCGCCGGAATCAGAAAAGCATATACTTTCTTGGAAAACACAAGAGATTTCTTCTTGTTCATGATATTACTCCTTTTACATCTTTTCTTTAAAAGGGGGATATCTGTTCCGATATCCCCCTATCCATATTAATTGTAAGAATCTTACTCCTCGCTTAAATCTTCAAACTTAAACTGCATGCCCTTTGTAACATCCTCGATGGTTGTACCCTGACCGCCAACATGCTCATAGAACAAAGCTTCCATTTCTTCTGCTACACCTGATGGCCATGCCTGATTACACCAGTAATATCCCTGGCCTGCATCCATCAAATCTACAAAAGGAGTAAATAATGCATTTAAACTATCAGATCCATTGCCATATGTAACCGTATACTTTCCTGTTGCAACATAGGCATCCCAAATCTCTGACTCTCCATTATACCAATAATCCAATAATTCCTTACATTCATTAATATACTTAGAATTTGCTGAAATAGCAGGGCCTGCGCCTGCGCATATTTCTGCAGTCAGAACTCCCTTATCTCCTGGTAATGGGAAATATCCTCTTGCGAAATCGCCTGCTGTTCCCTCTGCACATAATGCTGTCACATTGAAGGAACCATCAAATGTCATTGCTGCTTCTCCATCTATAAACTGCTGTATTGCCTGAGAAGAACCTGTTCCCATAGATGCAGCTCCATCAATATAACCCTTGTCATACAGCTCAGCATACATTTCTAAAACGTGATCCCATGTACCTGCATCTGTAAATGCTGTCTCTCCTGTATACAAGCCATCGTCATATGCTGCATTCTCACTGTATATTTCTGCTGCAGCAAGCTGATACAGACCAAACTGGAGAACGTACTGATCTTTATCGCCCATTGTAATCGGCTGAATATCGTTGTCTTTTAATGTCTTGCATACATTTAAAAACTCATCCCATGTCGTCGGCTCTTTTAAACCATATTGATCAAACATGTCTTTGTTATAGTATGTTCCAAGAATGGATACACCATTTGCAATGCCATAAATCTGACTATCTAATGTAAAGCTTTCTGACAGGTTCCCGATTTTTGACATGCAGTCCATATCATTAAGGGGTGCAAGATAACCAGCTGATGCAAGATTATAACAGCCATTTGCTCCTGCATATTTCGGCTGTACCAGAATCATATCCGGGCACTCTCCGGATGCAAGCTTTGTCTTGAGTGCTGTGTAATAATTATCATCCGGAAGTTTTGTAACTTCTAATGTTACATTCGGCCATTTTGCTTTTACGAGTTCTGGCAAAATCTTCGTATCAAAATCATCTTCTGTCTCTGTTCCGGATAACATCATGGTTAAGGTAATATCACCTGCATTTTCAAGGGCTGTGTGATCATACACATCCTCAGCAGATGTCTCTGCTGTCGTTTCTTCTACCGATTCTTCAGCAGTACTATCTACTGCTGCCTCTTCCTCCGGTGCTGCTTCTTCTGCTGCTGTTGTTGCAGCAGGCTCTGTTGCTGCTGCACTATTTCCGCAGCCAACAAATGTTGTGACAATCATTGCTGATGTCAGCATCAATGCTAATACCTTTTTCATTTTCCTCTGCTCCTTTAAATAATGAACGCATTTGCGTTTTGATTTGTTACGGACTTATCATATGCCTTCCAAACGCATGTAACAATTGTTAAGCTTAATCATTTTATCTATCATTTTTTAATATTTAGTGCTATGATATTTTGTATGGAGGTTTTGAGTATGAATACAGATATGATACTAGAGTACCTAAACACATATAACGAAGAAGAGCTCTTCTATAAAGAATATCAGAATCAAAAGAGAAATTCTCAGAATTTCCAGCATTATTTATCCTCTTTAGATATAACGGAAATACAAGATCGACATTTGATTATTCCGGAACTGCAGCCTGCTATTATTCCACGACTGATGCAGGATTCTGAGTATTTTGCTGCTGCTTCGGATAAAAGTGTCTATTTATCCAAGCATAACCGCTATACCCCTGCCTTTCTGCATACGCACGTATTCTTCGAAATCATCTATGTGCTGTCCGGTTCCTGTCATCATCATGTATTTCATAATGACTATTTAATGACAGAGGGAGATCTCTGTCTATTATCTCCCTCTGTAACGCATTCTATTTATGTTGATGATGACAGCATCGTAATCAACATCCTGATTCGCAGAAGTACCATAGAAGAAATCTTCTACAATGCTCTCCGTGGCAATAGTATCATTTCTGATTTTCTTGCCAGCAGCATATATATTAAGGACTATTCTACCTATCTCATGTTTCATACCTTTTCTGACAATTCTGTAAAGGAAGCCATTCTTGAAATGTTAGTAGAACAGTTTCAAGAAGATGAATACACAGATCACATCATTTCAGGTATGCTTATGTTATTTTTTACAAAGCTTGTCCGGAAATATAAAAAAACAGCCGAATATCCTCCTACAACAAAGGTATCCGGCAAGGCAACTAATTCTATTTTCAACTATATGCTTGAACATTCCGCATCCGTCACATTATCAGCAATTGCAGAACAGATGAATTACACTGTTCCCTACTGTTCAAAATATATCAAAGAAAATACCGGTTATACCTACTCCCAGCTTCTAAAAAAAATACGTTTTCAAAAAGCCGAAAACTATTTACTAAATTCTTCTCTTAGTATCAGCAAGATCAGTGAATTACTTGGATATGAAAATACTGAAAACTTCATACGTGCATTTAAGAAAGAATATGGTATCTCGGCAACCCAGTTTCGTACACAAAAAAGCGCGCCTTAATTTTTTAATATGTTTCCCCGGTTTCCGCCATAGTAGGAAGTACATCCACATCCTGTTTATAAATCTTGCAAA
>JAUNSO010000058.1:0-7678 GCA_030539165.1 bacterium
TTTCCCACAAATAATTCAACATTATCAGTACCAAATTTCTTATTATATCATATTGGTAAATTTAAACATAACACTTCATTTAGCATCTTATCTTTATTTCTTGATTTTCACAAATTGGTTTTATTTTAATCTGTTATATTTATTTATCTTTAATTTACTCAATGCAAAATTGTGTTATTTTCTCGTTTTCAACTAACATCTGATTTCTTGGATGCTTCACCCTTAAAATCTCCTGTTGTTTTTTTGATGTTACATAGGTATAAATCTGTGTTGTCACAATAGATGCATGTCCCAACATTTTTTGTATGTATCTAATATCTACATCTTCCTCCAGCAGCAGCGTTGCAAAGGCATGGCGGAACATGTGTGGTGTAATATTCATTGTGATCTCTGCTTCTTTGGTGTGCTTATGAATCATTCTTCTTGCTGACTGATCTGATAACCTGTCTCCATATCTATTCACAAAAAAATATCCATGCCGTTTAATGTCAGTTCTATACTTTGCTCTATATCTTTCCAAAGTCCTAAGCACATCCTCATTTGCAATGTGTAAAAATCTTTCTTTGCCACCCTTGCCTCTAATGCATAATATTCCCTCATGTAAATCAAACATTTCATCCTTCAAGCTGCATAATTCTGATATTCGCATACCAGTTGCAAAAAGTGTCTCAATAACAGCTATATCTCTTAATATCAATTTTTCATTCCATGCTGAGATACATTCACATGATTTAACCGAATATAAATAACAAAGCATTCGCTCTATCACTTTTGAAGGGATTGACTTTGGTAATACAATTTCTTCCTTGAATTTCGTTTTGACAAAGCGTAGAGGATTGATGTCCTTCTTTTGATTTTCTTCTGAAATTCGTCCTTCTTCTAATGCAATTCTTTGTTCTTCCTCTAAGTAATTATAAAACGCCTTGATACTGGCAACTTTTCGCTTAACACTTTTCTGTTTATATAAATTATGTAATTTCACCAAATATGCATTGATATTTTCTCTATCTATTGTCCCTTTTACTTCCATATAGTCAATAAAATGTATCAAGTCGGCTTTGTATGCACGTATTGTCTTTTCGTCTAACTGTTTCTGATACTGGCAGTAATATAGATACTCTTCAATTTCTTTTCTGGAATTCATAGCTGGTCTCCTTCGTATTGTGCAGTAGTGAAATTTATAGTCTTCCCGGAATCACATCAGCTATAATACTTCCTTTAATAATGAATCAATCATTATCGAACTTGTAAAGAGTTAGCATTCACAACATATATCTACCATTTTGAGTAAATTATCAGAAAACAAAGGTACTTTTCTGCTACTTTCAGGTGCTTGAGTATAAACAATTACTTTATCACCATCTAGTGCCTTCTCATCATAGAGCAGAAGACCGATTCCGCTCGCTTCCAATTCACTGATCAACTGTTGACTGGGCCTTCTTTTGGGTAAACATACATAGGCGTAGTCTGCCCCTCTCATATGATCATGAGCCTGTGAAATAGCATCTCTCCACTTGCTTAACTTAAATTCAATTGTCGTAATCTTATCGTTTGAATCAACCAAAACCATATCTATGCATCGTGAGAGAAAAGGAATTTCACATTCAATTTTTTGATATTGTTGTTGTGTCTCAAAATAATCTTTACAATCCAAAACCATGTCCCATTCTGATTTCATAATCTGATCTCTTTTCCCAAATATTTCTCTCTTATTATAGAATTCTCAGCATATTCCGGATATTTGTTGTACACATAATTAAGTAAATCATCTAATAACATGTTATTAATTTGTGTCTTAAGTCTAATAATCACACTTTTTTGAATATCAGTCAATTCAGACCAAACCCTCTGTTCAGTATATTCCAAACCTATTTCTGATAAAGAATAACTTTTTTCATATTGCGAAGGATTTTCCTCGCTAACTTCATCCCATAAATCATCATTCTCGTTTTGAATAGTATCCTGAATGCTAGCTGTTTCCCCCGTAATGGCAACAGATGTTTCAGTTTCATTTATAAATTGTAATGCTATAAATAATGTTAAGTCGTCCAACAGTTCCATCGAATAAGGTCCATATAAATAGGGTATAAATTCTGGTAACGCTACGTCAACATTATGATAAAATCCCTCTGCTAATTCTTTCTCAAAGATAAACATCATCTTCTCTAAACGCGTTCTTCCCCAAATGGGTTCATTAATTTCATCCCCTTTGCCTGGCGCATATAGAAAACCTAGTAGTAGATCTTTTCCCGCCTTAATTTTCATAACCCCGTTCCTTTCAAATATGTTTCGGCACCTTCATAATGATAAGTTATCCTTCCCGCTCCAAAAAAACAGTCATATCTGCTGGAAGGTATATCCAGTCTACTGATTATTTCATCCTTCTTCTGGCGACTAGTTCTCCCTAATAATTTATCATAATAGTTTGGATTATCGCTATTCGTTAAAACAACATCAATGGCGCAATCTGGTTTAAGAGATTTTTTTAGCAAATGTTTGAATTCAAAATCAGCATTAGGAAATGAATAACCGATAAACACTATCTTGGTTGCCTCTGAAAGTTCTATAAATGCATTATGCCAAATATTCTTTATACTGGCATCCTGAAAAACTTTGATATATGTAGGAGAAACAAATAAACTCTCTAGCAAAGGACGATTCTCCAATTGAAAATCATTGCTGCAAAAACGACAATAACTCATTTCTAGTTTATCTGCACCTAGTACATAAGCCGCAATATTATCTTCATAATCCACCAGCATTCTTCCACAGCGCGGGCAAATCAGCCAATTAAAGGAACCATGGAGTTTTAAAACTTTAATGTTATAATATTTCTTTGTTTTTAATAACACGGAAGGTATCCATTTTGTATTTTCTTGAAATGAATCATTATAAAAACAATAGTCAGGCATCACTTTTTTAGGATTGCTCCTGCACATTTTATACAATTCCTGTTCCAACATTGTATCCCAGTTCATTGTAATCACAGAAAGTCCGTCCTGTTCACGTCCCATAGCAATTCTGTCCCTAATTAATAATTCTGAAAACTTTGTGTATACCTTTCTTTCATGTATCTGAGTCATTTGATAGCATACTACATAAATTATACATTTTTTTAAGGCATCATTCACTTTTGAAATTCTAAGCCCCGAATATTCCCTCCAATGTTCTCTTTGCATATCAATTTTATCCAATATTGTGAACACATCTTCAAGAGAAATTCTCAGCTCTGATGCCATAAGATATAATTCCTCTAGATGCAATCTCTTTTCATTGAATATTTCTGTTTCTTCTACTAAATTAAGCAGATCTGTCATTTTTGATTTCTGATAAAAGGTTCCAAAATTTGAAAGCAGAAATTCTGCAAGCAAATTCCTGCACCCTTCAAATCTCTGATACCTTTCCAAATAATCTCGCGAGATTGGCTTAACAGGTGTATCCATGATTCCATGACTGATGTCTATATCTGTATACAATTTCAATTGAAATATTTCTTTCAGAATTCCTGCCTGCATTGGCAACCCATCTGCCTTAGAGCAGCCTGCTCCTAATATATATACTGTCTTTCCCTTAATCATTTAGTCCCTCATATGATTTAAACGCGTTTACCCATTGAGATATATTCTCTAGGTTAATTCTTTTTCCAGCTGCTCCTTTATATTTTATGATTTCGTCTTCTATTTCTTTAAGAACTGCTTTCAAGCTTTTTCTCTGAGATAGGATAAACTCCATTTTTTTGCAGTACATATAATGAAATCGACAGTTTTCCTTTTCTTCTTTCGTTGAAATCAATCTTCTTTGCGTATGCGTTTTAAATTCCACATTATATGGCTTAGAGCTAGAGTAATCTTTAAATCCTATCATGTATTCTGGCATGAGACTTCTACATCTTTTACATTTGCAGACATCATTCTGGTATTTATCAGAAAGCCCCCATTTTTTCTCATTAATATCAATATAGCCTTCTGATTCTAATAAGTCATAGCTTAACGAATAGTCAAGTCGTCTATGCAATGGAAGAAAATAAAATTTCGACGATGGCAAACCTCCCCCTACAGGATATCCCCTTCTGTCTTCACCATACTCAAGTCCATGCGAAACACCATTTAACAAACCAACTGATTTATTTGTCATTAAAATAGAAAAAAAGCCTCCATATGCCTGATAAACAGGCTTACCTCTCAGTTTGTTTAGTAGAAAGAAATAATTATCAATTTCGCATTGTTTTGCTTTGGTTTCCACAAAATCATCAATCCAAAGAATAACACCTTTACATCTTGCATCAGTATACCTATCAGCTATTAGTTCTAGCATGTATTGATCTTGCAAAATTTCTTTGTCTATAATAACTTGTGCCCAAACATCTAAATGATAATCTGCAATTTCTGCACAATAATCGCATAAGTCTGTATTAATCTTCAACCATTTATGGGCTTCCTCTTTGGTAATATAAAAATAGGGAGCTATCACAAATTCAGGCAACAAATTACTGCGCAGTTTCTCTCCACAATATTCTAGATATTTTCCTACATCATTATTTCTTAAACTATTCTCTACTGTATATACCTGATAATCCATAACTTTCTTGCAAAACTCATGTATACTATCGGTGTTTTCACCATCCAAAAAATCCTCTGTCGAAAGAGGCTGATTGGTATGAATACTATTGGTCATATCGCCATATATCTCAATCAATTTCACAAATGGTGGCTTTAATGGTCTATCTAATAAATTGATATATGGATCTATCCTAGTTTCTTCCTTTGTAGGTTTGGAATGCAGCAATTCCAAATGATCCTGAAATGCATATGTTAGTGGGTCAATAAAATATCCCTTATTACTATGAGTACATATATTCTTCAAGAGGAAATTTGAAACAGCGTCTGTTGTATGTGCAAGCATATTTGCATTAATGATTATCATATCATAAGTGTCATTTAACTGATAAAGTGTAGTTTGATCAGCATTTGTACCAAATCGAATAATATGTTTCACTTCTTTCATAAGCACTTCCTCCTACCCTAAATAATAACACCTTTTTATGTTATAATCTACAGAATACTGTTCTGTTTACGTTTTAAAAGAAATAATTACTCAGATAATAAATACGTCTCCGTATCTCCCTCATCACCGCTATACAAATAAGTCTCTCTGCTCAATCCCGTATAGTCCTTCAAGTAATTCATAATTACATCATGATCAAGCTCCTTATAAATCGTCACGATCAGTCTGTCTTCATTTTTCAAGGTTTCATCGTCCAGCGGATCCAGTTCTGTCTCATAAATGATATAGAACATCCTATACTTGCTCATCTGGTAATAATTACTGAGAGCAATATAATTTGTTACGCCATCTCCTGGATCGTGTAATGCAAGGATTGCATCGCAGTCCTTATATTCTTCCGAAATGATATCCGCCTGACTGGCTTCCATTGGTGTTTGCGTAATCTTATAAACCTCTGTCGGTATGATGCCTATGAGAATAATCAGAGCATATATAATCCATTGCCTCTTTATATATCTTTGTAATGGCTGATACATACCTAAAATCACAGCAATTATGATTAGTGGATAAGCTGGAGCAAAATACCTGAAATCTCGTATGGGAGTAGCTTTCACAATTAAGAGATAATATCCGATTAAGGTAATCAACATAACCACGATTCTCGTTCTAATCAAACTATTCTCTGCATGATCATTCTCGTCTTCTTCAAATCTACCACCCTGCTTATTTTGTTTTGTAATAAATATACAATGAATGATAGCGTAAATTGCTACCACTGCTAATATTATGATACCTACTATCATATTTCCAAATATATCTGTCAGTACTGCCTCTGAAACCGTCTTAAGTGATTCAATGAAACCATTTAAATCACCCTTAAGGTTATTCATCGTCTCGTCCCCGCGGTAGCCTCCAAAGATATGTTTTAACATTGCTGGATAGACAGCTATAGAAATTCCGGCTGTGATTGCCATAGTGATGCAGTACCAAATGATTTCTTTTACTCTCTTATTCTTTAATAAAAATACGCAAAAGCATACCGCAAGTATAAAGAGATATGCTAGGAAATAATAATGGGTCATGACTCCGAGAAAAGTACTGAGACCAATCCATATAAAATCTTTCCAATCTAATTTATTCGCTCGAATCAGTCGCAGGTGTATATACAAGGACAACACACACCACAACTGCATAACCGTATACATGCGCAGAAATAGAACTACTGCAATGGTTCCTGTAGAGATGCTATAGAGAAAGGCTGTTGTAAGTGCCAACTTTTCATTTTTTTTGCTAAGTTGCATGACAATTTCATAGACAAGGACAATCAAGATAGGAATGCACATGATGTTGATTGACAGTGCGTACCATTTCGAATATTGCCCGGGGAAGAATGAACAAATTGTATGAAGGGCCGCATGCCATAATACAGGATGTACATCATCTGCCTGATTCGCCCATACTTTGCTGTAGCCGAAGCGTTCGCCGGGATGGACAGAGTATGCATCTGTGTAGAGTCTTCCGTCATACCAAGATCTGCTCCAGAACGTGAGACGGTTACCGGTAGATTGATTTGCGGAGATGTAAGAGCCTAGTTCGTCGCCATTTAGGATGGGCTTGTTAACTGCTCCCATGTAAATCATGAGGGCTGTGGAGAGGATTATGATGATAAAAAGTATGATTGTAGTGCGACTTTTTAATTTTTGTTTGATGGATTCGAAGTTCATTGATTTGGTTGTTCCTTCCTGTAGGGTCTGATAAAATTGTACAGCCTTGGGGTGGGGAACGCAAGGATTTTTATTGGAGAAGGGTATGAAAAAATAAAAGCAAAGGCGAAGTTGGCTGAGAATTAATAGGGAGAGCACCATCGAGGTGCTCTCCCTATTGTTGAAAAATTCCATAGGAATTTTTCAATCGTCACGATTTTTCGCTGCGCGAAAAATCGTGACTACATCATGCCTCCCATACCTGCTCCTGCGGGCATTGCGGGGGTGTCTTCTTTGATATTTGCTACAACTGACTCTGTTGTCAGTAATGTGCTGGCTACGCTGGTTGCGTTTTGCAGTGCGCTTCTTGTTACCTTAACAGGATCCAGAATACCGTCTGCTACCATGTCTACGTATTCTTCTGTCAGAGCATCGAAACCAATACCTTTTTCTGACTCGTATACTTTGTTGATGATGACTGATCCCTCTAAGCCTGCATTTGCTGCAATGTGCATCAGAGGTGCTTCGAGAGCCTTGAGGACGATGTTAACGCCTGTCTTCTCATCACCGTGCAGTGTCTCTTTGAGCTTTGCTACATCCTTGGTTGCGTGGATATAAGCACTTCCGCCGCCTGCAATGATGCCTTCTTCAACTGCTGCTCTTGTAGCTGCGAGTGCATCCTCCATACGAAGCTTTGCTTCTTTCATTTCTGTCTCAGTAGCTGCACCAACGCGGATAACTGCTACGCCGCCTGCGAGCTTTGCAAGTCTTTCCTGTAATTTCTCACGGTCGAAGTCTGATGTGGTCTCTTCAATCTGCTTTTTGATCTGGGCAACTCTTGCTGAAATAGCTTCTTTATCACCTTCACCGTCAACGATGATTGTGTTTTCCTTCTGAACCTTAACAGATTTTGCACGTCCAAGCTGATCCATTGTAGCTTCCTTGAGGTCTAAGCCAAGTTCATCAGAGAT
>JAUNSO010000058.1:7778-9036 GCA_030539165.1 bacterium
TTGGAGCTCATAGCTACGATGGATTTAACAGCCTCATCACAAGCCTTCTTCATACCCTTTCTAAGGATGATTGGGTTAGCGCCTGCTGCCAGATTCTTGATTCCTTCATGAATCATCGCCTGAGCAAGTACTGTAGCTGTTGTAGTACCATCACCTGCTACGTCGTTTGTCTTGGTAGCAACTTCCTTAACAAGCTGAGCACCCATATTCTCAAACGGGTCTTCCAGTTCAATTTCTTTTGCGATTGTCACACCATCATTGGTGATAAGCGGAGCACCGTAGGATTTGTCGAGTACGACATTTCTTCCCTTAGGTCCTAATGTAACGCTGACTGTATCAGCTAACTGATTCACGCCTGATTCAAGAGCTGCTCTTGCTTCAGCGCCGTATTTAATTTCCTTTGCCATGATTCTTTTACGCCTCCTGATTATAATTGATAATTTAAAATCTGAATCTCATTTGTTACCAACAATCTGCTTATTCCACAACTGCAAGAATGTCTGACTGTTTTACGATGATAAACTCTTCATCATCCAGCTTTACATCGGTGCCCGCGTATTTTGAGTAGATAACCTGCTCGCCGACCTTGACTTCCATCTTGATCTCTTTGCCGTCTACGACTCCGCCAGGGCCTACTGCGATGACCTCTGCCTGCTGCGGCTTCTCTTTGCTCTGTCCCGGTAAAACGATGCCGGATTTGGTTGTTTCCTCAGCAACCAGCTGCTTTAATACAACTCTGTCTCCTAATGGTACTAAATTCATTGTAAAACGCCTCCTTGAAATGAATATGTTAATTTAATGATTTTCTTCTGTTGTTAGCACTCATTTCGGTCGAGTGCTAACGCATATATATAAAATATCACCTGCCCCGTTCTTTGTCAACCATCTACTTATTAAAAAAATATAAATTAAAAGGGAACATTTCTGTCCCCTTTTGCTGTCAATTCTTCGGTTGTCCCTTTGTCAGTCTCTCGCGATATCCCGGCTGTTTCTTGAGTGTAATCTTATCAATATACATCTCATACTCAGCATCAGAAAGAATATCCTCTATCGACTGTTCAATATTCGTCTTCATGGCTATTCCAAGTGCAATTGATGGTGCCAGCCGCACATCCTCGTATTCCAGGCATTTCTGCTGTACACGGTCACAATAATCTCTGGCTTCTTCGTACTCACCCTTCGGTATAATGATGTTCATGACATCTCCGTCACAGTGTCCTACCAGATAGTCATCCTTTGCTTCTTCCTCCAGAATATC
>JAUNSO010000058.1:9136-12985 GCA_030539165.1 bacterium
AACCATGGACAAAATAGCAATTTTAATCCCATGTTATAATGAAAGCAAAACAATTAAAAAAGTCATCGAGGACTATCGTGCCGCATTACCGGAAGCAACCATCTACGTATATGACAACAACTCCTCTGACGATACTGACAAAATCGCCCGTGAAGCAGGAGCTATCGTCAGATATGAATACCAGCAGGGAAAAGGACAGGTCATTCGTTCCATGTTTCGCGACATCGAGGCTGAGTGTTACCTGATGATTGACGGAGATGATACGTATCCTGCAGAATATAGCCGCGAAATGGTTGATCTAGTACTAGAGAGGGGTACCGATATGGTCATTGGCGATCGTCTCTCCTCTACCTATTTTACAGAGAATAAACGTCCGTTTCATAACTTTGGCAATAAAATCGTCCGCTGGTTAATCAATGTCCTGTTTAAGAGTGATATACGCGACATCATGACCGGTTATCGTGCATTCAGCTATCAGTTCGTAAAGACATACCCCGTACTGTCCAAGGGCTTTGAAATAGAGACAGAAATGACCATCCATGCACTCGATAAAAACATGCGTCTGGAGAATGTCATCGTTTCCTATCGTGATCGTCCCGAGGGCAGCGAGTCTAAGCTCAACACCTATTCGGATGGTATGAAGGTCTTGAAAACAATTGCCACCCTGTTTAAGAATTGCAAGCCATTGGTATTCTTCAGTGGACTGGGGGCTATTTTAGCAGTCATTGCGATTGGGCTTTTTGTGCCAATCCTGAACGAATACTTCCGTACCGGACTGGTTCCGAGATTTCCGACCTTATTCATGAGTGTCTTCTTCGGACTGGCGGCCATCCAGTCATTCTTTGCTGGATTGATCCTGGATGGCATCGTGAAAAAACAGAAGCAGGAATTTGAAATACAACTGAATTTTGTGAAACAGTTTAAGGATCTGCAAAGAAAGTGAATCTTAGATAGTTATTTCCATAACTTCAACGAAAAAGGGCAAACACCAAATGATGTTTGCCCTTGCTTGTTCTTTATGATATGCGACAGGCTACTGTGCCTGCTGTACCTTAACCGGTATATTTGTGCTCTTCAAATCGACTGGAATCGGACTAGACTGCGGATTCGGCCAAACTGCATTGCTGATCGTAAATGTATACTCCATCGGAAGCAATGGTCCGAGTACCAACGGTGTCGTGCCATCTACAACCGTATCCGGAAATCCCGTCATCGAAACAGTCGTATCTGCGTATCCAATCTCAGCTGTGACCACAACCTTGGGTAATGATAGATAGTAAATGCCCTGTGTCACTGTAGAATAGGCTGCCTCGTCAGACACCAGTGTAATAAATGCACTGCGTTTATCCGGGCTGCCGGACATATATGCTACAAATGCATCTATGACTTCTACGGAATATGCTGTAAAGTTGCCGCTTTCATCCTTGCATAACAGTTTATTTGTAATAAATGCCTTATCTCCAAGCGAAAGCGCATTATCAATCTGTGTCAGCAGCTCTGCATGGGAGGTTGCCTCCGGATAGGTGGAGGTTGTCCCTGTTAATGCGGTAGGAGCTGTTGTGGCTGCCGGATCATCTGCTGCCATTGCATCTGTAGCTGTGGCATCTGTTGCCATCGCATCTGCACCCACAGGATCTGTTAGACTGGAAGCTGCCATGGCACCTGCCCCATATGCATCGCTCAGTACACCGTTGATGGTAATGATGCCGGTCGGATAGGTAAATGGCTCCTTCTTCGTATCAAACATATAAAAAACGCAGGAAACGATAATGGCAACCGTAAGCAGACCGCCAAATGCCATCAGCAGGAAACCACCCTCCGGAGCAATGTCATCGCCCTTATAGGTGTAGTTGCTGTAGCTCATGGTTCTGACCCCGCCGCCCGATTTCTGTGGCGCTCCGGCCTCAACTCCGATTCCATACATATCTTGTACGGATCTTGTCCTTCTTTTTTTCTTTTTATTAAAATCCATTTGCACAACCACCCTTACCCTTTATAACCTTGTCTATTACCCTAATACGGAGTATACCACAAGATGTGTAAGCATGCACTATATTTTTAACAAGGGATTGTGTTTTTTTACATTTTTACTAAAATTATGTTATTCACCCAAAAATATCTGCAGTTCATGGAAACGTCTTCGGGCACATTCATATCCGTGCTGATAAAATGCCATCAGCTTATCCGGATTGGACTCATTATTTTTCACGGGTCTGATCTCTGGGCGGATCACAAATGCCCTGCCCTCTTTCTCCAGTTCATTGATCACGTCAATGGCTTCATTGTACCGTCTCGGGCGGTCTGCTACCATTTTGACAAACTGTGGATATTTGTGGTAAATCATGCGCAGAAATGTCATATAAACATGGCGCGGAACCTTGCGGTAGTTTTCCAGTCTCGTTAGGACAACAATAATCTTTTCAATGCCTTCTTCCAGAGCCTTGTGAATCGGTATCGCATCGTACATGCCACCGTCCAGCATCGGTATCCCGTCTATATTCACGACCCTTGACAGAAAGGGAAGGGAATTGCTGGCTCTTGCAATCTGCATCAGCTGTCTGCCATCCTCGAAATGATCGTAGTAAATCGGTTGTCCGGTATTGCAATTGACTGTACTCATCATAAAACGCTGGTCAGAATGAAAAAATGTATTATAATCAAACGGTTTTTCACCATTGGGATATTGATCAAATAACAGTTCCATATCAAACAGTTCGCCTGTCCTGAGAAGTGTCCTGAGTCCCAGATATTTTTCTGTTCTGAGGGACTCGATATTAATCTCTGCTGTCCTGCCGCGCTGTCTGGAGATATAATTCATTCCTGCATAGGCACTTGCCGACAAAGCTACCACATTTGGTACATAGAAGTTCTCATCCATAAAATAATCGAGGACTCCTGCGGTAAATACAGAACGAAGCGCTCCCCCTTCAAGCAGTATTCCCGTAGTCTCTTTCATAAAAACGGCTCCTCATTTCTCTTTGTGTTTCTTAATACTCTTCTTTCTGACACTCACCAAGCCGCTGTAAATCACGCCGATGACTGTCGCTCCGACTCCGACAACGCAGCTGTTGACCGCAAACACACCGATTCCGGTCTGCAGGCCTCCGGTAATCGGAACCTCATATAGTAATACCTCTGACAGGGGATAAACCAATAAAAATGCACAGCCGTTCGCAATGACCTGAATCAGATTGAACACCACCACTTTCATTCCTTTAAAATCTCCGTCCGGTAAATAATACCTGTCCGCATACATACCAATGCCCAGACCAACAACTAAATTAGCTGCTGCCCAGCCCCAGTAGCATACCTGATGAAATGTCAGTCTTGCCAGCACATAGCCAAGAAAACCGGTCAGACTTCCGACGACCGGCCCACCCATCATGGCAAAAAGAGCAGTAACGACCTGTTCCGGCTGTACGGCTCTGCAGGCATTGATCTCATAGCCGAGATCTATATTGCCTAAATATGCATTGACAGCTGTTCCGATGATGACAAAGCATAACTCTCTCAATCCAAATCTGAACTTCATCTGATTTCCTCCATCGTAACAATAATCATACTGTATTTACACAATTTTTACAAGACTTCGATTTCCCTTCTTAAGGCAAATGAATAGATCAGCTTTTCCTTAACATGCTTTCCTGTTAGCTGCTCCAGCGCCTGTGCATAATAGTCCAGCTGCATCCGATACCGGCCGACCAGCTCCTCACCGGTCGTTACACGGTCTGTCTTGTAATCCACTACGACCAGCTCTCCGTCCTCTTCAAAATAGGCATCGATGATTCCCTGCACCAGTACCGTCTCTCCGGGATCCATACCTGGATAAACCTGGTCTGCATCCACACC
>JAUNSO010000058.1:13085-18616 GCA_030539165.1 bacterium
TTCAGCTCGGAAACAGAAACCTTCATCCGTACCTGCCCTGCGCTTTCATGCGGGTACACATAGGAAAAATGCTCGGTAATCTGCTGTTCTGCGGGCAGGATGTTTTTTTCATTCAATAACAGCTGATCTCTTTGTATTTCTGCACTTGTCTGTTCGCGTATTTCCTCAACGACAAGATCAGAGACATTTAGGCTGGTAAGCTGAATCTCTGTCTCGTGCCTATGTCTGGCATACAGAACCATATCCAGCGCATTTGTAAAGGAAGCAATCGTTGTGACCGGAAGCTTCGTATCTGTACAGCTGTCAACGATCGTGCAGTGATCCAGTCTTGCTACAGCGTCATCTACCGCTGCAGTCATGATCAGCTTTTCTTCGGCTCGCGTCAGTGCCACATACAAAATACGCAGTTCCTCGGCAAGCGTCTCGATTTTATTTTTTCTCTGCATCAGCTTCTTGAACAGTGTTGGCGTTTTCAGCCGCAAAATCGGATCTATCGCATTGACACCAATACCGTAATCTATATCTGTGATAACAGATTTTGCTGCATCCTGAAAATTAATTTTTTTATTCATGGCGGCCAGAATACAGATCGTGAATTCGAGTCCCTTACTTTTATGGATGCTCATGATCCTGACTGCATTATCATTCTCTCCTGACAGATTGACCTCTCCATAATCCACATCGTACTTCTGCAGATACTCTATGTATCTGACGAAATGAAACAGCCCTTTATAGCTCGTTCTGCCATAATCATCCGCCTTGGTCAGCAGCATATTGACATTTGCACGCCTCTGCGCTCCACGCGGCATGGCTGATACAAATTCCAGATAACCTGTCCTGTGAATAATTTCGTGCATCAGGTAATAAACGGAGGTATAGGGTATCTGATCTCTGTAATGCTGCAATTCTCGCAGGAAAACATCAATTTTCGCATAGAACTTTGCATAGCTCTCCTGTGACAGAATGCTCCCTAGCTTCTCCGGCATGTCAGGAAGGCCGTGCAGCTCCTTTAATGCATTATATAACACCTGTTTTCTTTCAAATATACGGATGGTTGCCAGCTCTTCATCTGTGAACCGGCCAAATGTGGATTTCATAACAGCCGCCATCGGAATATCCTGCAGTGGATTATCCAGAATCCGCAGGTACTCCAGCAACGTCTCGACCTCAGTCGCTGTAAAATAACCTGTCTTGGAAGCAATGTGGGTCGGTATGCCTGCCTCCTGTAGGATACGGCTGTATATCTCATCATAACCGCGGTTCGTCCGCAGTAGGATCACGATATCACTGTATCGCACAGCCCGGTATTCCAGTGCCTTTTTATCCCACACCCTGCCCTTGCGGATCAGCTGCATAATCCTGTTTGCGATGGCTCGCGCCTCTGCCTCTTTAGGATCTAGTTCTTCCTCAGGAGCAGATGGCTGGATTTCTCCAATATCAGGTAGCTTTGTCTCTACCAGCAACAGTTCTGTGGAGAATTCATCTGTCTCATCCGGATAATCTGCACCATAATAAAGCGCTGCTGTATCATCATAGTCGATGCCGCCAATCTCTTTCCTCATAATCTGTGAGAACACGATATTCACTGTATTCAGGACTCGGCTGCGGCTGCGGAAATTCTTGTGAAGGTCGATGCGGACACCCATATTTTTGTCCTGTATTTTGTCCTGCGATGCTATTTTATATCGTCCGTATTTCTCCATAAAAAGCTCAGGACGTGCCAGACGAAACCGGTAAATACTTTGCTTGACATCTCCCACCATAAAAACATTGTGTGCCCCTACTGATTCCTTGCTGATGCTTCTAATCAGGTACTCCTGTACCAGATTGCTGTCCTGATACTCGTCTACCATGATCTCTGTATAGTAATCGCGATACTCCATCGCAGTTTTGCTGGGCATGATACCGCCATCGCTATGCTCTAACAGGATTTCCAGCGCCATATGCTCCATATCATTAAAATCAATGATATTCTTTTCACGTTTTGCCTCTGCGTAGGCTCTCATAAAGCTGCAGGTCAGATCGATTAATGCTGATACCGGCCGTCCACACAGCTTCATATCCTCCAGCATCTGTTCCGGGGATGTAAAGAAATACTGCTCTTGGAGGCGATCAATCAGCTTTTTATAGCGGTCACGGATTCCCTTCACCAGATCCTTTTTCTCAGGATCTGTACCATCTCCCGCTTTCATACGTCCAAGCCGTGCATATTCCAGATGGCTGAATGCCTGATAAAATGCCCAGTATGTCTCGCAGGAACTCAGTTCCTCCAGACGCTCCAGATCGTTTTGAACAGCCGCCTCATAGGCCCGTGGGCCATCCGGCTCCTGACAGAGCTCCAATGCAGTCTCTGCCTGCTGCAGGATATCGGAAAGTGTCTGACGCATGTCACGAATAACATCCGCTATCCATGGCAGTTCTTCAATACTCTTGCAATCATCCAACTGATAAGCTTCCTTGCATTTTAGCAGCCACTGCTCCGGAAATGGGTAGCTCATTGCAAAATTGTACAAATTAGTCACCAGTTCTTCCACAGAGGAATCGCTCTTCTTAGCTCCGTAGCATTCCGTCATATACAGAAAATCTTCATTCGCCCCATCATATGCAGTCTCCAGAATCTGTTCCATAACATCTGCTTTGAGTAACCTGCATTCTCCCTCATCTGCCACTCTGAAATACGGATCCAGATCTATCTCATGAAAATGATTCTTGACTACATTCAGACAGAAGCCATGTATGGTAGTAATGGCTGCCTGATGTATTAATAACGATTGTTTTTGTAAGTGTGTGTTTAAAGGCTGCTCTTTTAATGCTGCCTCTATCGCATTCCCGATGCGTTCCTTCATTTCAGCCGCAGCTGCCTCCGTGAATGTCATGACCAGCAGCTGATCGATATTGACCGGTTTTTCTGCATCCAAGACCCGTCTGATGATACGCTCAACCAACACAGCAGTCTTTCCTGAGCCTGCTGCTGCGGAAACCAATATGTCATTGTCTCTGGTCGTTATGACACTTTGCTGTTCATCGGTGAATTTCATCGCTGCTCCTATTCTATTGCTCAAATTCAATCATGAGGTCTGTATTTTCATCCGCTCTACTTATTCATACTTATGCATACACATAGCTTCCAGAATCTGCTCTCGATCCATCTGTGATGCCTGACGCGTCCCGGCTCCCGGTATCCGTTCATCAAAACCGCAAACCGCATGATATTGACAGTAAGTACACGCCGAGCTCTTTCCATCGCTATAAGGACTGGCTGCAATCTCGCCTGTCAGAATTTCTCTGCCCATGGAAGCGATCTTATGATTCACATAATCAGAAATCAATCCAAATTGCTCACTGCTCGCCACAGATGCTGTTTTTGTAAATTCGCCGCCCGCTGTCCTGCTGACCGGTATGACATCTGACGACCGTTCAAAGTCTGCATCCATCATATGAATAATGTGCTCATCACTATTGACCAGGCCCTTGGTGCATAGCTCAGCCACAATTTTCTGATTAATCTCCTCCGGTGTCATCGCGCCCTTTTTCTCAATCAGGGGATCATCAATGTGATAATAAAGGATACCTGCCGGTATGACTTCTTTATCTGGATTCTCTCTCTGCAGCATTTCCATCGCTGCATCCAGATAGACAACGAGCTGCAGCTGCAGTCCGTCATATACCGCCGCCAAATCAAAAGACTTGCTGCCGGATTTATAATCAATCACCTTCACATATAACTTGTTCTCTTCCTCACAGGTATCCATTCTGTCTATTCTGCCGCTCAGATGCATCGCTTCATCTTCAGACAGGCTGATATTCAGAGATTGATAGTCCGTTTCTGCTGAGAATGCAAATTCAAATTGATTGGGGACAAATTTTCCTTTTCTGATCTGTGCCCCAAGCACTGTAACCGTTCGATTCAGGATGCGTCGGATCCTGTTCAGTACATATCCGTATCTTGCAGTGCTGTACAGTATCTCATTCTGTGTCTTTCCCATACAGTCTGCTACCGCCTGCTCCACCAGTGTCTCTGACTGCTCTGCAGATATATCAAACCATGTATATCCATTCTTCCTGAGAAGCTCTGCATAACGCTGCAATGCGTCATGGAAAATCGTGCCCATGTCATTTGCCTCAAAGGAATAAAGCTCACGTTCACGCAGATGCAGCCCATACTGTAGGAAATGACTATAGGCGCAGGCTGCATACAGTTCCAGCCTCGTAACACTGTTCTCAAGTACCTTTCCATACAATGCCGTAGCGACTGCCTTACCAATCCGGTCTGTCTTTTCTGTACTGAAGGCTGTACTGATGTATTGCTTTAGGCGGTCGCTGTAAATCTGGTTATGCAGATACCAATTCAATAACACGTGATACTTGTCTTCGGTTGCTTGCAGTTGCTTCTGTTCTTTGACATCCACGGACTCATACTGCCCCTGCCTGCGATTATCTTCCATATTGTGGTAATCTCGCAGACCTGCAACTACATCCTCAAATGCTGCCTGTCTGGAATATAATTGATTGATATCAAGTGTTCTTTCAAAACGTTTTATCTCAAGCTTCGGAAATAATGTCTGTATCGTTTGTATCAGGTAGGACGGATGCATGGACTTTCCATCTGCACCTACTTTCACATAGGACAGGTAGAGGTGCTCCGTCGGCTTGCTCATCAGCATATAGAGATAAATTCTCTGCATATAAGCCTGTTGTCTGGAGGACGGTGCCAGCTCGATTTCCTGCTCAGCCAGATGTTCACGATCCATATCCGAGATAATGCCGGCAGTTGAGTTGCCCTTTGGTACAATTCCATCATTCACACCCACGAAAAACAGAGCCTTGATTTCTCTGAGACGGGTTCTGGTAATATCGCCGACCGTGATCTCATCCATGCTGGGCGGGGTGATTCCCACACGAATCTCATTGAAACCTGCATCCAGCAACTCTCCATACTCACGTATGCTCATTTTCTCTTCCGGCAGTAAAGCACAAATCTGGTCAAACAAATCCATCACGAGCCGGTAAATCTGTTGGTACTCCTTGGCTGCATCAGCTTCGCCCTGTTCTTCAAAACGCTGTGCCATATCGTGCAGCTGTTGCTCTATCCCTGCCTGATCAATCAATTCATAAAATGCTGTTGTATAATCTTCGGCCGTAGCTGCAGCCAGAATTCTCTCATCAAGCGGCAGTAAATGATCCATAATCCTTGTCCGCAATTCCTCTATATGCATGAGTTCATCTGTTGTCAGCCCCTGATAGCCACGTACCCATTTCCGGTTCCACTGTGATTTTCTGCGAATCCCGCATGCCAGCACATAGTTTTCCAGTGCATCGACATCCTCCTGCTGCAGGTGAATGGTTTCTCCGCTCTCATTTTTCCATGAAACAAGCGAGGTTTTCAGATAGCGGAACATGCTTTCATAGCTGTAGTCCCTAGCAAATATATCTGTCAGTGCACGCAGATACTCCACAAACGGATTCAGAAGGATTCCCCTTGTCCGGTCGATAAAGCAGGGCAGCTCATACTTTTGAAGTTCCTGCTCTGC
>JAUNSO010000059.1 GCA_030539165.1 bacterium
AATGTATATTTCGTTGCATCAAAGTTATCTATATTCGCATAGAGCACGAAGAATGCATAGGTATTCCATAACGTACCCATGAATTTACGCTGACCTTCCACTACGGCCTTGCCATGGAAACGGTTCGGAAGCCACGGTGCAGAATTGATGTAGAAATACCAGCGGATAGCGTCTGCACCATACGTATTCAGTGCATCAAACGGGTCTACTGCATTTCCCTTTGACTTGCTCATCTTCTGGCCATTCTCATCCTGTACATGACCGAGAACGATAACATTTTCATAGGGGGCTTTATTAAAGAGCAGTGTAGACTCTGCAAGCAGAGAATAGAACCATCCACGTGTCTGGTCTACTGCTTCTGAAATAAACTGTGCCGGAAATTGCTGTTCAAACAGCTCCTTGTTCTCAAACGGGTAATGATGTTGTGCAAAAGGCATCGCTCCTGAATCAAACCAGCAGTCAATCACCTCAGGTACACGATGCATCGGCTTGCCGCATTTTGGACAGGTAATTGTAAATTCATCAATATACGGTCTGTGCAGCTCTACTGTCAGCGCATCCTCACGGCCGCTTAACTCCTTTAATTCTTCGCGTGAACCGATGGAATGCATATGACCGCACTCACATTCCCATACATTTAGCGGAGTGCCCCAGTAACGGTTACGGGAAATACCCCAGTCCTGAATGTTCTCCAGCCAGTCGCCAAAACGACCCTTACCGATGGATTCCGGAATCCAGTTGATGGTATTATTATTTCTGATCAGGTCATCCTTCACCGCTGTCATCTTGATGAACCATGATTCACGTGCATAGTAGATTAATGGCGTATCGCATCTCCAGCAGTGCGGGTAGCTATGCTCGAATTTCGGTGCAGAAAATAACAAATTCTTCTCTGTCAACGCTTTGAGTACGAGCGGATCTGCCTTCTTGCAGAACGTACCCGGCCAGTCTGTCTCAGCGGTCATCTGGCCCTTGCCATCCACGAGCTGTACAAACGGAAGATCATAATTACGTCCGACTACCGCATCATCTTCACCAAAAGCCGGAGCAATATGAACAACGCCAGTACCGTCTGTCAATGTAACATAGGTATCACACGTTACGAAAAATGCTTTCTTATGCTGCTTTTCACAGATGGATACAGCACAGTCAAACAGCGGAATGTATTCCTTATATTCCAGATCCTTACCGATGTAAGTCTCTAATACTTCATATGCGGGAGTTCCTTCCTCGCGTTCCAGAGTACCAAGCACGGTGTCTAAGAGAGCTTCTGCCATATAATAGGTATATCCGTCTGCAGCCTTGACCTTTGCATAGGTTTCATTCGGATTCACACAGAGTGCCACGTTGGACGGAAGCGTCCATGGGGTTGTTGTCCATGCAAGGATATAGGCATCCTCATCCTTCACCTTAAATCTGGCAATCGCAGAGCGTTCCTTCACATCCTTATAGCCCTGTGCCACCTCGTGTGAGGAAAGCGGAGTTCCGCAGCGAGGACAGTAGGGTACGATCTTGAAGCCTTTATAAAGAAGTCCCTTGTTCCAGATTTCCTTCAGAGCCCACCATTCAGATTCAATAAAGTTATCATGATAAGTGACATAGGGATCATCCATATCAGCCCAGAAACCGACTGTTGCAGAGAAATCTTCCCACATGCCCTTGTATTTCCAGACACTTTCTTTACATTTTGTGATGAAAGGATCCAGTCCGTATTCTTCAATCTGTTCCTTACCATCGAGACCAAGCAGCTTCTCTACCTCAAGCTCTACCGGAAGTCCGTGGGTATCCCAGCCGGCCTTTCTTGGAACCATCTTGCCCTTCATCGTCTGGTAACGCGGAATCATATCCTTGATGACACGTGTCAGCACATGGCCAATATGCGGCTTGCCGTTTGCTGTCGGAGGTCCGTCATAGAAGGTATAGGTCTCGCCTTCTTTTCTGTTCTCCATACTCTTTCTGAAAATATCATTTTCACTCCAGAATTTCTCTACTGCTTTCTCTCTGTCCACAAAATTCAAGTCCGGGGATACTTTTTCGTACATGTTTTATCATCCTTTCTTTCATAAAAGAAACCCCGTCCTGTATTAGGACGAGGTTATAGTTTCTACTATTCACTCGGTGTACCACCTGATACGTCATACTCTGCACTCGGCATTCATATGATTTCCGGTAACGGCGGATTCCGTCGGGGCTTACTAAACCTAAATCGTTCAGTCCGAAGCTCGGAAGTGATCTTCAATCATATTCTACTCGTACCGGTTCTCACCATGTCCGGCTCTCTGCAACTTTTGAATATCATCTACTGTCTTCGTCAACGCATTTCTTCATTGATTATAATAACTATCCCGATTATACGTTCACCTTGCTGATTTTGTCAAGGAAATATGTTGGTTTTCACTTTGCAAATTGACTTTTTAAATGCTATACTAAACTGGCATCGGCGGCAAATGGATAACCGCCGGTCATAAACAAAAAATACGATAAATTAGGTGAGAAGCAATGACAAAGAAAGACATCGCAGAATTAAAGAGAAGACTCAAAAAAGAAGAGTGTACCTTCACAAGACTTTGCGGAGCTTATGTGGATAGCAGCAAGCAAATCGTTGTAAAAATGAATGAAACCTTTTTGAATCTGGAAGCAGAAGAATTCTATAAATATCTAGAGCTTGCCAAGAAGACACTATCAGGTACCGTCGGTAATAATCTGCTGAATCTGGAATTCCCATTGAGTGAAGAGGATGCAGGAGGAAAACAGCAATTCCTGATGGGTCTTAAGAGCAGTGACTTTAAAAATGAAGAGTTATTAGATCGCTTTTATGAAATGGTCATCAACAGTTATGATTATGTGGGTAATTATTTGATTCTTTTATTTCACGATGCATATGATGTGATGACGAAGACTACAGATAATTCCAAGCTGGACGAATCGGAAGAAGTCTTTGAATATATGTTATGCGCCATCTGTCCGGTTGCGCTGTCAAAACCGGGACTTGGCTACCGCAAGGATGAAAATCGTATCGGACCGCGTATTCGTGACTGGGTTGTATGTCCGCCTGATACAGGCTTTATCTTCCCTGCTTTTTCAGACCGAAGCTCCGATATTCATTCTCTGATTTACTACGCCAGAGATGCCAAAGAACCACATGCTGAATTTATGGCTGACGGTCTTGGCTGTGACCCAAAGAGAACCGCTACCGAGCAAAAGGTTGCTTTCCATTCTATTATTAAAAACGCCATCGGCGAGGATGAAGAAGAAAGCCAGGAAATCCTGCTGAATATACAGGAGAACATTAGCCACTATGTAGAAGAGCATGAAGAACCGGATATCAAGGAGGATACCCCTGTGATTATGACAAAGGACACTCTTCCGTCTCTGATGACTGAAATCAATATTCCTGAAGCCGTAATCAAACAGATCGAAGAATCCTATGCAGAGGAATTTGGAGATATGCCGCCTGCTGCCGAATATCTGATCGATGCCAAGGCACTGGCAGCAAATGCACAGAAAAAGAAAGCATTGATATTGGAAGAAGAGGTCAAAAATCTGAAACAGCAGCTGGAAGGAAAAGAAACCTCTGATCCTATTACCGAAGAAACCATAGAAACCTTTGATGTGGTTCTGCGTGTCAGACCTCAAAAGGTCAACCAGATCAAGTCGGAAATGATTGACGGACAAAAGTGCCTGATCATCCCTCTGGATGATGATGAGTCGGCAAACGTCAATGGCGAAGCATTATAAATACAATATGTAAAGGAACCCTTACGCATAGGGTTCTTTTCATGCCTTACAACCTTTTGGTTTATTCCATTACAACCATTTGTTTTTAGTTGTAAACCGTATTGATTGGTACAATAAGGGCAGACTTGGGAGTAAGGTGATAACGTTGTTAAAGTTAAAAGCATTAAGAGAATCCAGAGGGCTCAGTCAGCAAAAGCTGGCAGAAACATTTCATATGACGCAGCAGTCCATTCATAAATACGAAAATGATTTGGCGGAACCTGATATCGCTGCTTTAACGCAGTTTGCCCGATTTTTCCATGTATCCATTGACTATCTGGTCAGCAATACAGAAAGTCTGGATGATGCACCCGTCTATGTGATCGAAGGCCTGCCTCCATCCGATCGCGAGGTTCATCACCTCGTTATGTATCGCAATCTGTCTGATAATATGCAAAAACATATTGATGGTATTCTTGAAGATCTACAAGACAAGAAAAACAAAACCCCTGCCGGATCAATCTGATTTCCGCAGGGGTTTTGTTCGCAAATGGGTCGGATTATGATTACGGCTGCTTACCGATATAAGCAAGAATACCACCGTCTACATACAATACATGTCCATTTACAAAATTAGATGCTTCTGACGCAAGGAACACTGCAGGTCCCATCAGATCCTCGGTATCTCCCCAGCGTGCTGCCGGTGTCTTGGCCACGATAAACTGGTCAAACGGATGTCTGGAGCCGTCTGCCTGCTTCTCACGAAGCGGTGCTGTCTGTGGTGTAGCAATATAACCCGGTCCGATACCATTACACTGAATATTGAATTCACCATATTCAGAGCAGATATTTCTGGTCAGCATCTTGAGTCCGCCCTTAGCTGCTGCATAAGCAGATACAGTCTCACGTCCCAGCTCACTCATCATAGAGCAGATATTAATAATTTTGCCGTGTCCCTTTTTGATCATGCCCGGAATCACTGCCTTAGATACGATAAACGGTGCATTCAGGTCTACATCAATGACCTGTCTGAACTCCGCTGCCGTCATGTCACACATCGGGATTCTCTTGATAATACCTGCATTATTAACCAGGATATCAATCACACCAACTTCCTTTTCTACCTTGGCTACAAATTCATTCACCTGATTCTCATCTGTGACATCACACACATATCCATGTGCCTTGATTCCTTTTTCAGCATAGGCTGCAATTCCCTTGTCTACAAGTTCCTGCTTGATGTCGTTAAATACAATCGTTGCTCCTGCGTCAGCATAGGCTGTTGCAATGGCAAATCCGATTCCGTAGGAAGCACCTGTGATCAGTGCCACCTTTCCTTCCAGTGAAAAACTGTTTAAGATACTCATTTGATTTCCTCCGTTCATCTGTTATTTCAGGTCACACATGGCGACATCATCCATATCACCAAATACCTGATTTTCTCCTACCATACCCCAGATAAATGTATAAGCTCTGGATCCGCTGCCCGCATGAATTGACCAGCTGGGTGATATGATTGCCTCTTCATTTCTCATAACGACATGTCTTGTCTCTGTCGGTTCTCCCATATAATGCATTACAAATGCATCCTCCGGCATATCAAAATACAGATATACCTCCATCCTTCTGTCATGTGTATGGCATGGCATTGTATTCCATACACTTCCCGGCTTGAGTCCTGTCATACCCATTACAAGCTGACAGCTCTCCACCTGACCCGGCAGGATATATTTGCAGATGACTCTGTGATTGGACTCTTCCAGTGATCCCAGTTCTACCTTGTTTTCATCTTTAACGATTACAACTCCCTCTTCCGGTGTTCCTTCCGGTTTGATTAATACCGTCGGATAAGCTGTATGAGCAGGTGCACTGTTGATATAGAATTTTGCCGGCTTTGCAGTGTCGAGACTTTCAAAGGAAATTTCTTTGGAGCCCATACCGATATACATTGCTTCTTTATACCCTACCGTATATGTTTTTCCATCAATTATAATCCTTCCTGTTCCGCCGATATTGATGACACCCATTTCACGTCTTTGAAGGAAATAATCTGCTCTGAGTTCGTCGCCTGCAGTCAGCTTGATGGGAGCTGATACAGGTACTGCCGCGCCTGTTATGATGCGGTCAATATGGCTGTATACGAGCTTGATCTCGCCCGGTACGAAAAGGTTCTGAATCAGAAATTCCTCTCTCAGTCTGTCAGTCGTATAATGCTTCACGTCTCTTGGTGATGATGCGGTTCTCAGTTCCATATAAATACTCCTTTCCTATGCTGTACTCCGGGATTCTTATCCCTATGATGTATTCATCTTATCATGTCTTATTCACAATTTCTTGTCATTTCAGCAATAAAATATTGCAAATCTTGAACTTCTAGTCAAATTCTGCTATACTCTAGGCATCACAGATCGCGGAGGATTATGGCATGCAGGAATACTCATCATGTATTGCAGCAATGGAAAGCTGTGTTTCACACAAATATTTTGCAGTCTCACATCTTTATAAAGAAGAAAAGCCCATGCAGATGCATATTCATGACTGCTATGAGATTTATTACTCCATATCCGGCGGAAAGCAGTTTCTGATCGATAACAGATTCTACGATATCCACCCCGGCGATATTTTCATTATCAACCAATATGAGAGCCACTATCTCACACAGATTGACCAGATGGTACATGAGCGGATTGTATTATTTGCTGATCCTGAATTCATCAAATCACTCTCAACACCAACAACTGATCTGAACATGTGCTTTGCCAGCCGTCCTGACCATTTTTCCCACAGGATCTCCCTCAATAAAGAGCAGCAGCAAAGATTCCTGTATTATATTGATAAAATCACGTCCTCAAATGATTTTGGTCATGATATCGTGGAACGTACTGCCTTTACAGAACTGATTGTTCTGCTTAATAAATGCTGTATTGAAACGACAAATGAAGTCAATGAAAACGGCTATCAGTACAGCGAGCAGGTCAAAGAAATACTGGCCTATATCAATCAGAACATCCATGAAACCATTACCATAGACGAACTGTCTGCTCACTTTTATCTGAGCAGCTCTTACATATGCCGTATCTTTAAGTCGGCCACCGGAACCACCATCAATAAATACATTACCGCCCGACGCATCGCCATCGCAAAAGCTTTACTGGCAGACGGTATGAATGTAAGTGATGCCTGTGAGCAGGCCGGCTTCAATGATTACAGCAATTTTCTAAAATCATTTACAAAAGCAGTCGGCATCTCTCCGAAGAAATATGCCAACTGCTGTATCAGCTAAAAACACCTATCAATATTTCACATGAAGAATACGATGTGATGTTTCACTGAGCGGCTCACCCAGATACTCATCATAAAGTCTTTTGACTGCTTCATTTTCATGAGAAAACCGCAGTGTTCTCTTTTCATCCAGTCGGTAGAGCTCCTGACCCCTTTTAAATGCCTGTTCGCATCCCTCCTTGATTGGCTGTCCCCCTCCTCCGACGCACCCGCCCGGACAGGACATCATCTCGACAAAGTCATACTCTGCTGTTCCATCTTGGATTTCTTCCATCAGTTCTTTGATCTTTTCCAATCCACTCACTGTACAGACCCTCAGCTTCCGGCCGCCCAGCATGAATTCTGCTTCTCTTCGGGTGCCATAGTCATTTTCTGTCTCTTCTTCTGTGCGCACCTTACGAAATGCCTCTGCCGGTGGATTGCTCCCCTCTACGACTGCATATGCAGTACGCAAAGCGGCTTCCATAACGCCTCCGGCTGTTCCAAACAGCACTCCCGCTCCTGTACTTTCGCCCAGCGGTGAGTCAAAGTCCTCTTCAGGCAGCAGCTTTACATTGATGTGTTCCTCGCGGATCATCCTGACAAATTCTCTTGTGGTCAGGACAGTATCCACGTCCTGACCGGTTTCGGTACTGTCCATGCCCAAAGCGGCCGCTTCTTTCTTTTTGGCTACACATGGCATAATAGAGACGCAGTATATATCTCGTGGCTCCAGTCCCATTTTTTGTGCAAAATAAGTCTTGGTCACAGCTCCAAACATCTGCTGTGGTGATTTTGCTGTAGACAGTTGTTCCACAAAAGCAGGGTACTTACTTTTGACAAAGGATATCCATGCCGGACAGCAGGATGTAAACATGGGCCACTGATATTTTTCCGGATCAGCTAATCGCTTCAGCAGCTCATTTCCCTCTTCCATAATCGTAAGATCCGCTGCAAAATCAGTATCAAAAACATAATCAAAGCCTATTCTCTTTAAGGCAGCTGCCATACGGCCCTCTGATGCCTCATCCCCCCTGAGACCCAGTGCTTCTCCCCAGGCTGTACGAACTGCCGGCGCGACCTGTACAACGGTTACCTTCTGGTCTGATGCCAACGCAGCATAAACCTGTTCTGTATCGTCTCGCTCTCTGAGTGCTCCGGTAGGACAATGGGTAATGCACTGTCCACATGTCACACAATCAGATTCTTCGATTTTACGATTGTCAGAAACATCTACAGTCGTGCGAGATCCTGTATTCTGCACATCCCAGATATGCAGACCCTGCACCTTATTACAAATCTGTACACACCGCATACATTTGATGCACTTTGCTGAATCCCGAATCAACGGAAACTGCTGATTCCACGGTGTTCTGGTAATTTCTTCTCTAAAGGGAATCTCCAGAATGCCCAAGTCGTTTGAAATCGTCTGTAACGGACAGTTGCCGCTTCGTACACAGGTAGCACAATGACAGTCATGCTGCGACAGGATCAATTGCACATTGTTCTTCCTGACATTTCTCACCTTGGGGGAATTGGTATAAAGAACCATTCCCTCTTCTACTTTATTATTACAGGCTGTAATCAGTTTTTCCTTTCCCTTCATTTCCACCACGCATACCTTACAGGCACTGATTTCATTGATGCCCTCCAGATAACAAAGATGAGGAATTTCGATTCCCAGCTGACGGGCTGCCTTCATAATGGTGGTTCCTTCTGCTACGCATACAGAGTTTCCGTCTATTGTTAAATTGATATATTCTACCATGCTGTCACACGACCTCCTTTGAGACTTCCGTATCCATATCTGTCACACCGCAAACATCTGCCTGCTTCCTGACATGCTTCCTCCTCTGTCATACAGGTTTCAATCAGATCAAAGTTTTCTTTTCTGACTGATGCCTCTCGCTCATGAAGCTGTACTCTGCCGTAAGGATGCTGATCACTGTACTGGGGCTGTGGAATCGCTACGTCACAGGCAATGACATGATGATAGCCCAGATACTCATCAATATTTGCCGCTGCTACCTTTCCGGCTCCGATGGCACGAATCACTGTAGCCGGTCCTGTGACACAGTCACCTCCTGCAAAGACTCCCGGAATATCAGCTACTTCACTATCATTCATAGCTGCCAGAGTGCCTCTTTGAACGGAGATACCGGCATCCTTAAAGTGTCCGGTTTCGATTCCCTGTCCGATTGCAACAATCACAATATCACAGGCGATTCTCGTCTGTGGTACTGCGGCTATCACCGTCCTTGCCCTTCCCCATGCATCAATCGGTCCTATCATCTGTGGCTCTGTCATGATCGCTGTTGCTTTACCCTCCTCATTGACTTCTATGCTCACAGGTTTTCTTAATTCATACAACTCTACTCCCTCTGCAGCCGCTCCTTTGATTTCTTCCGGTAAAGCTGTCATATCCTCTTCTCTTCTTCGATAGGCGATTCCTACTTTTCCTGCCCCGAGACGGACAGCAGAGCGGGCGCAGTCCATAGCGACATTTCCGCCACCGATTACCACAACCGTCTTTCCTGTAAAATCCATTACCTTCTCTTCGCCGATACTTTTCAGCATCTCCACCGCTGAAAGGACTCCCTTGGCATCTTCTCCTGGAATTCCGATTTTTTTATCGGTGTGAGCTCCGATTGCTATATAGACTGCATCATAATCCGTTCTTAATTGATGAAACGGGATCTCGCCTTCCTGATTTCCTATTTTATGGTTTGTATATACCTCAATTCCGGTGGATAAAACAGCTTCAATATCTTCTTCCAGACGTTCCCTTGGAAACCTGTAGCTTGGGATACCATATCGAAGCATACCGCCAAGCTTTTCTTTCTCTTCATAGACAACTACATGATGTCCCATCAGTTCCAGATAATAGGCAGCTGACAGTCCGCCCGGTCCGCCGCCGATCACGGCAATTCTCTTACCTGTGCTTTGAGCCTTTGCCGGAACCGGCACATGGTTTGCCCTTGCATGATCTACTGCCATTCTTTTCAGGCCCTTGATGTTAACTGAATTATCCAGCATATTTCTGCGGCATCTCGCTTCACATGGGTGCTCACAAATAAATGCGCATGCCGTTGGAAATGGATTATTTTGCCGAATCAGCTTTACGGCATCTGCATATCTTTTTTCTCTTACCAGGGCAATATATCCCGGAATATCCACCCCTGCCGGACAAAGTGCCACACAGGGAACCGGTTGTGTGATATGACAGGAACACTTTCCCTGTTTGATATGGTGCAGATAGTCCTCTCTGTAGCCTCTTAAGCCGACGCAGACCATATGAGCCGCCTCATACCCGATTGCACAATCTGCTGAAATCATAATACTTTCTGCTGTATTTTGAATCAGATCCAGCGTCTCTTCTTCCGCACGACCCTCTAATACATCCTCTATCATATATTGCAGCTGCTGCAGCCCTACCCTGCAGGGCGTACATTTTCCACAGGTTTGTGAATGGCACAGCTTTAAAAAGGAAAGCTGCAGATCCACAGGGCACAGTCCCGGAGGGCTGGCGACAATATGCCTTTCCAAATCTTTATACAGCCTTTCTACTGTAAGCTGTGCCTGATCCGGCATCTCAATTTTTAATCGACTCATCTTTTCCTCCTGTCAATCTACTATATTGTTAATTTTTAGACATAAAAAGAGCAGCCTCACGGCTGCTCTCTGTTATCTCTGTACTCGTCCGGAACCATCGCCCCCGGCCAGTTTCTTGACCTCATCTACAGATACCATATTGAAGTCGCCCTCTATGGTATGTTTTAAACAGCTGGCTGCAACTGCAAACTCGATTGTTGCCTGCGGCTCATAATCATTGATGCACGCATAAATCAGACCTGCACCAAAGGAATCGCCTCCTCCGACGCGATCAACGATATGAATCAGATAATTCTTGCTAAAATAATAATCCTTTCCATCATACAGCATAGCCGCCCAGTTATTATCATTTGCAGAAATCGAACCACGCAGTGTGATTGCAACCTTTGAAAAGCCAAAACGCTCTGCAAGCTGTTTTGCCACATCTTTATAGCCCTCATGATTCACTTTTCCTGTTGTAACATCTGTATCTGCAGCCTTGATCCCGAATACATCTGATGCATCTTCCTCATTTGCAATGCAGACATCCACATACTGACACAGTTCGCCCATAACCTCTCCGGCCTTCTGTTTGCTCCACAGCTTATTACGGTAGTTCAGATCGCAGCTGATCGTGATGCCTTTCTTTTTTGCCACCTTGCAGGCTTCCTTACAGATCTCAGCTACATTGTCTCCAAGTGCCGGAGTGATGCCTGTAAAATGAAACCATTCCACATCTGCAAATATACTTTCCCAGTCAAAGTCTTCCTTGGATGCAGCTGCAATGGAAGATCCTGCTCTGTCATAAATGACCTTTGAGGGCCTCTGACTTGCACCCTTTTCCAGATAATAAATACCGACCCGGTCTCCGCCGCGTGCAATATATGTCGTATCAACACCATATCTGCGCAGTGAATTGACTCCGGCCTGACCGATTTCATGCTTCGGGAGCTTTGTGACAAAGCCGGCATCCAGTCCGTAGTTTGCCAGTGATACTGCTACATTTGCTTCACCACCGCCATAGGTAGCACCATATTTCTCAGCCTGTACAAAACGATAATATCCCTCCGGTGCGAGTCTTAACATGATCTCTCCAAAAGTAATTACTTTCTTTGCCATTTCTTTTTCCTCCTATTTCTGTACCAGATGTACTGCAAATCCACCAATTTCATCCTGCAGATACACAACCTTTAAATGTCCGTCAGCATCATAGGATGCTGTATCCATATTAAACTGATAGCCCTGTCTGCTCAGATGATAAAATGCTCTGTCTGCTGAGTTCGTCTGGACTGCTATATGTCCGCATGCTCCCAGATATGGACTCTTCATGATTTCAAATGCCTTTCCGACAAATATGGAACTGTTTCCGACCTTCTTTTCCATACCGAATAACATAGAAAATGCGTCTGCAATACCACCTGCTGCATTTTCATCTACGGCATTGATGCCAATATGTCTGATTTCAAAACCAAGCATATTTGCCACTGCTTCCTTCGTCAATGCTGTGATTTTATCAAATTCGCCTGCAGCGATCATATCTGATTTCACCATCCAGGATCCACCGCATGCAATGATCTTCTTAAAATCCAGATATTCGACCAGATTCTTCGCATTGATACCGCCTGTCGGCATAAATTTCACGTTTCCATAAGGCGCAGACATTGCTTTTATCATTTCAAGACCGCCTGCAGCCTCGGCAGGAAAGAATTTCACAACCTCCAGACCATTTTCAAGGGCTTGCTCGATGTCACTCGGATTTGCGCAGCCCGGTGTGATCGGGATATTCTTTTCAATACAATATTTTACGATTTTAGGATTTAATCCGGGACTGACAATAAACTTTGCGCCTGCCGCCACCGCTTTATCTACCTGCTCAGTTGTCAGCACTGTCCCTGCCCCGACCAGCATTTGCGGGAATTCTGATGTCATAATCCGGATGGACTCCTCTGCTGCAGCCGTCCTGAAGGTCACCTCCGCACATGGCAATCCCCCTTCACACAGAGCCTTTGCCAAAGGTTTGGCATCCTTCGCATCATTCAAAGCAATCACCGGAACGATACCGATATGATAAATCTCTTCCAATACTTTATTCATAATTCTTTACCTCCATTCTTCCTTTATTGTAACAAAATACATTTCCTCTTTCTTGTCTTTTTATAGTCAAAATATTGCATATTTTGAACTACTCACAGAGTCACACCCTGCTTGAAGATCGCCATATCATGAAAACCTGCTTCCTCTGCCTTGACCTTCCGTCCGGAAGCCACCTCGATTACATAATCATACAGCTTTTCACCCAGTTCGTCCATTGACTGGCCTTCAACGATCTCACCTGCTGAAAAATCAATCCAGTTTCCCTTTTTGACCGCCAATGGTACATTGCTGGCAATCTTGACCGTTGGCACCGGTGATGCAAATGGCGTTCCCCGCCCTGTCGTAAACAGCACGATTTGTGCCCCCGAAGCGGCAAGTGCCGTTGATGCCACCAGATCATTGCCGGGTGCACTCAGCAGATTTAACCCCTTTGTCTGCACGCATTCTCCATATTGCAGAACACCCTTTACCTTTGAAGTACCGGACTTTTGCGTACATCCAAGTGACTTGTCTTCTAATGTCGAGATACCTCCCTTTTTATTTCCGGGAGAAGGATTTTCATAAATCGTCTGATGGTGCTCTGTAAAGTAATTTTTAAAATCGTTGATCAGATGTACTGTCTGATCAAACAGCTGCTGATTTGCACACCGGTTCATCAGGATCGTTTCCGCACCGAACATCTCCGGTACCTCTGTCAGAATCGTTGTCCCGCCCTGATGGATCAGAATATCCGAAAATGTACCTACTAACGGATTTGCTGTGATGCCGGAGAAACCATCCGATCCGCCGCACTTCAAGCCAATGATCAGCTCGGCTGCCGGAATCTCTTCTCTATGAAACGCTGAGGCATATTCGATCAGTTCTCTGCATATCTCAGTGCCCTCTGCAATTTCATCCTCACATTCCTGTGCCACCAGAAATTTCACGCGGTCTGCATCATAGTCACCGATATACTTCTTCAATTCCTCGATATTACTGTTCTCACATCCGAGTCCCAGTACGAGTACACCACCTGCATTGGGATGATTGACCAGATCTGCAAGGATCTTTCTTGTATGCTCCTGATCATCTCCCATCTGCGAACAGCCGTAGGGATGTGGAAATGCCACCACCTCTTCTACTGTTGATTCATCTTTATTTCTCAGAAGACGATTTGCCGCTGCTGCAATCGCCGCAGCAACATTGTTCACACATCCGACAGTCGGAATGACCCAGATTTCATTACGTACACCGCTTTTTCCACTGCTTCTGCGATACCCCTGAAAGCAGGCTCTGCGTCCTGTGTTCTCTTTCACTATTTTGAACTCCGCTGCCTGCTCCGGACAGTATGAATAAGTCAGCAGATCACCCAATGCTGTTTTCAGATTGTGCGTATGTACCCAGTCTCCCTGTCTGATACTCTCAGATGCATGACCTATACATGTTCCGTATTTAATGATCTCCTGCCCCGCGCTAATATCGTACAATGCTATTTTATGCCCTGCCGGGATTTCGTGGATTGCAGTGATCATCTGGCTGCCGATTGTGATCCTGCTGCCCTCTGCGATCACATCTATCGCAACTGCTACGTTATCTCTTTCCTGTATCTGAATGACTCTGTTCATAGATTCTCCATTGCCTTTCGCATGCCGGACTGATCCATTTCATCCAGATATCCTGCCACCACTGCACATGCATCTAATTCCTGTGTCAGATCCTGTCCGAAAAACTCCTCACTGCTCATAAATGCTTTTGCCAGCTCCATATTGCTCTTTGTACGATTTTTCAGGAAAAACTCCAGAACAGCTGCATCATCCATGATCTTATACTCTTCTCCGTCCCGCTTTCCAATCAAGGCTCCGTCTCTCAGTTCTTCACCGCGTTTATAAAATGCCATCAGAGCTGCCAGTGAAAATGTCAGATTCGTCGGCAATGATCCCATCTCTTTGATATAACCAAGGAAGCTGGGCATACATCTTGCACGCCACTTCGATACAGAATTTAAAGAAATAGATAACAATGCATGCTTAATATAAGGATTGTTAAAACGATCTATAACTGCACCTGCAAAAGCCATCAGGTCTTCCTTCGGCAGTGTCAATGTCGGAATGACTTCTTTATAGATTGTATCCTCCATGAATTTACGAATCAGGTCATCTTCCATAGACTCTTTGACATAATCATTCCCGCACAGAAATGATGCCAGTACAAATGAAGTATGTGCGCCGTTCAGTATACGAACCTTACGCTGTTTATACGGCTTCTGATTATCTGTATAAATAACCGGAAGTCCTGCCTGATCCAATGGCAGCTCATTCTGAATCTCCTTATCACTTTCGATGACCCACAGTCCAAACGGCTCTGCTGTCACAATCAGATTGTCCTCGTAGCCAAAGCTGCTACACATTTCTGCTGCCTCATCACGTGGATATCCCGTTACAATACGGTCTACCAGTGTGGAACAGAATACACAGGCTTCCTGTACCCAGGCCGTGAATCCATCTCCCAGATTCCATAGCTTGGCAAGCTTCAAGACACATTCCTTCAAATGAATCCCATTGTCATCAATGAGCTCTACCGGGAGGATAATCAAACCCTTATCCAATGCGCCTGCGTATTTTTTATAACGCAGATGCAAAAGCTTTGTCAGCTTGCCTGGATATGTCTTGGGCGGCTCCAGTTCATAACGGTCCGTCTCATCATATACAATGCCTGCCTCAGTTGTATTGGATACAACAAAGCGTAGTGTATCCAGCAATCCGTACTCTACATACTTCTGATAGTCCTCTGCCGCACCTACTGCATCTGCCACACTCGTTACGATCCGGTTGATGACAGTTTCTTTGCCGTCAGCGATTCCCCGTAAGGAAACCGTATACTGACAATCCTGTACCTTAAATCTGTCCAGATTTCCAAACTCGATCGGCTTGACCAGCACGATATCACCATCGAACTTTCCCTTTTCGTTTGCAATATCCAGCATATAATCTACAAATGCCCTGAGAAAATTGCCTTCACCAAACTGCAGTACTTTCACGGGTCTGCTCTGTTTCTTTGTCATTTCCTTATTTAAGATCTGCATATTATCTCCTTCTTCCTTCTCTTTTCCCACAATCCTGTCTCTCAAACATAGTTTCACCAATACTATGTAAGCGCTTACATTTCAGATTCTACACGCTTTCCTGTGTTTCGTCAATCCGATATTGGGAATTTATAATCGATTTTCTGTTTTATACAACTTTGAGTCAGCGTTTTTGTATAATATTCACAATAAGCGATTTATGTAGACAATTATGCTTGTAAATGTCTTTTTTATCTTATATAATATTGTTAGTGTAAGCGCTTACAAGTTTGCACTGCCTATCACGACTAATCATACCACTAATAAAGAAGGAATCCATATGAATATTTACGATATATCAGAAAAGGCCGGAGTTTCCATAGCAACCGTTTCGAGAGTCCTGAACGGCAACACCAATGTCAGTGAAAAGACCAAGAAAAAGGTACTGGCCATCATGCAGGAATATGGATATACTCCCAACGCATTTGCACGTGGACTGACCGCAAATACGATGCATACAGTAGGGATTATGTGTCCCGACTCCTCTGATCCATATCTGGCGCAGGCTGTTTATTATATGGAACAGAATCTTCGGAAACGAGGATATGATGTTCTGTTGTGCTGTACGGGATACGAGCTGGCAGACAAACAAAACTATATGCAGCTGCTGCTTGCAAAAAATGTAGACGGTATCATCTTAGTCAGTTCTACATTTGTATCATCGGTTCCCGAGGATAATGAATACATTAAGCAGGCTTCTGAAAAGGTTCCGGTTATCATTCTCAATGCATCTTTGGAATCACCCAACATATACAGTGTCTTCTGCAATGACGAAAAAGCAACAGAAGAAGCAACAACTGCATTATTACAAAACGGTCGTAAACAGATCCTCTTTTTATATAGCTCCCACTCCTACAGCAGCATGAAAAAACGTTCAGGCTATGAAAAAGCACTGGCTGCACATGGTATGGAAACGGATAAAAAGTTGCTGCAGTACTGCTCTGATGCCGAAAGTGTAACCGGTGTCAAAGAATTTCTGAAAAAACTGGCAGCCGATGGCATCACCTATGATGCTGTTGTGACAATTGATGATAAACTGGCAGTCGGTGTCATCAAGTATGCCAAGGAAATGAATATCTCTATCCCGTCCGAGCTCGAAATCGTCGGATACAATAACTCTACTCTGGCAGAATGCTGTGAACCTGAACTGACCTCTGTTGACAGCAAGCCTGTCACTTTGTGTAAACAATGCTCCGATGCACTGATTACCGTTCTGGCCGGTGGAGAATTTCCAAACAAATCCGTATTTTCAGCTGAACTGATTAAACGCGGGACAACTCACTTTTAAACACACAAACTCAGGAGGATTATCATGAATACTTTTATGAACAAAGATTTTTTATTAGAGACTGAAACAGCGAAAAACCTGTTCCACACTTATGCAGAGCCAACACCCGTTTTGGATTATCACTGCCATATCAACCCCAGAGAAATCGCAGAGGATATGCAGTTTCAAAATATCACACAGGTATGGCTCGGCGGTGACCACTATAAATGGCGTCTGATGCGCTCTGCAGGCGTTGATGAAAAATATATCACGGGAGATGCTTCCGATCAGGAGAAGTTCTTTAAGTGGGCAGAGGTTCTCGGAAATGCCATCGGGAATCCGCTGTTTCACTGGAGTCATCTGGAATTACAGAGATACTTCGGTTATACAGGCGTCCTAAATAAAGATACTGCAGAAGAAGTATGGAATCTGTGTAATGAAAAACTACAGAAGCCGTCCATGTCTGTCCGTTCACTGATCATGCAGTCCAACGTTACATTAATCTGTACGACTGATGATCCGGTTGATACCCTTGAATGGCATAAAAAAATAGCGGAAGACAAGAGCTTTGAAGTAAAGGTACTGCCTGCATGGCGCCCTGATAAGGCTATGAATATTGAGAAGCCGGACTATTCTGACTATTTATCTAAATTAGCAGAAGTCAGTGGAGTCAAGATTGACAGTTTCAAATCTCTCATGGCAGCTCTGAGCAATCGTATGGATTTCTTCGCATCCATGGGCTGCAATGTATCTGATCATGCACTTGAGTATGTGATGTATGTGCCGGCTGATGATGCCGAAATAGAATCTATTTTTGCAAAACGTGCTTCCGGCAGCAGCGTAACACGTGAAGAAGAGTTGAAATTTAAAACTGCATTTATGATTGCTGTCGGCAGACAGTACAGCAAGCGCAACTGGATCCTGCAGCTGCATTATGGATGTAAACGTAATAATAACACTCCTGTATTTAACCGCATGGGACCTGATACCGGTTATGACTGTATCAACAATTATGCTCCTTCCGCACAGATGGCCGACTTCCTGGATGCTCTGAACAGCACCGGCGAACTGCCAAAAACGATTCTTTACAGTCTGAACCCGAATGATAATGAAGCAATTGGCACCATTCTTGGCTGCTTCCAGGATTCCAGTGCTGTCGGCAAGATCCAGCATGGTTCTGCATGGTGGTTCAATGACAACAAGAGCGGTATGGAAAATCAGATCCGTTCTCTCGGAAATCTTGGCTATCTGGCAGGCTTTGTCGGCATGCTGACAGATTCCCGCAGCTTTGTATCCTATCCGAGACATGAGTATTTCAGACGTATCCTCTGCAATTACTTTGGTAATCTCGTAGAAAACGGAGAGTTCCCGAATGATACGAAAGCGCTCGGCGAAATCGTAAAAAATATCTCCTACTACAATGCAGTGAAATACTTTGAGTTTCCATTGTAATCAAGCATCGTATATAAATCTGCACAACAGTATGTAAAAGACCGGTCGGCATTTTCGCCGTCCGGTCTTTTAT
>JAUNSO010000099.1 GCA_030539165.1 bacterium
TTTCAGCAATTTGCCTCTGTGAGGAAGGTTACGAACTCACGGTTGTTATCATACAGTATTTTTGCGTGCATTTCAAGAAAAATAATTTATATAGTTATCTGCATGGGCAGGGGAAGAATATTATGGTAAAATAAAAATAAGTGTTTGCAATTACAAATGAAATGAGGTTGTAAGTTGGAGGAACAACGAACAGATTTAAAGCAGGAAGAACAGCAAAGAGATCATAAGAAGCAGACCGGACTGAAGCGTTTTGTGTCGTGGGGATTGCGTATCGTGAATATGGGTCTTGTTCTTTTACTGCTGTTTATTCTGGTTCCTGCAATCCGTTCCTATGGAGAACTCAGGAGAGAGAATCAGTACATTGCGCAAAAACAGATGAGGATAGAGAAGCTACGGACAGATAAAGAAGAATATAAGCAGATGAGAGAAAACAGACAGGCGTTGTATGATCTCTATGAAAGAAATGCGGAAAAAGCTTTTTTGGATCAGCACGGACGTACTTTTGAAACCGCACGTAGTATGATAAGTGATATCTGTTCTGATGCACTTGATGTACTGTGGGGACCACTTGCAGATACTGTTTCAATTAGTACAGACATTAGCCACCGTTTTGAGGCTTCCTACTGGGTCAATTATGAATTTATCTCTACAGACCAGACGGATGGTAGAGGTATTTTTCATATTAATTTATTTCGAGGTGATCGACAGCATGAATATGGTGAACTTGTTCAAACATTGATTTTCAAGGATATTTATCTATATGATATATATTTTTATCAGGATTTCAATTTTGACGGATATGATGATATGACGTTGTGTTGTAATATTTATGAGAACAATGAGCAATTGGATTTGGATCGTCATGTGATTTATCTATGGGATCCGGATCTGAATGAATATGTATATGGCGGGTACATCGTTGCAACCGATATAGATACATCCGATGCAACACAGATGCTGTACTGTGATCAGGGCACCTATTACAAGCATCAATATGAGTTATGGAAGTTTGTAGATGGAGAACTTCGATATATAGGTATGGAGGAAGAAAATAGATGAAAAATCGAGTTTCCTTTTCCCTTATGATTTTATTGATTGTGATGATACAGCTGTCAATTGTGTTTTCCCTGTCTGTAGATCATAGGCTGTTGCAGATGACGGAACTTCGGAATATGGCATATCTGGCAGAACGGTATGAAATATATGAGAGAGGTTCTTATCTCAGTGAGGATCAGAAGAATCGTGAAGAGCTGGAGCGTTTACAGGAGGATCTGGATTATGAGCAGATCATAGCAGAAGATGAAGAAGAATACAAAAAGGCGCATGAGGGAACAAAATCAGAGTATCTGCTTCGTCCGCGGGAGGATCAGCAGACACAATATATAAAATTGGTATATGCGGGATCAGATCCTGTACTCAGTCCGGATTATGAGATGCCGATGACACGATATTATCTCAGTATCTATCGGGAACAGGGGAACGAAGACAGTATGATGCTCAATACGCTGATTGATGATGTGGATGGAAATATGAATCTGTTCTTATATCAGGAAGATGTCAATCAGGACGGATTCATGGATTTGCGGCTTGTGCGCAGTAAAACAGACAGAGGGCGAGATACGGTATATATATGGAATCCAAAGGAAGAAAACTATGAGTGTTTTGCGATAGAGTATCAAGGGTGAGAATATATTGATGAGTGATGAGGTACATAACAGACAAAAGAGAAAATGGCCAAGAATAGTATTACTGTCTATGGGGAGTCTGTCCGTCATCGGGTTATTGCTGTATGCGTGCTGGTTGCATCCGCAGTATTGGATTGAGGGATATATGGAGAGAGAAATCAGTCAGGGCAACATTCATCAGGCAATTTGCGGAAAGAATTATAAAGAAATCTATCAGGATGCTCCGCTTGCACTTGTGATGCCATACATAGATCGTGCAATGGAATATGGGTATTACGATGAGGCAGCAGGCTTTATTAATCATTTTTTACGACAGAACTCAAATGAATTGACAGAATATGAGTCAGAAAAATTACAAGCCTATCAAACATTGATAGCAAGGGGTACTAAGACAGAAGTGAATTATAAGCAGATGCTTGTCGACAGAGAACGCTCTCCTTATACTGTACCGGATGAGAAAATTGTAGAGAAGCTGAATGCCCTGCTATTGGATTCTGATTATGATCCATCCTTGTTATATCAAGAAATGGCGGACATGACAGATCAGGATGATCAGAAAATAATATATCTGGAGGAAGCCTATCGATGTGATCCCAATAATATGGAGGCAGCCTGCCAGGCTGCCGGACTGAGCTGGACAAACGGGTACATGACGAAAGCACGGGAGCTGCTGGAATCTGCTTATCAAAGACAAAAGGACAATTTTGAGGTGGTACGGAATCTGGCAATGCTGGAACTGCTGGATGGAAATGCGGACAAGGGATATGAATATGCCAAGAAAGCGTATGATATCAGTCCAGACGGTGATTATGCTGCTGACATCTATTACATTGCAATGCTGGAATCCGGAAGACTGGAAAAGACAAGGGAGAATATATATAATATTCAATTTAGATATCCTTATATTCGGGTGGATTTGATAGGTCATTATATAGAAGGAAAGACCGAGCTGAAGGACATATTTACTTATGAATGATGGGTTGATGAACAGGAGAGATGCATAGAATGCAGAACAGACGGATGAAAAAGATCATATGGGACAGTATTTTGATCATGCTGGTATTGGTGATACTGGGTGGGGTTCTCTATTTGGTACAGACCAGATTTTCCATGAGGCAGCAGGAGGAGAATTTCGAACTGGAGCTAGATCTGGCGGAGCGCAAGCTCGCAGCCAATCAGACAACGGTTACGGAGAGCAGAGCCAGCTTTGATGCATTCAGTCAGGCAAAGGCGGATACGCTTGCATATTATTACAGAGCACATGCGACCGATGATCTTGCGAGAGAAGCAGAAGAGTGGGAGCTTAAGGAACTGTATGTTCTTGATATGGATCATAAGATCGTAGCATCCAATCGGACGGCTGAGATCACAAGGGAGCTGGAGCAGACATTTGAAGATTTGATCAAGACACAGCAACCAGTGGACGCTGATATGACAGCCTACTATATAGCACGTCTGGGGGATGGGCGTATCTTGATTGCAGGCAGGGACCTGCAGAATGAATATGACTATGAAAACAGTCTGCTAGATCCAAAGACTGCGTTGAGTGATGTACGCATCGGTAACACCGGCTATATCGTGGCAGTTGATTCCAATGAGGGAGTGATTACGTATCATCCGCAAAAGGAACTGATCGGCAAGAGTGTGGAGGAGGTCGGTATCTCAAGGAGGCATCTGGTCGATGATTATTATGGCTGGATCACGAGACAGGACAGACAGTTTTACTGCCACTGTAAGCAGACAGGGGATACGATTCTGATCGCTACCATACCTGAGACAGAGGTAAAGAGCTACAGCATACGCAAGATAGAGATGATTTTAGCCATGTTTGCCGTGATTCTGATTATCATTGTGACATATGTGAATATGATACATGGGGATCGTCTGAAAAATCATCAGCATCAAAATGAGAAGGATGTAATCCAGATTGGAAAGCATCTTTACTTTGACAAGATACTGGCAGGCAAGTGTAAAAATATACTGGTCATCGGCATAGTATTAATTTTCTGCTCTTCCTATTATATACAATGGCTGAGCATTCTTTCTGCGCAGACAGTCAGCTTTGATAACAAGCTGAAGGCAATGAATATTGTATTTGATGAAAATAAAGCAACCTTGTCGGAACTGGAGAACGGCTACAATAATGAATATGCAAGAAGGGCAGAGAATATCGCAGCATTGATTTCCCATGAACCTTCTCTGTTAGATGATAATAAAATGATGGATTTGACAAAGCGCGCGCAGATTGAATCCATCTATGTATTTGATGATCAGGGAAAGGTGGAAGTAACCAACACAGCCTATAAGGACTTTACACTCAGCCGGAAGGAAGAGGATCAGTCGTATGCATTCTGGGATGTTGTGAAGGGATATAAAACCGTTCTTGTACAGGAGGCCATGGAGGACGACACGACGGAACATGGCTATATGCAGTATATCGGAGTGGCAAGGCAGGACGCACCGGGTATGGTTCAGATTGCTGTCGCTCCCAAACGTCTGCAGGCAAGAATCAAGACGACAAAGCTGACTTATGCACTGCATGATGTGGCAGTGGAGAATA
>JAUNSO010000009.1:0-19978 GCA_030539165.1 bacterium
AAAAAAGAAAAGATAGATGAAATTTATAGTGTCATTTCCGATGGTTTAAAACACTGTTTTGGATACATTTTTATTGTGTTTGGAGATACACCTTCACATTTCTTTATTGGTATCGGGTTAAATAGATTTGCCCTATATTTAAATGGTCTTGTTACATTAAATATGGACAAGTTTTGCTATAATAAAAACAATGTAAAAAAGGAGGTTTTGGTTATGGAGAATTTCAGTTTTTATTCACCGACGTATTTTGCTTTTGGTAAGGATGCTGAAAATGAGGCAGGTAAGTTAGTGAAGCAGTTTGGTGGCAGCAAGGTTCTCATTCATTATGGTGGAGGATCTGTTAAGAAGTCAGGGCTGCTTGACAGAGTATTGGTCTCTCTGAAGCAAGAGGGAATTGCATATGTGGAGCTGGGCGGTGTTAAGCCGAACCCGCGAAGCGGCCTGGTATATGAGGGAATTGCATTATGTAAGAAAGAAAAGGTAGACTTTGTGCTGGCGGTTGGCGGAGGAAGTACGATTGACTCAGCAAAGGCGATTGCAGCAGGAACAGTTTATGATGGAGATTTTTGGGATTACTATGAGGGTAAGACAATTGAAAAGGCACTACCGGTTGGAACAGTACTGACTATAGCGGCAGCAGGCAGTGAGGGCTCTCCGGATTCTGTTATTACTAAGGAGGATGGAATGCTGAAGAGAGGTGCGTCTGGCAATGCTATCCGCCCTAAATTCTCTATTTTAAACCCGGCATTGACACAGACCTTGTCACCATACCAGACAGCCTGTGGCATAACGGATATTATCGCGCATTTATATGAAAGATACCTAACCAATACGAGAGAGGTCGAGGTAACTGATCGAATGATTGAGGCACTGATCATGACAATGATTCATGAAGGGCCGCGTGTAATTGAAAATGCGGATCACTATGAGGCTCGCGCAAATATTATGTGGGCAGGTATGATGGCGCACAATAATTCCTGTGGTGTAGGCAGAAGTCAGGACTGGACCAGCCACAATATGGAGCACGAATTGTCAGCCGAGTACGACTGTGCACATGGTGCCGGACTGGCAGTGGTTATGCCGGCGGTATTTACCTATACGATGGAGCATGATGTGAATCGTTTTGCACAGATAGCAGTTCGTGTATGGAACTGCGAAATGGATTTCAATCATCCGGAGCTGACAGCGAAGGCAGGTATTGAGGCACTCAGAAACTTCCTGATTTCAATCGGAATGCCCAAAAACTTTGCAGAACTGGGAGCAAAGGCAGGAGATATCGAGAAGCTCGCTCATACTGCATGCTATGGCAATGGCGGTGATGGAAAGATGCATGGCTTTATGACACTTTCCCAGGATGATGCAGAGAAAATTTATCGGTTGATGGATTTTTAAGCATATTTTCCAATTAATATGCAGATGCTATCCTCATCAAAGAAATCATAGAAGGTGAGGCGACGCTGTGGAACGGGAATTTGAAAAACGATTACAGACGAAGTTAGATCAATTAAAGGTATCAAAATATGAGGAACCAATCCGAAGTGATGGAGCAGGAGCACTGGATATCGGCCCCCGGAATGTAGAACGGGAGAAGCAGAATCCGGATATGATTGTTCCGCCGGCAACAGACTTCGGACTGGTTCCTAATTTAAAGTTTTCTTTTGCGGACACAAACACGATCATCAAGACTGGCGGCTGGTCACGAGAGATCACAAAGCGCGAGATTACGGCAGATGAGACACTGGCAATCGTCAATATGAATCTGTCACCGGGCGTTAGAGAGATGCACACACATCAGCAGTCGGAATGGGGCTATGTTCTGGCAGGCGGAGCAAGAATCACTGCAATGGATGAACGTGGAAGGAGCTTTGTAACTGACTGTGAGCCGGGCGAGGGCTGGATTTTTCCTGCAAATGTGGCGCATTCTATACAGGGTCTGAAGGAGGGCTGCGAGTTTCTGATGCTGTTTGATAAGGGCTCCTATTCGGAGAACAATACCTTTTCCATATCCGAGCTGATGTCGCATTTCCCGAAGGACGTTTTGTCTGCAAACTTTGGATGCTCTGAGGAAGAATTTGCGCATATCCCGGATAAGGAAGTCTATATCATTGACGGTGGAGATCCGGGAACGGTGGAATCACAGAAGGTGGAATCTCCCTATGGAGAAATGCCGCACAGTCTGAAGCATGAGCTTGGTAAGGTGAAGCCGATTATCTGTGATGGAGGTACTGTGCGGATACTGGATCAGGAAAACTTTCCGGCATGTACGACGATTGCGGCGGCATTAATAGAGATTGAGCCGGGAGCCATGCGCGAGATTCACTGGCATTCGAATAATGATGAGCTGCAGTACTATGTTCAGGGAAAGGCTCGCATGACCGTATTCGAACCGGGGCCAAAGGCACGTACCTTCAATTATCAGGCAGGGGATGTCGGTTATGTGCCGGTAGGCAATTTTCATTATGTTCAGAATGTCGGAACAGAGAAGGTCGTTTTTTTGGAAATTTTCAAAAGCAATCATTTTGCAGACCTGTCATTGGCGCAGTGGATGGCAATGACTCCGAAGGAGGTTGTGAAATCCATTTTGAATCTGTCAGACGAATTTCTGAACCGTTTACGCAGGGAAAGCTGTCCGATTGTCAAATATCCGGGATATGAATTCCCGCCGGCAAATGGAACACCGCAGAACGTGAAGTATTTTAAGAACTTCGATTATCAGCTGAAGAAACCCTGTAAGGCAGAAAATGCACATTGAAAGTCCGGATCATACTATTAAATTGTTTTATTCAAGTATAGGGTATTGACAATATCCAACGTTGGATATATACTATGTCTATCGTTAGACAAAGAGGTGTACAAATGATTCGTGGTATCATACTTTATTATTTGAATATCAAGCCGACGCATGGATACGAAATTCAGCAGTTTATCCAGTTGTCCGGGATTGATCAGTGGACGAAGATTCAGTCCGGATCGATTTACTATGCGCTTGGTAAGCTTGAAAAGGAAAAAAATATTGTGGTACTGCGAGAGGAACGAACCGGCTCTAGGGTACGCAAGATTTTTCAGATTACTGCACAGGGCAGAGAGACTCTCTACGAAGAAATGCAGCAGGAACTAGCGGCACCTCTGTTCCAGATTGGTTCCTCAAAGTTTATCACGTCTCCGATTCTGGCAACCCTTTCAGAGGCGGATACGGAGAAAATCATCAGACATCATATCAAGGAACTGCAGGATACACTTGCATATTGGAGGATGTGGGGAGATAAAAAGAGCGCAGAGGATCAGCACAACCTGACGAACCTAAGCTTCCAGATGTCCATTGACTCGCTGAATCAGCAGATTGCATGGCATGAAGAGCTATTGGCACATTTGGATTATTATCAAAAGGAAGCTGCTGCGATGGGTCATATGATTTCTTCCTTCGATGCAGACAGTATGAAGGAGTTAGAAGTATCATCGGGCAAGGAAGAACAGCTGAAGCTGCTAAATGATCTGAAAAATGTAGTAGCAGATGATCCACAGAAGGCATTGGAGAATATCAATGCATTGATCAAGCAGATTAAGAGTCAGTCATAAGGCAGAACATCTAAAAGAAAAGAGCCACGAAAGGCATTCACTGTACAAAAAGGCTCCTGAAACCGGGAGTCTTTCATATCAACCATATATCCAATATTGGATATACAACATATAATATAAAAAAGGAGCATTTAAAATGGAAACAAAACAATTACAGGTATCAGATTTAGTGAAAATCTATGATGGAAAAAAAGTAGTAGACGGTATTTCCTTCGATGTTTATCCCGGTGAGATGATTGGATTTTTAGGGGCAAATGGAGCAGGCAAATCAACCAGTATCCGTGTGATGACGGGATTAGAAAAGCGTGACAGTGGTGATGTGCTGTATTGCGGGAAGAAGATAGAGGAGGATTATCGCTCCTATCAGCAGGAGATAGGAGTCGTACCGCAGGATATTGCGCTTTATAACGATTTAAGTGCATATGACAATGTGAAATTCTTCTGTTCTCTATATGGTTACCGCAAGAAGGAACTGGAGCAGCGAGTAGAAGAGGCATTGCAGTTTGTAGGTCTGTGGGAGCACAGAAAGCAGTCACCGAAGAAATACTCCGGCGGGATGAAACGCAGGCTGAATATTGCATGTGCCATTATGCACTCCCCTAAGCTGCTGATCATGGATGAGCCGACAGTCGGAATTGATCCGCAGTCGAGAAATCATATCATGGAGACAATCAAGGAACTCAACAGACGAGGCACAACCATCATTTATGTATCACACTATATGGAAGAGATAGAGGCGCTCTGCGACCGAATGATTCTAATGGACCACGGAACCATTCTGACGGATTGCAGTAAGGAGGACTTGAAGGCAACCTATCAGGAACAGAATCTCCTGACGCTGGAGGATATCTTTCTGCACATTACCGGTAAACAGCTAAGAGATGAGGTGGAATCAGCATGACAGCATTTATGGCAGAATTAAAACTGAATATCAGACATCGTATATGTGATGGATTTGCAGTCGGCTATAACATTTTATTTCCGGCGATTATGATAGGGCTTTTGGGTGTGCTGTGCCGTAATTTCTCACACGGCGGTATCAGCAGCTATCAATACTACAGTATCGTTACCATTCCGTTTTGTATTGTCATGGCATTGATTACAGCGGCTTATGCAGGGAAGGATGATGCTTATGCCAAGACGGCGGAGAGGGTTTTGCTCTCACCTATTTCCAAGGGTTCTATTGTGGCAGCGAAGATATTGTCCTGTACGCTTGTAATCTTTTTCAGCAGTATTGTGACATACATAGGAGCAGCACTGCTGACCGGAATCGGTATGACTGGGGTTGGCTGGATTTCATATTTATTTCTGATGATTTCCTTTGTGACAGCTGCGCTGGGTATCTGCATCGGTCTCGGCATGAAGAACTTTCTGGTGGTCAAGAACATAATCAACCTCCCGATTTGTCTCTTCGGTATTATGGGTGGTGCATTCTTTCCACTTGGGACACTTCATCCGACAGAGGCAGCTGTTATGAATCTGTCTCCACTCAGATGGATTAACAAAAGTATTTTTCTGATGCTTTATGATGGACAGAGCATTCTGATTGTACGAATTTGTATCATTCTTTTGATTGTGGGGATACTTTGCAGCCTGCTTGCAGTGACTGTATTTAAGAAGGAGGAATATTGCAATGGCAGCTTACCTGGTTATGAAGAATAATTTGAAGAGAGTATTTCATAATAAACTGACGTATCTATGGATGATTCTGATTCCGGCAATCATCGGACTGGCAGGGATTATGAGTACGAGGATTGTTGAGAATAGAATTCGTGTCGGAGTTATTTGCGATGAGACGATTAAAAGAGCAGCGGCAGAATCAGAGATATTCAGGGAATTGGAAGAGCTGCCTTACCTAGAATATCAACTTGCAGACAGGCAGTCGATTCATACAGAGCAAATCATGGGAACCTATCAGTATGTAATTGATACAAAAAATCCGGAGGAGGCGGCAGCAGTTCTGAAGGAAATCAAAGCTGCAGGGGTAACCGAAGACATACACGGACAGGCAGATGGTATGTCTCCGACCAATCGCATACTTGCCATGCTGATGACAGCCTATATGGTGATCGCAACACTCTACGCAGCGAAATACATTCAGGATCAGGATATGGGAACAGTAGAGAGGTTTCGTATGAGTGGTGCCGAAACGTCAGCCTATATCACAGGCTATATTGCATCTACGGCGCTGATTGTTGCCGTACAGGTAACCATTGCAATGCTGCTGTTGATTGCATTTGGAAGCATAGAGCTTACGAACATTGCAGGAATTCTTTCAGCCTGGGTTCTGCTCATCGCCGTTGTCACAATCTATGGCGTGTTCCATGCATTTGTATACAAAAAGGAAATGACAGCAAATATGATATCGTCGTCCTTTGCTATCATTCTTTCAATCTTAGGCGGAACCTTCGTGGCAGTTGAGAATATGCCTGTTGTTCTTCAATCTATCAGCTATATCAGCCCGATTCGGTGGATTACTTTGATATGCAGATGATGCAGACCTCATTTCTGAGTAGAAGTAAGTGTGGTATAATGTCGTCAGACATTATACGCGCCGAAGTGAGAGTAAAATTATGAAGAAGAAATGTAGTGTAACGACAATTAGTCTTGTACTTCTGTTATCCGTAATGCTGTGTGCATGTGGACTATCGGCTGAATCTGTGCCTGTCGATGCAGCAAATGGTGAAGAAGAGACAGCAGTAACACAGGAGTCCGAAGCTGAAGAACCTGAAAGACATGAAAAGGTAACGCAGAATGTATATGAAGAACCACCAAAAGAGCCTGCCGAGCCATCCACTCTGAATTTGATTATGGTCGGTGATGTTCTCTTACATACTCCGGTAACGGACAGCGGAGAACTACCGGATGGGACACGGAATTATGACCATCTCTTTATACATGTGAAGGATCAGATTGAGCAGGCAGATATCGCGATTGTGAATCAGGAAGTCATTCTCGGAGGAGAAGAGCTCGGTCTGTCCGGTTATCCTTGCTTTAACGGGCCGTATGAGGTTGCTGATGCATTGGTGGATAGTGGATTTGACGTGATTTTACATGCAACAAATCATGCACTGGATAAAGGAGAGCAGGGCATCCGAAGCTGTCTTGCCTATTGGCAGGACCAATACCCGCAGATTCAGGTAACGGGAATCAATGAAAGTGAAGAAGCACAAAACAATATCGTAGTTATAGATCAAAATGATATCAGGGTAGCGATTCTAAATTACACCTATGGCACCAATGGAATTGCGATGCCGTCATCGGCTCCGTATCTTGTGAATCTATTAGATCAGGATAAAATCAGGGAAGATGTTGCTAAGGCAAGAGAGCAGGCAGATTTTGTGGTTGTCTGTCCACATTGGGGAACGGAATATAGGCATACGCCGGATCAGAATCAGGAGAAATGGGCCACCTTCTTTGCCGACCTGGGTGCAGATCTGGTCATCGGAACACATCCGCATGTAATCGAGCCGGTAGAATGGGTAGAAGGAGCAGATGGAAATCAGACTCTGGTATTCTATTCTCTTGGTAACTTCGTCAATGCTACGAGTGGTCAGGGAAATGGAGTTGCAGACCGTATGCTTGGCGCAATGGCAGATGTCAGTCTGATCAAAAATGAAGACGGTTCCGTCACCATCAACGATTATCATGCACATCCGCTTGTATCTCATCTAAAGTCCGGCGTACAAGGCATAACAGTCTATCCTTTGGAGGAATATACGCCGAAGCTGAAAGCAGAAAATGAAATTATCAGGCAGGATCCGAAGTTTTCAATAGAGTATTTAAATAAGCTGTGGGATGAAGTCATGTAAGTAAGGCTCATTATAAAAGTTTGTTTATTACTGATTTCAGAAAAATGACCGATATATATACTATAATTTGTATATATGGAGGTCATTTATATTATGAAGGTAGAGCATACAAGTATTTATATTGGGGATGATACAAAAGCATTGCGCCATGGGAAGGCAGATAAACGGGGAGGCAGCACGACCATCTTTGCCGGAAACAGTGCTTTGGCACAGGATGATCCGATTACAAAAAAAAGAGAAGAGGCCCGCAAAAAGGCAATGAAGGTTGTCGGCGATGCATTTGCAGGCGAGCAGAAGATAGATAATGACCTGGCAGACAGAAAGAGCCATATAGATGAACTGCGTGATAATATGAATCAGGCACAGGCGGCGATGAATCAGATTGACAAGGAGAAGGATCAGCTGCGTGAGAGCAAGGGTATTGCAGCAGATTCTGAGGAACAGAAGGATCTCGAGCTTCTGGAGAAGAGAAGTGCTTCTATGAGAGTAGGTTCTGAAGTATCATTGACGAAGGAAGAGCAAGAACGTCTGGAGCAGATTGATGCCAAGGGTATGACGGAGTACCAGAAGCAGGCAATGGAAATGGAAGGATATAAATCTCCCTATCGCAAGGAGATTTCGGATAGCAAGAAGCAGATCGTAGAGGAAAATGCAATTATTCGCGGTGTGAAGCTGGAAAGGCTCAAATCAAATCCCATGTTAGACGCCACGCAGGAGGCTGATTCTATCATGGAAGCAGCGGATGATGAAATCATGGGAATGCTGATTCAAGAAGGCAGAGATTTCATCGACGAGAAGCATAAAGAAGAGGAAGAGGCAGCGAAGAAGAAAGCCGAGGAAGAGAAGGAAAAGGAAGAGCAGATCGAGGCAATTCGTGAAGATAAGAAAGAACAGAAGGAACGTGTTGAGAAGAATAAGACAGAGGCTCTGACAGAGCAGGTGCTGGATCTGGATCAGGCTCAGACGGATGTAAAGGCTGAGGTCAGTGATATCGTTGATAAGATGAATCTTGTAATTGAGGATATCAAGGGTTCCGTGGTGGATCAGCAGGTATAAGCAGCAGGGGGCAGCCATGTTCAAGATTGGTGAATTTTCAAAAATCACACAGGTATCCATCAGAATGCTGCGGTATTATGATGAGCAAAAGCTGCTGGAACCATGCTTTATTGATGAAAATAGCGGATACCGTCTCTACTCGGCCGAACAGATTGATCAGCTGAATCGTATTATTCTGCTTAGAGATATGGGCTTTGGAGTGAAGGAGATGCGAGGGCTTCTACAGTCCTGGAACTCGGACAAGATCAAAGAGAATCTGCTTGAGCAGATGAAGAAGACAGAAGACAACATACAGGCTGAGAAAAATAGGCTTCACCAGATAGAGGGTATGCTCCGTGATCTCGACCATCAGGATGAGAAGCTGAATATCGAAATTGTCATGAAACAGCTGCCGATGCAGCATGTCCTGTCACTGCGCAGGGTTGTTGAGAACTATTACTGTGAAGGAGAACTTTGGGGCGAGCTTGGTGGATGCCTGAAAGGTATCAGGAATGCGGAGTCATTAACCGGTTTCTCTATTTATCATGACTTGGATTATCGAGAAGAAAATGTAGACATTGAAGTGTGTGTTGTGATCAATCCATGTGATGTAAACGTCGAAAGCAGGGATTTGATTTTCCGACAGGTCGATCAGGTAGATCAAGCGGCCTGCTTCATGATTTACGGTCCCTACAGTAACATCAGCCGTGCCTACCATGAATTTGCCCTCTGGCTCGAACGCCATCCGGAATATCGCATGTCCGGTGAAAACCGCCAGATCTGTCATGTTGCCATGAATACCACCGACAACCCTGAAGAATATGTAACCGAATTACAGATTCCATTGATGTACGTTGTTACTGAAAAAAAGTAATCCGGTTAGGAAAAGGAACAGCTGATAAACGTTACTTAACAGTCAGTAAAACAGTCGCTCGTTTTTTTAGACAGGCGACTATTTTTATGCAATGTCTGGTAAAGTGAAACCCATACCAGCCCGATTAATCAGACGAACAATACTAACAGTCAAATGAAATCTGGGGGTTGACCCTCACATGATGTCACGGTTTATGCTGAGTGCATAACAAGAGAAAAGGAGTGTTGTTGATGCAGCAGATGTACAGATTACAGCCAATTGGAGAAATCAGCATAACAGAGGCAGCAGGTGATCAAGAAGCAGGTAAAGTGATGATCACCGTGGATAAGGACTTTAGAAAAGCACTGAAATATCTGGAGAAGTTCAGTCATGTGCATGTGTTCTATCTGTCAGGAGAAAAAAATAACAGGAAATTAAAACAGGTCGTTCTCGAACTGATGCAGGTTCATATGAAAGAAGGAACATTGCTACTTTCGCAGAGGCAGGAAGTAAAGCAGAGTAAAAAGAGTACGACTGTGAATGAGCTGCGGCAGGATTTACTAGAATCAGGGTGTGAACTGATTGACATCAAGCCTTATTTTCCAAGCGAGGATACGGTGAAAAATGCAGTATATTCAGTCAAATCTACGGATATTAACACAGAAGATACAAAATCTCTTTCCATCGGTGGCAATATAGCAGTAAAGGAATGCGAGGAAGGCATGCCTTATAAAATCAACTCCATCGGAAGCATCCGTAATGTAAACGGAAAGTGTTATGTTCAGTTGGAGCAAATGCAGCAGATTACAAGCTCTCATATCATTATTTATTGGTGGTTTCATAAGTTTGATGCAGCACTCTACAGAGGTGTTACCATGTGTGACCCACCCTATGAAAATGCACCGAAGACCGGCATTTTCGCAACCCGTTCACCGGTCAGACCCAATCCGATTGCAATGACAATCGCACGTGTGACAAACATTGACCCGGAGCAGAAACGAATCTATCTGAATGGAATCGAAAGCTTCGACCGGACACCCTGCATCGGCATCAGTGAGTATCAGCCGGACAGGGATTGCCGGACAGACTGCAGGGTTCCAGAATGGCTCGAACACTGGCCGGACAGCCTTGATGATAAGGAGCAGGATGTAAACAAGGAAGTACATATAGAGGAGGGTTCTCTGGAGAAGCTTCTATATCATATGGATGATAGGCAGGCAGCTACAGCAAGTATGGACGCAGACAAGTTAAGCAGGAAATCCGAAAGCAGGCAAAGCGGTCAAGACAGCCAAGAGAGGGCTGTAGATACAGCTAACAAAACAATCACAACGGCAGCACCAAAATACGACGGAATCATCGTTCATGGTGCCAGAGAAAATAATCTCAAGGGCATCGATGTACGAATTCCGTATGGCAAGATTACAGCAGTCGTCGGAGTCAGCGGAAGCGGCAAATCAAGCCTTGTAAATGATACTATCTATGCCGAGTGCAACCGCAGAATGGAATACCTGAATCATAATCACAATATGCCGAAGCCAAACGTGGATGACATGACCGGCTGTATTCCAACCGTTGTGATTACACAGGATGCTATTCGTGGAAATGCATTTTCCACAGTCGGAACCTATACAGATGCCTACGATTATCTGAGAGGCATTTACGCAGGAATTGCAGTACGCCACTGTCCGGACTGCGGTCAGGAAATCATACCGCTGTCCGGAGAGCATATCTATGCTCTGCTGCAGAGTCAGCCGCAGGTGACTGTCTGTGACCTCGAAAGAAACCCTCTGCCTGAGGGAGCTTCACTGAATCGTCAGATAGACAATGCACTTACGCTAGGAAAAGGTGCATTCTATGCAAAGCTTGAAAATGATGCATACATCCTGCTGCAGATCAGGCAGAAATGCTATCATTGCGGAAAGCTGATGTTCGAACTGACACCGGCAACCTTCAGCTACATGGATGCAGACAGCCGCTGTCCTGTCTGCAACGGAACCGGAACCGTAGTTCGGGTAGATGAACAACGGGTGGTTGAACATCCAGAGCGGTCTCTGCTCGACGGAGCATCCTCCTTCTATGGTAAGCTGCGTACCTTTATTCAGAATCCGAATGCCAACTGGATGAAGGGTCAGGTCTTCGGACTGGCAAATCAGATGGGTATTAATCTGGAACAGCCGTGGGAACAGCTGCCGGAGAACTTCCGGGAGGCATTGTTACACGGCGTGGATCTGGAGGTAACCTTCGAGTATACCAACAAGAAAAATGGCAGAAAGGGAGAAATCACACGTCAGGTCGAGGGTATCTGTAACATCATCGAACGTCTCTATGAAGAAAATACTGCTACACAGATGCTTAGCAAATACATGACCAAGGTCACCTGTGAAGCCTGTCACGGAGAACGTCTGAACATGGAAGGACGCACTGCGACCATTCAGAACATACGATACCCGGAGGCAGCAGGAATGACATTTGATGAAGTCATTACATTCTGCAATCAGCTACAGACAAGCTTAAGTTCTTTTGAATATGAAAAAATCGAAACTGCCGTTCATTCCCTGCAAGAAATCGTACAGACGGCGATTCAGCTTGGAATCGGCTATCTGCAGATGAATCAGGACACAGGAACACTGTCCGGCGGAGAGGGACAGCGGCTCAAGCTGCTCGGAGCCTTCAAGAATCATATAACCGGGATTCTGTATATCTTCGACGAGCCGTCTAAGGCACTGCATCCGAGTGACTATCAGAAAATTATGTATATGCTTCGTACACTCAAAGAAGAGGGCAATACCATCATTATGGTAGAGCATAACGAGGATATGATTCGGATTGCAGACAATATCATCGAAATCGGACCGGGTGCCGGAGAAAAGGGCGGTACACTTGTAGGAGAAGGCACACTGGAAGCCATGCTGCAGCATCAAGGGACACAGATTTGCAGGTATATGGGGCGCAATGAAAATCAGTCTTTTCAAACGAATGATTGTTTAAATGAGTCAGTTACAAAAGAAAAAATGGTCCATTTGCAGAATCTCACCTACCACAACCTGAAAAACATCAACATTGATTTCCCACAAAATGCTCTGACCTGTGTCTGTGGTATCAGCGGAAGCGGCAAATCCTCACTGATGAAGGGCGAGGTCTATGAGCTGGCAAAGCATGACCGCAGCTTCTCAGAGGTAGTTCTGGTCGACCAGCTGCCGATCGGCAAGACCTCTAAATCTATTGTAGCAACCTATATCGGAATCATGGATGAGATCAGAAGTGCCTTTGCCGGAACGAAGACAGCCATAGAGAATGGCTGGGATGAGAAGTATTTCAGCTTCAACGGCCAGTCCGGTCAGTGCGATACCTGTAAGGGTGAGGGCAGGATGAAACTCAAATACATGGAAGACACCTATATACAATGTCCCGACTGTAAGGGACGGCGGTACAAACGTGAAATTCTTGACGTCCGTTACCAAGAGAAGAATATTGATGATGTACTGAAGGTGTCCATAGAGGATGCAATCACATTTTTAGAAGAACTTGACGCAGTGATTCCGGTTCTGCACGCTCTCCGGCGAGTGGGCTTAGGCTACCTGAAGCTCGGACAGGGAACTGCAACACTTTCCGGCGGGGAAGCTTCCCGTCTCAAATTAGCCAAGGAAATGATGGTGAAAAAGAAGGGCAGAGTGCTGTATCTTCTCGATGAACCGACAACCGGACTGCACTTCTCAGACATCGATCATCTGCTGCTACTCATGGATGAGCTGATCGCCGGGGGCAACACCATTATGGCAATCGAGCATAACAAACAGTTCCTGCAGCACGCAGACTGGCAGATCGAGCTCGGACCCGGAGCCGGAAAAGCCGGCGGAACAGTCATCTATCAGGGTAATATGTACAACTATTGTACCCAACCCAAAAACACAAGCGATATACCAAGGACATAATGCGGAATACAAAGTCCCCATATCGTATTCTGTTTTCTATAGAGCATGCCAAGTCCGCCGAGCAGTATGGCTGCTCCTGCCATGTATACAATGCCCATATGTATATGAAGCACACCGAAAATCAAAGAGGAGATGATAATGGCCAGACTTTCCCTGTGCTTGCCGGTGAATATACGCCTTAAATTTTCATGCATGACTCCACGTGTTAAAAATTCCTGTAGTAAGACTGTCAGGGGATACAGCCATTCGCTTGTCCCCATAGCCTTCCAGTTCCAAAATGGTTTGCTTTCATCAAAGAATCCCGGAACAAATTGCATAACGAGAAGTTTTGCGCCCACAAGAAGTACAAAGCCAATGACAGCAATACAGGAATCTGTTATGATGATTTTCTTCAGATTCTTTGTGCCGAAACCCATATCACGTAAGGTAAAGCTAGTGTTCTTCAGCACGAACAGGAAGATCACCACACCATTCAGTTGAACAAGCTGCGTCATCCAGTGGTTGGATATTGGACGGTTACACAGTTCCCAAAGCACATACAGAAACACCCAGATACAGACACACGCTATGGTTGCGGCAAAGACAATCGAAGCTTCTTTCTGTTTTCTCTGCAATGTAACAAGTTCAGTTACATCAGAAAATTGGATCACGATTCCATCGCGCAGATTGCCGCTGTCATCATAGAGAAAAGACGTGTTTATATGCAATTCGAGACTTCGGCCGTCAGGTCTGACATAGATCACATTTCCTTCATGCACATGCTCTTTGTCATATACTGCATCAAGCAGAAACTGATGAAAATGGTCATTTTCTTTTTTGCTGTCATCGTTCATCAGTATGGCATACTTTTTACCTGTTAGACTGTCAGCTTCCGTTCCTAGAATTTTACCGCCACTCGGATTAAGAAACTTAATTGTGCCTTGCATATCCAACACCATAACACCGTCTGTTACATCTCGCAGGATACGCGGAATTAGATGTTCTTTCATAGGAATATTAAGATCTTTCGGTTTGCTCATGTCCACCCTCCTCAATGATCATCTTTGCTTTATATTCAAAACACAGCATGGTGATATCATCAAATTGCGGTGCTTCACCGACAAAGGCATCAATATCCTGCTTGACTGCGGGAAGGATTTCTTCCGGTTTTTTATCCTTTACCTGATTCAGGGTATCCGACAAACGTTCCATTCCGTAAAGCTCATTCTGGGCGTTTGTCGCCTCTGTTACACCATCTGTATACTGGAACACTTTGTCTCCGACAGCAAGCTCTATACTTCCTGCTTTATACCTCATGCCTTCCATTCCGGCAAGCACAAAACCGGCTTTGATCTTATAGGCATCAAAGACATCTCCAGCTTTACATATAAACGGTATTTCATGTCCTGCGTTGACAAAGTTAAATTCGCCTGTACAAAGATCAAGCACACCTTCAAAGGCAGTAATAAATAACCCCTCGCTGTTGGCCTCGCAAAGCAAATCATTAACTTCGGTAAAAACGTCTCCGAGATTTCGACCTGGCTGGGTATGATCTTTGATCAATGTTTTTCCGATTACCATAAACAGTGCGGCGGGAACGCCTTTTCCGGATACATCAGCCATAACGATGGCAAGATGGCGTTCGTCCACCATAAAGAAATCGTAAAAATCGCCGCCGACTTCTTTGGCAGGATTCATCGTAGCGTAAATATCTATCTCTTTCCTGTCCGGAAAAGCCGGAAAAATGCATGGCAGCATGGAAGACTGAATCTGCCTTGCAACATCAAGTTCTGCTCCGATTCTTTCCTTTTCTGCGGTTATGGTGGTCAGGTCGCTGATATATTGCTCAAGCGAGATCGCCATATTGTTGAAAGAAACAGCGAGATCTCCGATCTCATCATTATCCTGTATCTCAGCACGGTATTTCAGATTTCCACTGCTGATATTGCCTACATCACTGTTCAAAGCCAGAAGCGGTTTTGTCAGTCTTCTGGAAAATTGTCTTGCCATAAACACGACAATCAAAATAATCAGTACAAAGCATATCACGAATATCAAAATAGCAGTTAGGATATTTTGTGTCATTGATGCAGCTGTTTCATCGGTTTTATTGTCAATATTATCACGTATTGCTGAGACCGGTTCAGTAATGTCAGTTGAGGGGACATGAATGGCAAGTGTCCATTGTGATGAAGAAACAGGCGTATAAGCGTAATAGATACTGGAGGAGGTTAGTGCAACGCCGGTTTTGCCACTCATCAGTTCGTCGCTGATTTCATAAGCGGGCAAGGTGGTATTACTTAAAATATCATCAAATTCAACCTGATCCGGAGAGATCTGCGGAGAAGCAATGATTCTGCCGCTGTGGTCGATCAGCATCGCATAGGAATGCTCTCCCATATCCACATCAATCACGGCACGATTGAGATCGGTAATCAAAATATCCATACAGACAACGCCGACAAACTTTTCGTTATCATAAATCGGCGAAGCGCAGCTGATTGTCAGACCGCGTCCGTATGCGTCAGGATAGGTATCGGTAAAAATGGTTTTACCGCTCGTCTTTGCCTCGGTGTACCATGTTGCATCATGATAATCGTAATATTCCTCTAGTGATTCGGTTGTGTCTCCGAGGTCGGCTCTCGAGTCATAGCTGAGCATAAAGCCGCTTTCAGTTCCAATATAAATCGTTGTAATCATATCTGCTTCGGAAGTGATGACGGGTTCAAAAACATATTCTAGATTACCAAGTAAATTCATCTCGCTTTCTACATCGGAAAGATGGACATTCGTATCAGCCAGGTAACGCTGCATCGTCAGCCTGCCTTTGTCGTTCTTGTCAGGGGGCAGCACTTCCACCGGAACAAAGGAGGAAGTATCCTTGTACAGGGTTTCGGCATATGCAGCAAATTGCCCTATGTATCCGGAAAATTTTCCGAGCTCCGAATCGGCAAGCTTTGCCTTGCTGGACACGATATCAAGCAGGTTTTGCTCCATAAGTGCAAGAAGAGCCTCTTCACTGTTTGCAGCGGCGTTCGCTCCAAGCTCCTTCCCGTCGGATAATACGTCATTCTGAATTTTCAGCATACTGAAAATGCTGACTGCGCTTGTAAGCAGTAATGCAGCAACGGATATGAGAAGAACCATCCCCTGCACTTTCCTTCTGATCGGTCGTCTTTTTTTCTCCATGTGATTTTCTCTCCTTATATAACAATGTGTATACGGTTGATGTCGTTTCTGCATTGGTGAGATACGCGCAGGGCACGATGCTTAATCAGCAGCAGGCCAAACATTTCATCAGTAGCTTCACCTTTTTCCATGATAAAAGGGTTATATTTTTTACATGTGTATTCAAACCACAAGGACGCACTGTCATCATAATAGAACGTGATACTGACACCTGTATCCGGGCGAAATGTATGTATTCTGATCATAATTTCTTCAATACAGTTCTGAATACCATAAAGACTTTTACGATTGATATGGTTCTCTGCAGCATATTCGTCAAGCATATCATTCAGTGCATCAAGTGTACCGGGATCTGAGTTTACCATTCCTGATACATCCGGCTTCATATAACACCGTGGCGGCAAAATAGGAATCATACACATAACCGACGACAGCAGAATGATCGTAGGAATTCCTACAAGCAGACTCATGGAAAAATAAGCCGTGAAAACAGATAAAAATATGCCCTTACCAAGCATCAGATCCCCAAGCAGACCGCATACGGCAGACAGAAGAGCCGTAAGCAGAATATACTTCATATAATCGCCAAACTTTTTTAAATGCACCCGATGCGATTTGGCACCGGCATGCCAGAGAATCCACAGCCCCAGACCAAAGACCACAATACTGATGTTCTCATAAAGCAGTTCGGAAAAAGCAGCATCTGTTATGAGAGACGTCAGGGTGCATCCAATCACACATCCGGCAGCACCGTACCACCCGAAAAAGAGTCCGAGCACAGCGGGAAGAAGGTTTTTGATTCCGATATAGGCACCGAAATCAAGGAATCCTGTCAACCTGACCGGAAGATCAAGTAACAAATAAAGAACAGCTGATAAGCCTGTTATTACGACGTATTCTTCTAATTTACTTTTTCTCATGTGTAAGCCTCCGTCTGATTCCATCTGTAAATGAAGAATCCGCAATGAGAATGCCGCCGGTCATAACAATAGCACCGACAATTTTAAGCGGTGTGATGACTTCCGCCTGCGTGCCGAATAGGAGGGCAAGAACGGGGGACATCAGCATCGTAACAATGATCTCAGAAGAAAAAATCAAAGATGTATTCAATGCGCTGACATACCTTTGCGCATAAATCTGTACAACTCCGTACATACCGCGGATAAAAAGACTGATAAATAAGACGCTTCCCCAGAATTTTGCATCAGACGGGAGTGACATCGGTGTATGCGTAAGATGTGCCTCACCAATCCAAAAGATCAGTGCAAAAATTGCATTGAAAAACATCTGTCCCATTGCAAGAATCGACGGATTCGATTTGGATGTGTAATGGGATACGGTCAGAATATACAAGGCAAAAAACACATCTGCGGCTACAAGATATAAGATGTGTATATTCGTTATACCGGATATATCACGGTTCAAAATGATCATCAATCCCATTAGTGCAGTCGCAATTCCAATCAGACTGAATTTGTCGGGCTTCTTCTTAAAAAGAATCAGTGAAAAAAGCGGAACAAACAAAAAGTAGGCAGAAAGCACGCATACGCTGACCGTTGCTCCGACTCCCGAAGTACCGAGAAGTACAAAAAGATTAAATCCGAAAAGCTCAGCAGACAATACAAGACTCTGGATGATCTGCTTTTTGTCTATTCGAAACAGCTCTCCAAAAAAGAATGCAAATGCAATACCAAACCCGATCAGGTTTGTGACCGTCAAAAATGCAAAATCAGAGACTGATTCAGGAATATTTGCAAGAAAAACATATTGTATAGCAGAGAAAAAAGTGATGATAAACAGCGAAATATTTGCTTCCGTTTTATTCATGCTTCACCTCGGTCAACCTATATTTATTTAGTAAGAAATCAGGCTTGTACGATAACTTGGCACGGCGCAGCCCCTCCACGCCCACATCTTCCTCACGGTTAATGTACTGATACCTGCTGCAGCACAGCCTCACGAGATCGCGGTTCAGCACCCTGTATATATCCGCAATCCTCCGGTCACCCTTTTCGATGATGACATCGTAGCTGTCGTTTGACAGAGGAGTACCATAAGCATAACCGCAAAGCTCCCCTTTGATGTAGATCACAATTCCGCTGAGTTCAAGCTCTTCAAAATGTGCTAATCCAAGCTGTATCGCCGTATTCTCCTGATCCAGCTGTACATCTTCTTCCTCGCAGAACTTGTTCTCAAGCCACAGCTTCTGAAAGGAACGTATTTGTTCGATATGAGAGTCCGTAATCGTTTCTACCCGGACAGTGTCTCCGTATGTACGATAAAAAGTGTTGATATCATATCGCTTCGAAGCCATTTCATGTCCCGGAAGCTCGGCCAGCTTTTCATAAGTATAGATATATTCAGAATAATCCCGTACCGGTGTCACAGTGAATCTGTCCGGAAAAAGCTTAACCACAGCGTTCTTTGCATTTTCCGTCAGGGTCTGAAAGCAAGCCAATGCTCCATGTTCATGAGCGTCGTTTATGATCTCACTGATTGCACGCTCGAGCCCTTTTGCGTCTGATATATCTCCCATCGGAAAGAGATATGCTCTTTCCCTGTCTGTACTGATGCCTTCACGACAGATCAACAGCCACCCGTCCTTCTCGCAAACGGAATCACCATATTTATCAGCCATACAATACATCGAAACAAAGGAATGCTGACAGGAGCCCTCACCGTATCTGTACATATAGTCTTTAATCAGTTCTTTATCTTTTAGCGTTACATTTCTGAAATTCATTTCATTTCTCCCATATGGAGATGCAGTCGATAATCCCCTTCATTGGTCATGTGTCCCTGTGAAAATAATGATATAATTTATATTATATGCGAATATCAGCAGATATTCAAGAAATGGTAAAACGAATTACAAAGAATCGGCGGGCACACGCAGATAAAATCCTTGATTTAATCTGCATTCATGTTATCATCAGGGGAGAGTTCTCACGAAGTGAATATGTTCGGGGTTTCCCAAAGGGAACCTACCCCGAACGATGAGACCCCTGATAAGTAGAATAGTCAAATAATCTATTTGGAAAGAAGACCTACAGAATGCAGACCACAAATGTCAAAGATAACAGCAAAGAAAATAACCGAAAAGTATTCGAAGATATGCCAATCCCAAAAGCACTGGCAACACTGGCGATACCGACCATCATCGGACAGCTGATCGTACTGATCTACAGTCTCGCCGACACGTTCTTCATCGGACGAACGAATAATCCGCTGATGGTAGCAGGAGTATCGCTGATTCTGCCGGTGTTTAATATCTCTGTGTCACTTGCAGGACTGGCAGGTGTGGGTGGAGGATCTCTGATCTCCAGACTGCTTGGTGTCGGTGAAGATGCAGAGGCGAAAAAGGTAAGCTCCTTCAGCTTCTATCTGGCAATCCTGATTTCAGCAGTCTTTTCCGTATCCATGGCAATCTTCATGAATCCGGTGCTTGGTCTGCTCGGAGGCAGCGGAGAAGCATTTCGCTATGCACGCCAGTATACGATTTGTGTCATCGTTCTCGGAGGCATTCCGACTGTACTGTCTATGACCATGGGTAATCTGCTCCGCAGCATCGGCTGTGCGAAACAGGCAGGATTTGGCGTATC
>JAUNSO010000009.1:20078-21865 GCA_030539165.1 bacterium
GCCTATAATTATGCGGCGGGAAACTTTCAAAGAATGAAAAAGACAGTCAGCTTCTCCCGATTAGTCGGACTGCTGATAGCCGTCATCAGTGTGATTTTATATGAAATCTTTGCAGGACAGATCCTGCGTGTATTCATAGCCGACAGCGAGACCGTCAGGATCGGAACGAACTTCCTGCGTATCCGCTGTCTTGCAACGCCATTTATGTTCATGTGCTTCCACATCGTATTTCTGTTTCAGGCACTTGGACAGGGACACAAATCACTGCTATTAGCCGTGATTCGATGGGCAGTCTTCAACATTCCCCTGCTCTTCCTGCTCAATTACCTGCTCGGCATGTACGGCATCGTCTGGACCCAGATGACCGCCGACATCTTCACAGTATTGATATCCTTCTATGTTTACTATAGGTTTGAGAAGACAACAATATCTGAAATATCATGAGAGAATAAACGAAAATATTAAGTATTATCCAATGACCACAGGTGAGGATCACTAAAGCCACAGGTTAATATTGCATAAACTGGCATATTATAGTATTCTGATTTTACAGATATGAAACGATGGTAACCTACACTTCACGTAACGTACACAGGTGTGCTGTGTACAGGATTAAGAGAATCAGGAGGATGGGCTATGGGCTTTTTTGACAAGGTGATCAAAAACGGAATCGGTAATGGAATCAGTAATGGCATCAGTAACGGGATCAGCAGTGTATTAGAGGGTAAGGTCGGTGAGAAGCTGACAGAGGCTATGACACCGTTAAGCGATGCAGTCAGCAGAATGGCTGACAATGCGACAGCATTTGCAGATGCACAGGATGAAGCAGTGAAGAACTATCAGGATCAATCCGCTGCAGGGTCTGGAGAGTGCCTCATTGATGGCAATGTGGAAGCAAATTTTCTCACAGTTTTACGTACGGATTTTGCAGACTATGAACTACGACAGAACGTGTCCCCGATGGAAATCGGCGGAAGTAACGTAGCAAGAAACTATACATTTGGTCTATATCAGAGCGGGATTCCCAAGGCATTCATCATGCTGACTCCGCATAACCGCTACCAGAACCGTCCGTTCCGGGATGCCAAGAGTGCGTGCAAAGGAAATGGAATTGTATTCCTGAATTTCTTTACACATTTCAGCAACGAGAAGACCTACGTAGTAAACAGGATCAGAACGGCGCTGAACGGCTGAAGGATAACACACAACTTCATGGATTAGTAAGAAAGGGGAACGCAATTTATTTGCTCCTGTGATTGGGCGAAGCACAGGCTGTCGGAGCGATAGAGACTCCGCGGTTTTGCAGGTGACCGGCGTGTGTTCAGTCCCGTGTTCAGCATTGCTGACTTCAAAGCATTTCCCCTTTCTTTCTATAAAATAGTATCAAATAAAGCACTTCACAGACATGGAAGGACAATCCCGTGGGACTACTGGAAGAGTTGAGTGAGGAGCGTACATGGTACGCATTTTATGAATATAAGATTGAGAAGCAGCACTTGTCAAAGAAAGACGAACAGGAGCTGCTTTCTTTCATTTGCAAAAAGGGCTATCTTCCGCTTGCCGCAAGGCTTGCTGCCGGAGAGATGCCTTTTTCCGTTCCGGAGAAGAAGCTTGTCAATAAAATGAATTCCGCAAAAAAGCGCGTGGTCTATACGTTTGGAACAGAGGAAACATGGATTTTGAAGCTGATGGCGTTTCTTCTGTACCGGTATGATCATGTGATGCCGGACAATCTCTATTCCTTTCGCAAGCAATACGGAGTAAAAAGGGCTATTCATGAGCTGACC
>JAUNSO010000009.1:21965-25536 GCA_030539165.1 bacterium
TTCCTTATGCGAGGTATTCTGATGACATCATATGCTTTGCGCAATCTGCCGAAGAGAGGGATGCGATGCGTCATCGGATCAGAAACTTCATAGAAGACTATGGTCTCAAAATCAATCCGACAAAGGAATACACCGGCGACCCGGGCGAGGCATGGGAGTTTCTCGGCATCTCCTATCAGAGCGGCGTCCTGGATCTGTCGACGGCGACAGTTGAGAAGATGAAGGGGAAGATCCGCAGAAAAGCACGGGCAATCTACAGATGGAGCATGAAGAAACAGGTGCCTGCACAGACAGCAATGAGAACATTTATCCGCATTTTCAATCGCAAGTTCTTCGATGATCAGCATATCGGAGACACCAACGACCTGACCTGGTCCAGATGGTTCTTTCCACTGATTAACACAGATGTGTCACTCAAGATGATTGACGCATACATGCAGCAAAATATACGCTATATCGCGACCGGCAGACACAGCAAGGCGAATTACCGCATTGACTATGAGCAGCTAAAGGACTGTGGCTACCGATGTCTGGTCAGCGAATACTATAGGCAAATTCAAAGCAATAAAGGTGTTGACAAATCAAAATAAAGGGTTTATGATTCATTTATCGACCGACGGTCGAGAGAAACATATCAATGAGGAGAAGTTCATGAAAGCAATCAAGGAAGGCGAGGTCAGAAAGCAGGAAATCCTGCTGGCCGCCAGGAATTTATTTGTGAATAAGGGTTATGAGCAGACCTCGATCAATGATATTCTGCATGTAGTGGATATCGCGAAGGGAACCTTCTATTATTACTTCGCATCGAAGGAAGAGGTACTCGAGACGATTATCCTCGACATTGTGGAGGAAGGGGCGAGACGGGCAGAGCTGATACTGCAGGATAAGAGTATTCCGCTCGTGAACCGGATCATGATGGCGATTATGGCACAGACACCGGATTTTGAAGGATCAGATGAGATTAGGGAGGAGCTGCATAAGGTTGAAAATGCAAAATTACAGCAGCTGTACCTGAAAGCAATGCTGCAGCGCATGACACCGGTCATGGAGACACCGCTTGCAGAAGGAATGGAGCAGGGAGTATTTCGTACGGATTATCCGACAGAATGTGTGGAACAAATCCTGCTGCTGGGACATATGATGTTCGACTGTGATACATTTCAATGGAAGCAGGAGGAATATCCACGTAAGGTACAGGCATTCCTTGCTAATAGTGAGAAGATGCTCGGAACGAAAGAGGGAGAACTGCAAAGCCTGATACAGATGTTTGGAGAGAAACAATAAGGCAGATTGTGAGTACAATAGAAAAGAAAACAGTCTGCCATATATTTTACATCAATACCGACCGGCGGTCGACAATAACACCATAGAATCAAAATCATAGAAACGGAGAATTAAAATCATGAAACAAACACAGAAGAAATCAATGAAAATGTTTATCGTTCTCATCATTGGACAATTCATCTCAAGCATCGGAAGCGGACTGACGGACTTCGGTCTCGCCATCTATGTGCTGAATCTGACACATTCCGTATCAGCCACGGCAGCTATCAGTATCTGCGCATTTCTGCCGTCAATCCTGCTGACACCGCTCGGAGGAATCCTGGCCGACCGATATGACCGCAGACTGTTAATGATGATTGGAGAAGCCTTCTCAGGTCTGGGACTGGTAATCTGTCTGGTATCCATCATGAGTGGTTCTCCTTCCATACTGGTGATTTGTATTGGAGTTGCAGTCAGCTCAGTCTTTACTGCATTAATGGAGCCTGCATTTAAGGCAACAGTTACAGATATGATTTCCGAAGAGGACTTTGCGAAGGCAGGCGGTCTGGTACAAATCGCAAATAATGCAAAGCTTTTGATCTCTCCTGCACTTGCAGGCTATCTGTTACTTTTCACATCTGTCAGCACATTGATTATCATAGATATACTGACTTTCTTCACAACTGTCCTGACCATTGCGTTTGTGAGAAACAGCATTCAGTCAGTTCGAGAAAAGAAAGCTGTTGCAGAAAAGACAGGTATGCTGACAGAGTTAAAAGAGGGCATGGATGCCCTCAAGGGTACAAAGGGTATCTGGACGTTAGTCTGGATTATGACACTGGCAGTGTTTTGTCTCGGGTTTGTCCAGATTTTAAGTAAGCCTCTGATCTTAGCCTACGCAACGGAATCAGAGCTTGGTACATTAACGACAGTCGTGGCAGTCGGAATGCTGGTCGGCAGTGTTCTGATCAGCTGTATGAAGCATATCAAAGCATATCATCGTCTGCTTGCCATAGGACTTGTAGGCTGCGGTATGTTTATGGCACTGATGGGTGTTCGCGAGGACATTGTCATGACGACTGGTTTTGGTTTTATGATGTTCGTCTGCATGCCTGTCGTACAGATCAGTGCGGAGGTCATGGTACGACGCAATCTGAGAAATGAAGTACAGGGACGTGCATTCGGAGTCATCGGTTTTGTCTCACAGATGGGTTATATTGTGGCGTATCTGTGCTCCGGTGTTCTCTCAGACTATGTATTTGAACCGTTTATGTGCGGTGACTCCGCAGCAGCTAAGAGAGTCGGTGAAATGATTGGAAGCGGAGCAGGACGCGGAATTGCCATGCTTGTCATCTTAGCAGGTCTGCTGTTAGTACTGGTAGGATTAATGGCACTTAATTCAGAAACATTGAAGACATTAGGGATGATAACAGGTAAAACAGCAGAACAGGAGGATGATACAAATGAAATTATTATGGAATCTGGTCTGTAATGACATCCGGAAAAATCGTATCATGTCTGCCGTATTAACCCTGTTCCTGTTGCTGTCAGCAATCCTGATGGCAGGTGGACTGCGGGTAACGGGAATCATGCTGTCTGCAACAGGCGGGCTCAATCAGCTTGCCGCCCCACCTGATTTCCTGCAGATGCATAAGGGAGAGTATGATGCCGAGACTGTTCAGGAATTTGCAGCTGCTCATTCTTATATTCAGGATAGTCTCGTCGTTTCCATGCTGAACATTGATAATGCGAAGCTTCTGTATCAGGGAGAGACATTGGAAGGCTGCCTGATGGATAACGGATTTATCGTGCAGAACAAAGGATTTGATTATCTGCTGGATACGGATAATCAGGTTGCCATGATTCAGGACGGTGAAATCGGTGTTCCGGTGTATTATCATGAGGAGCTGGGAATCAATGTCGGAGATACACTTACAATCAGAGACGGGGCTTATGAGAAGAATCTGACAGTTGTGACACTGATCAGAGATGCGCAGATGAATGCGGCTCTGACTTCTTCTAAACGCTTTCTCATCTGTGAAGCAGACCTTCGCGAACTGAGTGAGCATACCGGCGAGTGGGAATATTCCTTTGAATATCTGCTGAAACCCGGCACAGATGTCACAATACTGGAAAGAGATTATCTGGATGAACAGATGCCGAGCAACGGTGTTGCAATTACAGGCGGACTGCTGGATCTGCTCAACTCCCTATCCTATGGATTAATTGCATTCTTATTGTTAGCCATCAGTCTGATTCTGATTTTAATTGCGTTGCTATGTCTGTCTTATATTATCCGGGCGACGCT
>JAUNSO010000009.1:25636-50749 GCA_030539165.1 bacterium
CGTATGATTCGGAAGAATCTGAAAAGCACGGTTGTAGAACTGTTACGGGACGAAGAGCATATCAAAAAGGAAGGCAGATATCATCTGCCAAGGCACAAGTGGGTGAATCAGAATCTGACCATTGCCCTTGGTGAACTGTCCTGCAAATGGAAAGAGTATATCGTACTTTTTCTGGTCTTCCTGCTTGCAGCTCTTATGATTCTGATACCGATTAATATGCAGATTACAGTCAGTGATCCGTCCTTTATCACATACATGGGAATCGGCAAGTGTGATATACGTATTGACATTCAAAAGGGAGCAGACTTGGAAGCACAGAAGGATGCGTTGACAGATTATCTTAAGAAGGATACTGAAATTAAACAATATACAATGTATCAGAACGGATTTGTTCAGATAGAGAATACAGAGGGTGAATGGGAGTATTTACGTATCTCGAGTGGTGATGAGGCAGTATTTCCACTGAACTATCTGGAGGGAAGGATACCGAAGGAACCTGACAACGGTGTCAGGGAAATGGCGCTATCGTATATGGAGGCTTCCAACCTGCATCTGAAGACAGGAGATACAGTCAGGATCAAGCTGGAAAATACCATAGAGGAGTATACAGTCTCCGGTATCTATCAGGACATCACATACAGCGGCAAGACTGGAAAGGCACCGGTTCATTTCTCGCAGGAGACAACAGAGGGTTATGTGTTCTATCTGCAGGTTCAGGATGGGGTATCAATCATTGATCAGGCAGAGGAACTGCGCAGTGTGGTTACAGGAGGCAGAGTGACTCCGATTACAGAATTCGTACAACAGACGCTGGGAGGCGTGATTGGAAACATGTGGATTATGATTGCAGCGACACTGACTTTATCTGTGTTTCTGATCATTCTGATTACGACCATGTTCCTGCAGCTGATTACAGCCAGAGAACACAGTGCAATCGCAATTAAGAAGTCTATCGGCTTCACGAATCAGGACATCCGGATACAGCTTGGAATCAGGATTTTCCTGATACAGGCGGCGGCAATCATAGCAGGAATCATTCTGACTAGTACTCTGGGAGAAGGTCTTTTTGGTATGATTCTCTCTTCTCTCGGAGCTGCTAAGATTACGCTGCTGACAAATCCGGTCATCACCGGTCTGGCATGTCCGGCTGGACAGCTTCTTGTCTGCATTGTGACAATCGTGTCAGCAACAGGAGCCGTTAAGAAGTATCATATCAGAGATCAGATTATGGAATAGTCAATCAGACACAGAAGCAACGATAAAGGAGAAAAAACATGATAAAAGCAGATAGAATCAGTAAAACAATCGGAACAACAGAAATACTGAGGAATATATCCTACAGCATTGAAAAGGGAGATTATATAGCCGTCATGGGTCCATCTGGCTCCGGAAAGTCAACATTCCTCTATAGTATCAGTGGTATGGATGGAATCAGTGCAGGAAAGATATTGTTTGATGACAAGGACATGACACAGATGTCGGAGAAGGAGCTGACGTTGCTGCGTCTGACAGAAATGGGATTTGTGTTTCAGAATGCTCAGTTATTAAAGAATCTGTCAATCTTAGATAACATTATGCTTCCGGGTCTGGTTGCAGGACTGGAGAAGCCGGATGTGGTTCGTGAAAGAGCGCTTCAATATATGAAACGCATGGGGATTGATCAGCTTGCTGACCGCGATATCCGTGAGGTGTCAGGCGGACAGCTGCAGAGGGCATCCATTTGCCGTGCTATGATCAACTGCCCCAAGGTTCTCTTTATGGACGAACCGACAGGTGCACTAAACAGTGAAGCTACAGAGGAAGTATTGAAAATCATTCAGGAACTGAATGCAGATGGTATGACGATAGTACTTGTTACACATGATGCACATGTGGCAGAGTCTGCGGCGAAGATTGTGCTGATTCAGGATGGTGTGATAGATTCTGTTAAGATCAATCGAACATGATAGTGATATGTTTATTATGAAATATAGTTGACAAACACACTAATCGGGATATAATAAAGTTATACAAGTAATACAAATCATACTTTTATATCCGGAGGTGCCATGCAAATGAGAAAAACATATTTAGATCATATACGATGGGCTACAGTATTATTGGTATTGGTTTACCATGTATTCTATCTGTACAACCATGTCGGGGTTCTTGGAGGTGTCGGAAGTCCCGGAACTTCCTGTTATCAGGACTCCATCCTCTATTTTGTATATCCGTGGTTTATGGCACTATTATTCCTGATTGCAGGAATCAGCAGCCGGTATTCTCTGGATAAACGTTCAGATAAGGAATTCTTGAAGAGCCGTGTCGTGAAGCTGTTAATACCGTCTACACTCGGACTTTTTATCTATCACTGGATTGGCGGTTACATGAATGTGAAGTGCGGCGGCGGACTTGATTCTATTCCTGCGGCATTTAGATATCCGATCTTTACACTCAGCGGTACCGGACCTTTATGGTTTATCCAGCTGCTATTCCTGTTTTCAGTGCTGTTAGTGTTAATCAGGAAAATCAAGGTGTCAGAGAAGCTTTGGGAAGTATGTGGTAAATGCAACATCGTCGTATTGATTTTATTTTCCATTCCGGTATGGGGAGCAGCACAGATTCTGAATGCACCGGTTATTACAACCTATCGCTTCGGTATCTATTTCTTCCTATATTTATTAGGCTATTTTGTCTTCTCTCATGACGAGGTACAGGACAAAGTGGAGAAGATACATATTCCGGCACTGGTCATTGCTGTCGGAGCCGGAGTCGGATACGTGATTTATTACTTTGGACAGAATTATGCAGAGTCGGCGTGTCTGAAGAGCATTTTTACCAATCTCTATCTGTGGGCAGCCATTCTTGCAATCCTTGGCTGCGGTAAAGCATGGTGCAACAAAACCTCCAGATTCTCAGAATACATGACGAAGTCAAGCTTTGGGTTATATATTGTACATTATCCGATTGTATTATGGGTGTGTTATCTGCTGCTGACCTATACGAAGCTGCCGGTATGGATGATGTATGTATTGGCACTCGTTTTGGAATTTACAATCACTCCTCTTGTCTATGAATTATTCAGACGGATTCCGGTAGTCAGATATCTGGTGCTCGGAATCAAAAAACCAAAGGCAGAAAATAAGTAAAAAACTTGACTTTACAGTAAATATGCGCTATGTTTTACAACAGAAACAGAAGAAACGAAATTGAGAAATAGTGTGTATGGAAGCTGTGTGCTGAGTACGAGCAATTGATCGTTCGCCCTAAGCTGAGTAATCAGACTTAGGGCTTTTTATTATCTAAGGATACGGAGGATGAAGATTTATGAAACTGGAGAAACTGGTAGGAGACAGATTTAAGGAGAAGCCTGCAGACTGTGTGATTGACAGTCATGCATTGATGGTACGTGGAGGGTATATGAAATACGTGGCAAACGGGATTTATTCTTCCTATATGCCGCTTCGCAGAATCACACATAAGATTGAACAGATTATTCGTGAGGAAATGGATGCCATTGATGGCCAGGAGGTTCAGTTTCCCGTAGTAATGCCGGCGAGCCTGTGGCAGGAATCCGGCAGATATGAGAGCATCGGCAGTGAGCTGGTGCGCTTTACAGACAGAAGCAAGAGTCCGCTTGTACTTGGTATGACACACGAAGAGGCAGCGGTACAGCTGGTACGTGAATATGGTCAGACCTATTCCAAATATCCGTTTATGATTTATCAGATTCAAACGAAGTTCCGTGATGAAGCGCGTCCACGTGCTGGTCTGATTCGTGTACGTGAATTTACGATGAAGGATGCTTATTCCTTCCATTTGAATCAGGAGGATTTGGAGGAATACTATGATCGCTGTTATAAGGCATATGAGCGAATCTATCAGAGAGCCGGTCTGCCGGAGGTTGTAGCGGTTGCATCAGATTCGGGTATGATGGGCGGAAGCATCTCACATGAATTTATGCTGTTAACACCGATTGGAGAGGATTCCATCGCCATCTGCAGCGAGTGTGATTACCGTGCAAATATGGAGGCTGCAGAGAGCATCATTCATAATGACAGAGATGTCACATCAGAAGAATTGACACTGGTACATACTCCGGGCATTCATACAATTGAAGACATCTGCGAGTTCCTTCACGGCTCCAAGGAAAAGAGCTGCAAGGCAGTTGTATATCAGAAAAATGAGGACGATTCCTATATCGTCGTTTTTATCAGAGGAGATCTAGATGTAAATGAGACGAAGCTGACGAACTATCTTGGCTTTGACATTCATCCTGCTGTTATTACAGAGGAGAGCGGTCTGAATGCAGGCTATATCGGACCACACAACCTGAAGGGCGACTTCACGATTCTGTATGACCGTTCATTGGAGCATGGCAACAATTTATCCTGCGGCGGCAACGTGACAGAATATCACTATACCGGTCTGGATATGGAAAGAGACATCAAGGATGCAGAGTATCATGATTTTGCGAAGATATTAGACGGTGGTATCTGTCCGAAATGCGGAAAACCGACGATATCTATTTCAAGAGGCATCGAGGTGGGCAACATATTCCAGCTTGGAAGCAAGTATACCAAATCTATGAACATGACGTACTGTGATCAGGAAGGCAAGAGCCACTATCCGATTATGGGATGCTATGGTATTGGCGTCGGAAGACTGGCAGCCTCTGTCTGTGAGGCACATCATGATGAGTACGGTCCAATCTGGCCGATGGCGATTGCACCGTGGCAGGTACATATCTGTGCATTGCGTGCAGACAACACCGAGGTGAAGGAATATGCAGACCGGCTCTATCAGGAGCTGCAGTCAGCCGGTATCGAGGTCATCTATGATGACCGTAATGTCAGTGCAGGTGCTATGTTCTCTGACGCAGACCTTCTCGGAATTCCGCTGAGAGTGATTGTCAGCCCCAGAAATCTGAAGGAGAGCTGCTGTGAGATTGTATCAAGAGACAAGACTATTTCCATGAAGGTTCCGACAGGAGAAGTCAAAGAGAAGCTGAAGGAATTAAAGAATCAGATGCTGAATCTGTAAATCGAAAATTCATTGTAGAAACGGTAAGTAGAGTGAATGGCAGGTATGATACATGTATTACGAATATTATTTGAGTAACGGTTTATTCTCGATCTTGATTTTGATGTTTCTTTATATCAATTCTATTCTTAGGCGTGGCAAGACAACCTGTGACAGATTGCTGCGAGGTGTGATTGGAGTTGCAATCCTGCTTGGGGTCTGTGATACAGCCAGTTGGATGATGTCAGGACAGGATTTTCCTTTTTCGAAGGTTCTGCAGTACCTATCGAATGGCCTCGGAGATATTTTAATTGGTTTGATTACATATTTATGGTTTTTATATGCATTTGAAGAAACAATCGGATCGATCAAATACCGGAAGAAGAGAATGATTCTGGTTACAATCCCTATCATTCTGTCTATTCTTCTTGTTTTTTCAACAGCACATACTCATTGGATTTTCTATATTAATGACTCATTGGAATATGTAAGAGGCTCGTTATTTTTATTTATTCTTTGTGTTCCTGTCACTTATATTCTTGGAGCATCTGTGATGTCATTCATTCGATATAAAAAGGAAATCTATGAGAGCAGAAAACAAAATTGTTTACTACTTGCATCATTTCCTGTTTTTCCGCTTATAGGATCTATCATTCAAGCTTTTTATTTTGGATTGAGTCTGTATGTGCCGTGCCTGACACTTTCCGTTTTATTGATCTATCTGAATCAGCAGAATCATAGTCTGACACTGGATGCATTAACACAATTAAATAACAGAGGGCAACTGGATTATTATCTTGAAAAGAGATTTACTTCTTTTATAAAAAATGAGAAAACTTTCTTTTTACTGATGGACGTGGACTGTTTTAAAGAAATAAACGATACATATGGACATATCGAGGGCGATGAAGCATTGATCATGGTGGCAGCAGCTTTGAAACAGAGCTTTAAGCAGAGGGATGCTTTTATAGCACGCTATGGCGGAGATGAGTTTGCTGTTTTGATGGAAGAGGCCAGTCTTGAAGACGTTAATGAGATCAGGATGAAAATCAACGACACGTTGGATGTTATGACCAGAACAGACAAAAAACCATATCATCTGAGTATCAGTGTCGGAGCGGTTCATTGCGGCATGGAACAGATACATTCCGTGAGTGATCTGATTGCGGCAGCTGATGCAGAAATGTTCCGGATTAAAAACAGAAGAAAAGCAAGGTTATTAAAAAAATAAAAAACACTTGACAAAAAGGACACATGTGTCGCATAATGCATTTACAACATATGCGACGCGCGTGTCCCTTTTTGCATTGTTGCAGGTTTCGAATAAGAAGATCGTGATGAAAGGATGAATTATGGGAGAGAAAGGTGAACGGACAAAGAAAATGATCCGTGAACAGGCGGCAGCACTGTTTGCTCAAAAAGGATTTTCCATGGTGACAATGAAGGATATATGCGAAGCCACAGGGCTGAGCAGAGGAGGCTTGTATCGTCATTATGAGAATACTGCAGGTATTTTTGAAGAAATATTTCTGGAAATGGCTACGGAAAATGAGAATCTGATTGATCGGAGAATCAAGGAACAGATTCCGGCTATGGAAATATTGAAAGAGGAAATGAAGTTTCTGAAAGAAGAAATGCTCAATTCTGAGCAGTCCTTGAGCTATCCCATCTATGAATATGCCAATACAGTCAGCCGAGATCTTTTTGAGAAACTGAATGAACAGGGTTATCAAAAGTGGGAGCGTCTGATGGCATACGGTGTCAGCCGGGGTGAATTTCGAAAGGAAAATACAGCTGCTGTTATTACGATGATCCTCTATGCATATCAGGGGATTCGAATGTGGAGCAGGGTAATCAATATACCCGAACAGGCAGCAGAGGATTATGAGAACTGCATTATACAGCTGTTGCAAAACGGATGCCGGACAGCTGGGACAAAATAATAAACTGTAGCAGGATTGAAGCGAAAGGAAGGATCATTATGGAATTTGAATTAAGAAAATGGCGTCATGAGGACGCAGAGGATGTAGTTAAGGTGGCAGATAATCCACACATAGAGGCAAATTTACGCAATACATTTCCCAACCCTTATACACTGGCAGATGCACAGTGGTACGTAGATGATTGTGAGGAAAAGGGAGATGAGAATCAGATTACGAGAGCGATTGTCGTGGATGGCAGGGTGGTAGGCAGTATCGGCATATTTATCAAGGATGATGTATATGAGAAATCGGGCGAGCTCGGATACTGGCTGGGAGAAGATTACTGGAGACAGGGAATCATGTCACGGGCAGCAAAACAGCTTTGCCAAGAGGCATTTGAGATGTTTCCGATAGAAAGAATCTTCGCAGAACCATTTGCATATAATCAGGGCTCCAGAGGAGTGCTTGAGAAGACTGGATTTACCTATGAAGGAACGATGAGAAAGGGAGTTTACAAGCATGGAAAGTATCATGATTATTGTATGTATTCTCTGCTCAGAGAGGAAATCTGAAAATAATGTAGAAAAAATATAAAAAAAGGGAATCTTTGCTTGAAGAAAGGTTTCAATCACCGGCAGAATTTGCTATAATCTACTTATCAATATAAGTCGGGAGGGATTATATGTTTGCTTTATTAGTAACGTTAGTGGTGATTGAAGCCATAGCGCTTGTGATCTTAGTACTTGTCCTGATTCGGTCGAACCTGTCCTATCGCCGTATATCAAGCAAGGCGGACTTAATTGCCAAGGGAAAGCTGGATGTAGAAGACATTCAGGTAACAGGTAATAAAAAGAACAATGCCACTGTACTAGCAGGTGGTTTTGATTCCATCAAGAATAATCTTCTGACTTTTATTGAGGCCACGAAGGTGAATGTGATCACACTGTCAGATGCAATTGATGTGTTATCCAGAAGCGTCAGTGCCAATCAGGCAGGAAATGAGCAGATTGCAGACGGAGTCACCACCGTAGCACAGAAGACAGCGGAGCAGATGGAGCTTGTGGAGAAGAATCTTGAGCTGATTGAATCCAGCAATACACAGATGCAGGATATTAACGAATCAGTCGCACAGATCAAGAGCCGTCTGGATGGAACCGTACAGACCAGCAAGCAGGGTATTGATGATATTAACGGATATTCTGCTGATATGGATACGGTTGCACAGGAATTGCAGGACATTAACGGAATTTTGGATCGCTTTAATGAAGAAATCAAGCAGATTGAAGAAGTAGGAGATATTATCATCGGCATCAACAATCAGCTGACATTGTTAGCCTTTAATGCTTCTATTGAAGCAGCAAGAGCCGGTGAAGCCGGAAAAGGCTTTACCGTTGTAGCAGATGAGATGAACCATATGTCTGCAGAGACAAAGAAGGGCATGGGCACCATCAGGGAGATCCTTGGAGAAATCATCGAGAGCAGCCGGCAGTTCAACGAAGGAATCCAGAAGTGTGAAGAAGCCTTCAATCAGAGCAAGGAGACGTTCGGAAGCGTCAGCAATTCTCTGGTTTCCATTAATCAGCAGTCCTTTGAGATACATAGCAGTGTACAGGCAATTGCAGATAAGACATCATTAATTGCGGACAATGCAGGAGAACTGAGAACACAGGCTGACAGGCTGCATAATGCAACCCAGCAGATTACAGAGAAGACACATGAGATTGCAGCAGCATCAGAAGAGACTGCAGCAGAATCGTCACAGATCAGTGAAAATGTAGAAGCCTTGAATGGTATGCTTGGCAGTATTCAGGGGCTGCTCGGACAGTTTAACACATCTGTGCTGCCGACATCTAAGAGCGGGGTGAAGCAGGTCAAGATTGCATTTCTTACGATGCTGGACAATGATTTCTGGTTTGGTGTCCGCAAAGGTGTATTCTATGCAGAGAAGGAATTAGCGGGACGAAATGTCAGCATAGATTATTGCTATTTTGATAATGACGCTGAGCTTCCACTAAGAGAGCAGGTTGCAGACAAGATACAGCAGTGTATCAGAGAACAGTACGACGGAATTATATTTGCAGGATTTCTGGATGGAACCATTTCAGGTCTAAAGGATGCAATTTCCAGGGGAATAAAGGTCGTTGCATTTAATTGTGACTGTAGTCCGGAGATTAAGAGAATGGCAGTATTTTCTCCTGATGGAAGAGATGCAGGTGAGTTAGCGGGCAAATGTATGGAGCGTGCTTTGAATAAAAAAGGAAATGTAGCATTGCTGACAGGAGATTTGAATATTCAGGTCAATCGGGACAGAAGAGATGGATTTATGGATAAGATTGCTTCCAGCAAGGGTATTCGTGTCATCGATGAATGTGCTGAGAAGGATGTCGCAGAACTCGTATACCAGAGGGCAGTGAATCTCTTGAATCATCATCAGGATCTGGATGCCATCTATGTAACATCAGGACTGCAGGCAACTGTTGCAAGAGCAATTGAAGATCAGGGATATAAGAATAAAGTCATTACCATTGGATTTGATGATAATCAGGAGATATTCGAATACATCAGCAAGGGAATCATCTATGCAACTGTTACTCAGGATCCGTTTGGACAGGGGCATGATCCGATCATATGGCTGTATAACCATCTGGTTACAGGAGAGCCATTCCCAAGAGAATTTATGGGCTGCAGGCTGTCGGTTGTGGACAGAGAGAATGTAGACAACCTGTTGAAGGCATGATGTGTATGGAAGGGATATAATCTGTTATGTCGAGAGAAGGAAGTATTGAGGAGATATCCGACGGGAAATTATACAGGAATACAGATATGGTTAAGATTGACTGCCATGACTGCACCGGCTGTTCAGAGTGCTGTCATGGCTTGTGCAATCTGATTATTTTGGATCCTTATGATATTTATCAGCTGGAAACCAGCGAACACCAGTCCTTTGATGAACTGATGCAGGATAAGATAGAGCTGCGTGTAGTAGAAGGCTTGATCCTGCCGAATCTGAAGCCGGTTCCCGGAACTGATCATTGTGCTTTTCTGAATGAGCAGGGTATGTGCGGCATTCATAAGTACCGGCCGGGTATCTGCAGACTGTATCCGCTCGGCAGATATTATGAGAATCACAGGCTTCACTATATTCTCCAGACAGAGGAATGTGTCCGAGGCGGCAAGACAAAGATTAAGATTAGTAAATGGCTTGGAATACCAAGGCTTCCTTTATATGAGCAATACATACTCCGTTATCATGATTTTCTCAAAGACATTCGGGAACAGGCGGCTCAGATGTCAGATGAGGCATTGAAAAAGTTGAACATGGATTTACTGGAGACCTTCTTTCGCAGCTCCTATAACAAGGAGATTGATTTTTATGAGCAGTTTCAGGTGCGCATGAATCAGATGGAGCAGAAATATATTCATATTGAGAATTAATTTGATATAAACATAAAAATGTTTTCGATAAACACTTTTATGTTTTTTTCTATATTCTATACTAATCCATAATTGACATATCTGGAAACGAAATCAGAAAGGATGAATATGCCATGACAAAGGAACAAGAGCTGTTACAGAAAATGAAAGAAAGTATCAATCAGGTATTTGTGGGAAAAGAGGAGATTGTAAATCATGTAATCATCAGCCTGATCTCAGGAGGGCATGTTCTTTTGGAGGATGTTCCGGGAGTCGGAAAGACGACATTAGCAAGTACGCTTGCTAAGAGCACGGACTGCTCCTTTGGCAGGATTCAGTTCACGCCGGATACGCTGCCGGGAGATATCGTAGGCATGTCAGTTTATAATATGAAGTCAGGCGAATTTGAGCATCGTGACGGAGTCGTCATGAATCATATATTGCTGGGTGATGAGATCAACAGAACATCACCGAAGACACAGTCAAGTCTGCTGGAGGCAATGGCAGAGGAACAGGTGACTGTGGATGGAAAGACATATAGTCTGCCGAATCCATTCATGGTGATTGCGACACAGAATCCGGTAGAGTTTCTGGGAACATATCCATTACCGGAGGCACAAATGGATCGATTTATGATGCGCCTTTCGATTGGATATCCCTCCAGAGAGCATGAGATTCATATGGCTTCACTGTTCTTAGAAGGAAAGACGCCTAAGAGTGTGCAGAGAGTATGCAATGCAGCTGATATTGTGACAATCAAGGAGCTGGTAACAAAGGTTCAGGTGACCAATCCAATACTGAACTATATGGAAAGCATCATAGAACAGACAAGAAATGAAGAACGTTTTCGTCTGGGTGCCAGCCCGCGTGCGCTATTATCGCTGCTGCGCGCATCACAGGGCACAGCGTATCTGAATAGCAGAGATTATGTGACGCCGGATGATGTGAAATATGTGGCTGACAGTGTACTGGCGCACAGACTCACATTGTCACCGGAAGCCCAGATCCGGAAGGAGCATGTGTCAGATATCTTAAAGAGTCTCATTTTAAAGGTAAAAGTGCCGATCTAGGAGGCTGTTATGCAGATACGTAAGTGGATACTACTTGGGATATGGATTATTTCGCTGGTGATCATAAGCAATTACGGAGGAACCATCAGTTATGGCATTTTTTTTGCTGTGACGCTGATTCCGCTTCTTTCGTTGATCTATACACTGTTTGTTTATTTCCGGTTTCGTATCTTTCAGAAAATAGAGAGCCGGTGTATTACATGCCGTCAGTCTGTACCATATTATTTTGTGCTGCAAAACGAGGATTATTATGGATTTGCAAGTGTGAAGGCGAGAATGTTTAAAACACTTTCTTATGTAGAGGATCTGCCGGACGATATGGAGTATGAGCTGCTGCCGGGTGACCGCTATACATATGAGACCAAATTGGTGTGTAAATACCGTGGTGAGTATGAGGTCGGAGTAAAGGAAGTCATCATAACAGACTTTTTCAGGCTTTTTACTTTCCGGTACAAGCTTATGGAAACCATCAAGGCTTTGGTGCAGCCGAGAATGCTGCATCTGGAAGAACTATGCAGTATTTCCGATATTGTTGCCTCTGTCCAGAAGGAGAATCCTAACGCTGATACAGAGCCGGACGTTCTGGTGCGGGATTATATACAGGGGGATGCAATCAAAAACATTCACTGGAAGGCAACTGCCCGGGAACAGAAACTAAAGACTCGAACCCGAATCGGTGAGGAAAAGCAGATGATCAGTTTGTTTTATGATCACAGGCGCTATAAGAAAAATCTGTTGGAGTATCTGCCGCCGGAAAATCAGATCCTTGAGACGGCATTAGCGCTGGGACTGTTTTTGGCAGAAAAAAATATATCCTATACAATGCTGGACGGACAAAACCAGTCCGCAAGTAAAGCGGTCAGAGGACTACGTGATTTTGAAGATTTATATCAAAAGGTATCCGGTACACAGTTCAGTTTGGATGTAGATGACAGGCTTCATCTGCAGAGTGTATTAAAACAAAGTGCCATAAATCACAGCAAGATTTTGATTGGAGTTTTGCAGGCCCTTACGATGGAGGAGCTTGTAATGCTGACACCTCTTTTAAACCAGGGTATGATCATGGTGATCTATGTAGTGACTGATGAGAATATAGAAGAGCTGATGAAGCAGGGAAATGATCGTCTGCGCATTATTGCAGTTCCGATCGATGCTGAGCTGAAGGATATCCTATGAATGAGAACAAATCGAATCATATAAGATGGAATGAAATACTATACCGCTTCATTTATACAGAGCTTTTGCTCTGCATATTGTTATTTGCAGGCGGTTATTATTGCGGCATCAGTGCACCCGGCTTCTGGCATTTGCTGGTTGGTACCCTGATGATTGCGGCTTTGACTGTATTGACATATACAGGTCTGAAAGGAAGATTGTTCTGTGGGCTGGGAATATGTGCGGTAGCTGCCGTTATCATAGTATTCGTGACACCGGCACGTCTGGGTGTTTTTTTCTCATATTACAGCAGCTGGCTGTTTACAGGTGCTGCTGCGGTCGACGAACAGCGTCTGCTTTATGAAATCGTTCAGACATTATTACTTTCTATCATCTGTTATGGCGTTCAGGTATTGCTGGAATGCCTTCAAAAAGTAAGGATCATCATCACAGTGCTCCTCGTAGTGGCACTGCTCCTTTGTATGTTCTTCAGGCAGCCGATGAGTCATATGGGCGTTATATGGATTATCTGGTATACAGTCCTGACATATGTGGAATGGACGAAGCTGCATTGGAAAAAAGAAAGAAGTCAGAATGAAAAGTCTTACATGCTTTGGATTCTCCCTTTCTGTGTAGTCTATCTGATCGTCCTGAGTTTGATTCCGATTCCTGATAAGCCATATGACTGGAAACTGGTGAAAGAAGCATATGCAAGTGTCAAAGAGTCTGTTACTGCGCTGATAGAAGATATCACAAATGGAGATGCAGAGGATTTTGGCATCAATTTTGCCGGATTTACGGAGAATGCAAAACTAAAAGGAGATATCCATGATCTTAACCAGCAGATCATGACAGTACAGGGAATCGCTACGCTCAAAACGAATGTATACCTTTCCGGTAAGACCTATGACAGCTTTGACGGCCGCAGCTGGAAGGTGCGTCAGCAGGGGTATCCAAATGAAAGACAGCTTGATACGTTAGAGACCTTATATGCCATCAGAATGTATGAAGGCAATCGCAATGATTTTGCAGCAGAGACGAGACTGACCGTGAGATACCGGTACTTTCAGTCGGCACATCTCTTTGCACCGGCTAAGATACTGACCCTGGATTGTGATAAAGCATATACACAGGATGCAGATTTGAGATTTGAAAAAAAACAAAGCTATGGTATGAGATATGATTTGACTTTTCTACAGTTAAATCTGGATCAGCCGACGCTTTATGAGTATATGGAGACAGAAATTCCGGAGAATAGGGAAATCTGGGAAGGTCTGACCGTCATGTATGTTCCGGACAGAGAAAATCGTCCTTCATGGGATGAACTGCAGACACATGAGGCATATGTTCATCAAAATTATGCTGCAGATACAAAATTATCAGACTTTGCAATGGAAATGCTGGACGGAATCACAGAGGGCGAAACAACTGCCATCGGAAAGCTGAGGGCAATAGAGCGAGAGTTATCTTCCTATGCATATACGACAACGCCGGGAGCGATTCCTAAAAATATAGACAATGGAACTGATTTTTTAGATTATTTTTTGAAGAGCAAGGAGGGATATTGTTCCTACTTTGCAACTGCATTTGTCCTTTTAGCAAGGGCAGAAGGAATCCCGGCAAGATATGTAGAAGGATTTTGCGTTGCGACAGAGCCTAATAAGGAGATATCTGTGAACTCCGGTAATTCACATGCCTGGCCAGAAGCATATATAGACGGTTTTGGCTGGGTTCCGTTTGAACCGACACCCGGATATGCAGAAATCCGATATACACCATGGAATATTAATGGTACCGTATATAAAGAAACAGCCGGAAAACCATACGGAGGCAGCGAGCCTCAGCATGCGGAGGAACCGGAAGCAACCGAAGAGGAAAAACAATATGATGCTCAAAATACATATCGTCTTTTCAGTATTATAGGGATGACACTCACGACTGCGTTTGTATTACTGATCCTGTTCTTGATCGGAGAAAGACTGTATCGCAGATATCAGTATAGACGGATGAGCACAGAGGAGCAATTTGTTACAGAGGTAAAACGAAATCTGTGGCTGTTATCCAAGATGAAGATAGAGAGAGAACCATTTGAAACACTACGGGAGTTAAAAAAGCGAGGGGAAAAGGAGTTAAAAGGACTTCAGATGTCGTTTTTGAATGATTATGAGGCTTATATATATGGCGAAGCCTATATTTCAGATGAAATGCTGAAAAAGGTTATCCTGCAGCAGACCCAGCTGCTGATGCTTCATAAAGAAAAGAGAAGATGGCATTATTATTGGCTTCGATTTATCATGTAATGCGAAATGAATATCCGGTAATGAGACAGGTGATGTCTCATTACCGTTTTTTTACTCAGGTCTATAAAAAGCTTCCGCCTGAAAAGAGGCTCTTTACATGCTGGACTTCCTGATCTGTTGCCTTTGAAGCCGGTACATAGTATGATTTTTCTCTCGCCATTTGATATAGCTGCTCCTGCGACTGTTCGCTTTCGTTTCTAAATTGCTTCAGTGTCTGCTTTAATTCCTTATTTTCGGTCTGGGGGATCATTTCTCCGTACCGAACCAGTTCGCCATTGATACCTGCAAGTGTATCATTTACCATTGCTTTTTCCTGCATCTTGTTACCTACCTTTCTTTACTGCAAAAAGCCCATCAGCTGCTGTTTGTTTTTTTGCGCGGACTGCGCTCCCTGCTCAAAGAATTGTCTGATCTTTGGATCCTCTGTGCAGGATGCATAATCCTCCATTTTGCATTTGGTCGTGTCAAATCCACCAATCAAATGTCTTAGATTCTGTAATTCAAGTTCTGATAAGTTTGCCATTTTTACACCTCCTGTTCTTTCTTCAATCAGTATGTGTTGTTTGATGAAATATATTCTGCCGATTTTTATTGTTAAAAAAATGACACACATTTTACTGAAATTTAATTGACTTGTCTACACAATAATGCTACAATGAGTTCACATTCAATAAATAGGAATCATTCTTATTATTGCATATAGGAAAGACATTAAGAGGAAGGAGTCGTCTATGGCAAAGTACGTATGTGGAATATGTGGTTATATTTATGATGAAGCCAGAGGAATACCGGATGCCGGAATTGCTCCGGGTACGAAATGGGAGGAACTGCCTGATGACTGGGTATGTCCGCTATGCGGAGCTTCCAAGGTCGAATTTGCGAAGCAGAAAGAGGAGACTGAGAGCATACCGACAGTAGCTGCAACCTCAGTACCGGATGAGGAAGTCAGAGAATTATCTTTTGCAGAAATGAGTATGTTGTGTTCCAATCTTGCAAAGGGCTGTGAAAAGCAGTATCTGGCACGTGAATCAGAGCTGTTTGGGCAACTGGCAGATTATTATCAGCAAAAGGCTCAGACTCCTGTATATGAAGGATTTAGGGATCTTGCTAATAAGATCAATCAGAATCTGTCATCAGAATTTCCGGCTGCCAATGCAGCAGCGGCAGTAAAGCCTGACAGAGGAGCCATGCGAGCACTTGTATGGAGTGAAAAAGTAACAAAAATGCTGAATTCCCTGATTGGCAGATATGAAAAAGAGGGGGACAGCATGTTGGATCATACGAACATTTATGTATGCGAGATCTGTGGATTTATTTACATAGGCGATACGCCACCGTTAATCTGTCCGGTCTGCAAGGTTCCAAACAAAAAACTGACAAAGGTTGAAAGGGGGTAGTCGTATGCATGCTGTGAGAAACATCAATTTATGTACAAAGGATTGCCTGTGTCTATACGTATGTCCGACTGGTGCCTCTGATACTGAAAACGGTCAGGTGGATGCATCGAAATGTATTGGATGTTCCAAGTGTGCCATGGCCTGTCCATCACATGCAATAGTGATGGTACCTGAGGAATTTCCGAAGCAGCAGGAGAAGTCCAATACAGTTGTACAGTCTATGAAACAACTGGCGGCAAGTAAGTCTGAGCAGGAACAGATCGCACGTGACATCGCTGCCGGGACACAGAATCCGATTGAGAAACAGTTTGCCGAGGCAGTGGCAAAGTCAAACCGGATTATGGGCGAGGATATTTTGAGGGAAGCAGGCTATATGCTTCCGCAGAGTGAACCAGCAGGGATATTTTTAAATCAGATTTTATCAGAAAAGCAGCCTGACGATTTCCCGAAGGCAGCAGCAGAAGAGTTAGTTCAATTATTACATCATACAAAGGAGGACAAAAAAATGAGTAAGTACCAAGGAACAAAAACAGAGAAGAACCTAATGGAGGCATTTGCAGGAGAGAGCCAGGCAAGAAACAAGTATACATACTTTGCATCAGTTGCAAAAAAGGCCGGTTATGAGCAGATTTCTGCACTTTTCCTAAAGACGGCAGAGAATGAGAAGGAGCATGCAAAGCTATGGTTTAAGGCACTCGGAGAGCTGGGCGATACTGCACAGAACCTGCTGCATGCAGCCGAGGGAGAGAACTATGAGTGGACCGATATGTATGACAAGTTCGCAAAGGAAGCTGAGGAGGAAGGTTTCCCTGAGTTAGCAGCACAGTTTCGTGGTGTTGCCAAGATCGAGAAATCTCATGAAGAGAGATATCGTGCACTTCTCAAGAATGTTGAGATGCAGGCTGTCTTTGAGAAGTCTGAGGAGAAGATGTGGGAATGCAGAAACTGTGGACATCTCGTGATGGGCAAAAAAGCTCCGGAGGTATGTCCGGTATGCGCACATCCTCAGAGCTATTTTGAAGTCAGAGAAGAAAATTATTAATTATAAGATTTGATTGAGGACTTCCGCGAGACTGAGATTTTTCTCTCGTGCAATGCGGGCCAGATCCTCATATTCATACTTGGTTTTGATCACGCCATACCCTTCGGATTGTTTCTGACGAACTGATCCGAGGGGTGTGTCTATGTTTAGGGTTTTACGGTTCATGGTATAGCGATGGCTGATATTTTCGCGAATGCCGATTGTCGTGGTATGTTTCATCATCAATGAGATCATGGATTCTCTGTCAGAGTCTTTGCACATCACGCAAAGAAGTATGCCGGGACGTGACTTTTTCATTCCGACAGGGACAGTATATACCTCCAGGGCTCCGGCATCAAAAAGGCGCTCCATGGCAAAGCCGATTGCTTCCGGAGTCATATCATCTATATTGCAGCAAAGCTCTGCAACCAGATTGTCATGATCCTCTGCCAGACCGAATGAGGCACGAACACAGTTGGCTGCTTCAAAGTCCTTGTTTCCCATCCCGTAACCAATGGATTTTGTGATCATAACAGGCATGCTTCCAAATTGCGATGCAAAGTGTTTCAATAATGCGGCCCCTGTAGGCGTACAGAGCTCACCCTTGATCGTTCCGCTATAGATAGGTATGTCTCGTAAAATATAGGCCGTTGCAGGTGCAGGAACCGGCAGGATGCCATGTGCACATCTGACCTGGCCGCTGCCGACGTGAATCGGAGAGACAATGATCTGCTCCGGAGCCAGCTTATATATGAGCAGGCACACAGCAGTGATGTCTGCAATTGCATCCATAGTTCCAACCTCATGAAAATGAATATCAGTTACAGGAACACCATGGACATGACTCTCGGCTTCAGCAATGATCTGATAGACAGCCAGAACATCTGCCTGCACCTTTTGAGGCAGCAGCAGCTCCCGGATGATATGTTCGATCTCATGCATACTGCTGTGATGATGTGTATGCTCATGATCTTCATGTTCATGTCTTTCATGCTCATGGATATGATGATGCCCGTGTTCCTGATGCTCCTCATGCTCGTGATGATGCGCATGTACATCAAGGGATTCTTCTTCCTGTCCGTGAACCTTGACAGTGATGTGAGTTCCGTGGATGCCACATTTAGCGGTCTTGCTTTTTTCCATCCTGATACCCGGAATGCCCAGATGGTTCATTTCATCAATAAAAGCATCCTGATCCGGCAGCAGTTCTGACAATGCGGCGGTCAGCATGTCACCGGCAGCTCCCATGCTGCAGTCGATATATAATGTTTTTTTATGATATTGATTCATTTCGTACCTCCAGATCGAGTAATATAGCATCGTAGTCATGTTTTAATTCATCTATAATTGCAGTTCTGTGTTTCATAAGCAGTGCAGTCTGAGCTTCTGTGATTTGAAGTCTTGCGGCATTTCCATATAACCGGACACGAAAATCAGAAAAACCGAGTGAAGACAGATAATTCTCTGCATGTTCTGTTTTGCTCAGCTTATCTGACGTGATAGGAGAACCAGAGGGTATTCTGGTCGCCAGGCAGGCATAAGCCGGTTTGTTCCATGTGAAAAGTCCAGCTTCCTTTGATAACTGCCGTATTTTATCTTTAGTCAGTCCACACGTTCGCAGTGGTGACAGAACTGACAGTTCAGTCAGAGCCTTCATGCCCGGACGATCTGTTACGTCATCAGATGCATTGGTTCCATCAATCAATACAGTCCGTCCGTCTGCCATCGCATGCTCTGCAATTTGTGAAAAAATCACCTTTTTGCAGTGATAACAGCGATCTGGCGGATTCGAAATCACGGTGGATGCAGACAGGATGTCTACAGATATAATCTGCAGATCAACACCCAGCTGTCTGGCCAGTTGCTGGGCATCGTCCAGCTCGAACTGAGGCTGAAAGGCTGATTTCACATAATATGCACAGACATCGGCATGACACTGTGTTGCCACATAGAGCAAATATGCTGAATCAACACCGCCCGAAAAGGCCAGCGCGATATGCTCATGCTCTTGAAAAAACGTTGAAAGCTCCATTTATTCACCTGTTTTCGTAGTTTAAACAATCAGTTAGGCAAATTGTACACACTATAAATAGGGTTGTCAAGAAAGACAGATTTCCATTGAATGAAATTCTAAAACATACTATAATGAAATAAGATGCAGCTGATTTTGCATCTCAAACTGTAATATTAATGGAGGCAGATATGCCCGGATATATTCCTTTGAAAGATATTATCAAACAGCTTCCGATCAGGACAGGGGATAACCTGTTTGTAACTTCGGATGTCAAGCAGCTGCTGTACAGCTGTATCGAGCATCAGGATGATACGGATCTGAATGTATTGATTGACAGTCTGATCGAGGCAGTCGGACCGGATGCAACCATCGTGATTCCTACATTTAACTGGGATTTTTGCAAGGGTAAAGCATTTGATTATTATAAAACACCATGCAAGACGGGGTCGCTGGGAAAGTTTGCTCTCAAAAGAAATGATTTTAAGCGTACAAAACACCCGATCTACTCCTTCGCTGTATGGGGTAGGGGCAAGGAGGAACTCTGTGCCATGGATAATAAAAGCTCCTTTGGCGCGGATTCACCATTTACCTATGTGACAGAACATCATTTTAAGAATCTGCTGATTGATAAGGATTGTCAGCATTCATTTGTTTATGTACACTATGTGGAGGAACAGGTTGGTATCACATACAGGTATCTAAAGGATTTTACAGCAGATTATACAGATGAGCATGGTCGCACGCGTCAGGCTACGTATTCCATGAATGTCAGAGATCTGGATCTGGATGTGGAAATTACGATTTATCCGCTGGAGGAAGACTTCGTGCGGGCCGGCGTTTCCAATCGTTATCAGGTCAACGGAATTGAGTATAAGATAATAGATCTTGCAGGGGCATATCCCATCATAGCGGATGATGTGACTAATAACCGCAGCCGTAAGATCAGCACCTATATCGGACAGTAGAATCATGACTGACAGGAGAATCAATATGCAGGGAGAGAGCATGTATGCGCTTGCGGAGGAATTGTTTCCGATTTGCCGCAGCATTACAGGAAATGGTGTGCGCAGGACATTTGAAATATTGAAAAAAAATTGCCCGCAGATCCGGCTGTATGAGATACCCAGCGGCACGCAGGTATATGACTGGACAGTTCCGAAGGAGTGGAATATCCGAGGAGGCTATCTGGCAGATGAGCAGGGCAACCACATTGTAGACTTTGAAGACAGCAATCTGCATATACTTGGCTATTCTGTACCAACCGATCAGACGCTGTCACTGGAGGAGTTGGAGGAGCATCTATATACCCTGCCCAAACAACCGGAGCTGATTCCCTATACAACCTCCTATTACAGAGAACGCTGGGGATTCTGCATGTCGCAGAAACAAAAGGATAAGCTGAAGCCCGGAAACTATCATGCATTCATAGACACAACGCTGGAGGATGGAAGTCTGACCTATGGAGAGGTAATCATTCCCGGGGAGACAGAGGAAGAGATTTTTCTTTCCACATATATCTGTCATCCTTCGATGGCCAATAATGAGTGCTCAGGACCGGCATTGATGGTACATCTGGCAAATTGGATTGAGGCACTTCCCAGACGAAAATATACTTATCGCCTGATTTTTGTGCCGGAGACGATCGGTGCAATCACATATCTGAGCCGGAATCTGGATGTTATGAAGCAAAGAGTGATTGCGGGATTTAATCTGACCTGTGTCGGTGATGACAGAACCTATTCCATGGTAAGTTCACGGTATGGAGATACGCTGGCAGACCGGACGCTGCATAATGTTTTACAGCATCATTATCCGGATTATAAAGTCTATTCCTTCTTAAAAAGAGGCTCTGATGAACGCCAGTACCAGGCCCCCGGTGTAGATCTGCCGGTAGTCTGCTTTTGCCGCTCCAAGTATCACGAGTATCCGGAATATCATACATCTGCAGACAATCTTTCTATGATATCCGCAGAGGGATTTCAGGGCAGTTATGATGTAATCACAAAATGTATAGAAGCGTTGGAATACAATGAATATTATCAGGTTACATGTCTGTGTGAACCGCAGCTTGGGAAACGTGGGCTGATACCAACGGTCAGCAGCAAGGATACATCGCTTGAGAAGAAAGCACAGGATATCAAAAATATTGTCGGCTACGCCGATGGAAAGATTGATCTTCTGGAACTGAGTGATATGATTAAGGTGCCTGTAAATGAGCTGGTTCCGTTGATTAAAAAGCTGCTTGATGTAAAGCTGCTTCGGATAGCAGAACATTCATAAATATAAAATAAATGCATTGGAACGAAGTTCCGGCAGAATAATAAAGGAATAGAATATGACAAGACAAGATATATTGAAAGCAGTACAGGAAATATTCAGGGATGTATTTGATGATGAGGATCTCATGATAGAGGATGAGACGAATGCAGATGATATAGAGGATTGGGATTCATTTGAGCATATATCGCTGATCATAGCCATGGAAGCGGAGTTCTCTATGAAGTTTGATATCAAGGAAGTCAATAAACTGGAAAATGTAGGACAGATGATTGACCTGATCAAAAGAAAGATGGAAGAGTAAAGATAGAATTCACGGAGGCTGTTATGAACCGATATACTTACCAGGAGATAGAAGTAGGTCAGAAGGAGCATTTTACTGTTACGGTCACAGAGGAAGATCAGGCAGCTTTTTGCAGGATTACAGGAGATATCAATCCACTGCATCAGGATCCTGCGTATGCACAGGAGAAGGGACATAAGGGCTGTGTAGTATATGGAATGCTTACGGCATCTTATTATTCAACACTGGCAGGGGTATATCTGCCGGGAGAACGCAGTCTGGTACATAGCGTCAAAAGTAAATTTCTCAAGCCTGTATACATTGGTGACACATTATTTATAGAAGGAACAGTCACTGAGAAGAATGATACGTTTCAGATGATCACTGTCAAGGCAGTGATTCAGAACCAGGACGGGGTCAAGGTATCAAAAGCGGAACTGCAGATCGGTCTTATCTGAAAGGGGATGTAGGAAATGGAAGGTGTTGAGCAGTTACAGAAGTGGATTGATGAAAGCGGGTATATTGTCTTTTTTGGAGGGGCAGGTGTCTCTACCGAAAGCGGCATACCGGACTTTCGAAGTGTGGATGGCCTGTATCATCAAAAGTATGATTATCCTCCGGAGACTATATTAAGTCATACTTTTTATATGCATAAAACAGAAGAATTCTACAAATTTTACAGAGACAAACTGCTGTGCGAGGGGGCAAAGCCCAATGCCGCACATCTGAAACTGGCTGAGCTGGAGATGGCAGGTAAGTTAAAAGCGGTTGTAACCCAGAACATAGACGGGCTGCATCAGGCGGCCGGAAGCAAAAAGGTATTGGAGCTGCATGGATCGGTACTGCGCAACTATTGCCAGAAGTGCGGAAAATTTTATGATATGTCCTATATTAAGGAAACCACAGGTGTACCGACCTGCGAATGTGGAGGAAACATTAAGCCGGATGTGGTTCTTTATGAGGAAGGTCTGGATCAGAGCATCATGCAGGAATCTGTCAGCAATATAAAAAATGCAGACATGCTGATCATAGGCGGAACCTCACTGGCTGTATATCCGGCAGCAGGACTGATTGATTATTACCGGGGAAAGCGATTGGTACTCATTAACCGTGATACGACACCAATGGACGGACGTGCGGATCTCGTCATACACGGAAGCATTGGCGAGATATTAGGGCAGATCAAGGTGAATGAAAATGGAATATAAAGTTGGAGACATCATAAAATTAAAAAAGAAGCATCCCTGTGGCAGCTTTGAGTGGGAAATTCTCAGAGTTGGAGCGGATTTTCGAATAAAATGCCTCGGATGTGAACATCAGGTGATGGTTCCGCGTAAACTAATAGAGAAAAATACAAAAGAAAGAAAAGAAATGGGATAAAACGCTTGAAATATCAAGGATTTTATGGTATCATAAGTCCTCGTGATATATTTTAACCACGCTCGTACTATGTGTATGAGCCTACATTCCTTGCTCCTTTGCAAGAGGGGGCCAGAGACCATAAGGAGGTAACCAGCATGAACAAATATGAATTAGCCGTTGTTCTTAATGCAAAAATCGAAGATGAAGAAAGAGCTGCTGCACTCGAAAAGGTAAAGAACTATATTACCCGTTTCGGCGGCACGATAACCAACGTCGATGAATGGGGTAAGAAGAGACTTGCTTACGAGATTCAGAAGATGAAAGAGGGTTATTATTACTTTATCCAGTTCGATGCAGAGCCCACTGCTCCTGTAGAGATCGAAAATCGAGTTCGCATTATGGAGAATGTCATCAGATATTTATGCGTTAAGCAAGAGGCATAACAGAAAGCGAGAGAATGGCATGAATAAAGTAATCTTAATGGGAAGACTGACAAGAGACCCTGAGGTCAGATACTCGGGCGGAGATAATCAGACAGCAATTGCCAGATATTCACTGGCAGTAGACAGACGGTTCAAGAGAGACGGAGATGAGCAGACAGCGGATTTCATCAACTGCGTAGTATTTGGCAGAGGCGCGGAGTTTGCTGAGAAGTATCTCAGAAAAGGAACCAAGATTGCTGTAACCGGACGTATCCAGACAGGGAGTTACACAAATAAGGATGGTGTCAAGGTCTACACAACAGACGTTGTTGTAGAGGAACAGGAATTTGCCGAGAGCAAGGCCGCTTCTAATAATAATGAAGGCGGATATGTACCGGCACAAAGACCTGAACCGATTGCACCTGCAGGAGACGGCTTTATGAATATTCCGGATGGAATAGATGAGGAGCTCCCCTTTAACTAACTAAAAGCATCGGTTGCAGGACCGGTATATTCTAAACAGGAGGTAGCAAAATGGCATATAATAAACCGTCAGGTGACAGACCTGATTATGCAAATAAGAAACGCGGCGGCGGTATGCGCAGAAGAAAGAAAGTATGTGTATTCTGCGGAAAAGATAACACAATTGATTATAAGGATGTTAATAAGCTGAAAAGATACGTTTCTGAGAGAGGCAAGATTCTTCCCAGAAGAATCACAGGTAACTGTGCAAAGCATCAGAGAGCACTTACAGTCGCTATCAAGAGAGCAAGACATATCGCTTTAATGCCGTATGTTATGGATTAATTAATTGAATATGGAACGCCGGATCGTCTGTCTCAGATGAAAAGGCGTTTTATAGGGAATAATTTAGTACAAATCTGTTGCAATTTAACGAATTATGTATTAAAATTAGTTTACACCTACATATTAAGGAGGGATTCTAATGAAGAATTTAGCAAAGAAAATCGTAATTGGTGTTATGGGAGTAGCTCTTGGTTTTGCTGTTGCAACAGTAGTACCGACAGATACTTTCGCAATTACCGAAGCTGAAGTTAAAGCATCTCAGGCAGAGGCAGAGGCAAAGGTAAAGGCTCTCGCAGCAGAGCAGGAAGCAGCAAGACAGGAGCTTTACAAGACAAATCTTGCAGCATTCAACGCATCACAGTCAGCAGTTAAGGCTAAGGCAGCAGAGGCAGAGGCAGCAAGAGTAGCTTTATATCAGTCAAATCTTGCAGCATTCAATGCATCACAGTCAGCAGTTAAGGCTGAGGCAGCTAAGCAGGAATCAGCAAGAGTAGCACTGTATCAGTCAAATCTTGCAGCATTCAACGCATCACAGGCAGCAGTTAAGGCTAAAGCAGCAGAGGCAGAGGCAGCAAGAGTAGCACTGTATCAGTCAAACCTTGCAGCATTCAACGCATCACAGGCAGCAGTTAAGGCTCAGGCAGCAGCAGCAGAAGCAGCAAGACAGG
>JAUNSO010000009.1:50849-90215 GCA_030539165.1 bacterium
GCATCACAGGCAGCAGTTAAGGCTCAGGCAGCAGCAGCAGAAGCAGCAAGACAGGAACTTTACAAGAGCAATCTTGCAGCGTTCAACGCTTCACAGGCAGCAGTTAAGGCTCAGGCAGCAGCAGCAGAAGCAGCAAGACAGGCTACATTCCAGTCAAACCTTGCAGCATTCAATGCATCACAGGCAGCAGTTAAGTCTACAGCAGCAGCTAATCAGGCACAGAGAGATGCTCTCTACAAAGATCTGAAAGCTAAGTTAATCGCAGCTGGCATCTATGTTGCAAACTAATTAATATCAATAAAAAAGACCGAGTAATCGGTCTTTTTTTGTGCGTATGATTACAGGAACAATATGGCCGATTAACTTGTTTCTCGATGTGAATGGTGTTATAATCGTAATAGACGTTAATTTTGGGGAGCCTGTATGAACAGAAGAATTAGATTTACCGGACAATTGAATTCATATATACAATGGCCTATCTGGCTCAGTCTGATGATGGTAGTCGTAAATGTATACATCTACTTTGTGAATTTGAAAGCAGGTGCTGTACTGACATTTTTTACGCTTGTTTTTCTTTCTATTTCATTATTATTATATTTCAAAAATAGAAATCTGGTTTTAAATGAACTCATCAGTTTTGCCACGCAATATGGACAGGTGCAGCGTCAGCTGCTTCGTGCATTAGAAATTCCATATGCACTGCTGGATGAGAATGGAAAGGTCATATGGACGAATGAGGCTTTTGAAAAGGTTCTGAGTATCAAAAAAGGCTATCGAAAGTCTATCACGTCTTTGCTTCCGGAGCTGCAGAGAGATGATCTGCCGACAAAGGAATTCGAAACAGAGACCTATATGGCATATGAGGAGCGGGACTATCGCATCAGTATGCGAAAGGTATCCATGAAGGAAATGGTAGACAGTTCTGTAGTAGATACCTTTGATTATGACAGCTATTTGATTGCGTTATTTATGTTCGATGAAACAGAGATCAACCAGTATGCAAGAAAAAATGATGAGCAAAAGCTTGCGACCGGACTTATTTATATTGATAATTATGATGAGGCTCTTGAGAGTGTTGAAGAGGTTCGAAGATCACTACTGGTAGCACTGATAGACAGAAAGATTAATAAGTATTTTTCCGGTATAGACGGATTGGTCAAGAAACTGGAAAAAGATAAATATCTGCTGGTCATGCAAAAAAAATGGCTGGAGGTACTCAGAGAGAATCGTTTTGAACTGCTGGAGGATGTCAAGACTGTTAATATTGGTAATGAGATGGCAGTGACACTCAGTATAGGTATTGGATTGGATGCAGATACATATCTACAGAACTACGATTATGCCAGAAATGCAATTGATCTTGCCCTCGGCAGAGGCGGCGATCAGGCGGTGATCAAGACTCCGGATGATATTACTTACTTTGGCGGCAAGAGCCAGAAGGTAGAAAAGAACACCAGAGTCAAGGCACATGCTTTGAAGGAGATCATTGAGAGTAAAGACAAGATTGTAATCATGGGTCATAAGATTATAGATGTGGATGCATTTGGTGCAGCAATCGGTGTATTTCGCGCAGCAAAGACCTTTGGTAAGAAAGCACATATTGTTGTCAATGAAGTAACAACATCAATTAAGCCGCTTATGGAGAGCTTATTGGATACATCGGAGTATGAAGATGATCTGTTTGTAAATAATAATCAGGCAACAGAGCTGATTGATGATAATACAGTATTGATTGTGGTAGATGTTAATAAACCGAGTTATACGGAGTGTAAGGAATTGATTGATCTGTGTTCTTCGATTGTTGTATTGGATCATCACAGACAGAGTACAGAAAAGATCGAAAGCGCGACGCTTTCTTATATAGAGCCTTATGCTTCATCTGCATCCGAAATGGTTGCTGAAATCCTGCAGTATATCAGTGATGATGTCAAGCTGAGACCGGTGGAGGCAGACTGCATATACTCCGGTATTATGATAGATACGAATAACTTTATGACGAAAACAGGCGTCAGAACATTTGAGGCAGCGGCATATCTAAGAAGAAATGGCGCAGATGTGACAAGAGTCCGCAAATTATTCAGAGATGATGTAGTAGACTATAAAGCAAGAGCAGAGGCTGTACGTCATGCAGAGGTCTACAAAAATGTATTTATGATATCAAAATTTGCCAGTGAAGGAATAGAAAGCCCCACAATTGTAGGGGCACAGGCAGCCAATGAACTATTGAATATCAATGGAATCAAAGCATCCTTTGTCTTAACAGACTATAACGGAAAGATTTATATCAGTGCACGTTCGATTGATGAGATTAACGTTCAGATCATTATGGAGAAGCTTGGCGGAGGCGGACATATGAATATCGCAGGTGCCCAGATCATAGGAGCATCGCTGGATGAGGTCAAGCAGACGCTGACGGATACACTGGATGAAATGATGAAAGAAGGAGAAATCTAATGCAGGTAATATTACTACAGGATGTAAAAGCACTTGGAAAAAAGGGAGAGATCGTATCTGTCAATGACGGATATGCCAGAAATTTTATATTGCCAAAGAAATTGGGACTTGAAGCGACAGGAAAGAATCTGAATGACCTGAAGCTCCAGAAGGCCAACGATGAAAAGGTAGCTGAGGAGAATTATGAAGCAGCACTTGAATTGAAGAAGACAGTAGAATCGAAAATGGTTGTCGTGAAGATGAAAGCAGGAGAAGGCGGCAAGGTGTTTGGTTCTGTTTCAACAAAGGAGATTGCCAAGGAAGCCATGGAACAGTGCGGACTTGATATTGATAAGAAGAAAATGCAGCTAGCAGAGCCGATTAAGAGCTTTGGTACGCATGTAGTACCCGTGAAGCTGCATCAGAAGGTGACAGCAGAGCTCAATGTAAAGGTACAGGAATTATAGGATAAAGTCCGTTTCGAGGAGGACATCCATATGGATGAGGCACTGATAAAAAGAATACTGCCGCATAGTCTGGAAGCTGAGCAGTCCGTAATCGGCTCCATGCTGATGGATAAAGAAGCAATTTTGGTAGCATCCGAGACATTGCACCCGGATGATTTTTATGGAAAGCAATACGGGATTCTGTTTGAATCTATGGTAGAGCTGTATAATGAAGGAAAAGCTGTTGATTTTGTGACTTTACAGAATCGCCTGAAGGAAAAGGATGCACCGCCTGAGATCAGTTCAATGGAATATGTCAGAGATCTGGTAGGGCCAATCGTCACATCAGCCAACATAAAGTATTATGCGAATATTGTAGCAGATAAAGCTTTATTGCGAAGACTGATCAGGATTAATGAAGATATAGCGAATGCTTGTTATGCAGGCAAGGAGACAACAAACTTCATACTTGAGGATACTGAAAAGCGTATTTTTGATGTCGTTCAGAGAAGAAATACCGGCGATTTTGTACCAATCAGTGAAGTGGTTATGAATGCTTTGGAGAAGATCAATCTGGCATCTCAGACCAAGGGCGTTGTAACGGGTATAGCCACCGGCTTTATTGATTTGGATTATAAGACAGCAGGACTGCAGCCTTCTGATCTGATACTGGTTGCCGCCAGACCTTCCATGGGAAAGACTGCTTTTGTATTGAATATTGCACAGTATGTCTGCTTTAAGCTGGGTGTATCGGCAGCAATCTTTAGTCTGGAAATGTCAAAGGAACAGCTGGTAAACCGTCTGCTGTCTCTGGAGTCCTTTGTAAATTCTCAGTCGATTCGTACAGGTAATATGACAGATGCTGATTGGGACAGTCTTGTTGAAGGTGCAGGCATTGTAGGAAATTCAAAATTAGTGATAGATGATACACCGGGTATCAGCATTTCAGAGCTGCGCTCCAAGTGCAGGAAGTACAAGCTGGAACATGGACTACAGCTGGTCATGATCGATTACTTACAGCTGATGTCAGGTAGTGGGCGCTCCGATTCTAGACAACAGGAAATCTCTGAAATATCCCGTTCCTTAAAGTCTCTTGCCAGAGAGCTGAGCGTGCCGATCATTGCATTATCGCAGCTGTCACGAGCGGTTGAGCAGCGAGAGAATCACAGACCCGTACTATCTGATCTGCGTGAATCAGGAGCCATCGAGCAGGATGCCGATGTGGTTATGTTCCTGTATAGAGATGATTACTATAATCATGATACAGAAAAGAAAAATGTAGCGGAAGTGATCATAGCCAAGCAAAGAAACGGCCCAATCGGAACCATTGAATTGTCATGGATTCCGGATTACACAAAATTTGCGAATTTAGACACGAACAATCATTCATAAATTATACAAAAGAGGACAGGTTGAGGCAAACCGGTCCTCTTTATTTTATATTAAAAATAAATCACCACAAGTGAGAAATGGGGGATGATATGAGCAGATATATGATTTCGGAGGCAGCACGTATGGTGGATGTGGAGGCGCATGTACTACGATATTGGGAAGGGGAGCTGGAGATGGATATTGCACGAAATGAGATGGGCCATAGATACTATACGCGTGAAAACATTGAATGCTTTAGGCGTGTACATGAGATGAAGGAAAATGGATATGGACTGAAAGCAATTAAGATGCTGCTGCAGAATCAAAAGACAGATTCTTTACAGGAGAACAAGACAGTTATACAAGAGGATGAACAGAACCGGGAAGAGAATCTGCGTACATTGAAGAAAGAAAAAGAGGATGAAGCAAGGTATCAAAGGTTCGATGAGCTGTTGAGACTTCGGCAGAGTAAAAATAGAAGGTTATGCAGCCAAAAGCAAAGATAAAGAAAACGACAGAAGCCATATCAATATAGACTTCTGTCGTTTCATAATAGAAACTTCATAAATAAAGCTCCAGATGTATTGCATATTACTCAGATGCGATAGCGCCTGTAGGGCAAACACCTGCGCAAGTACCACAATCGATGCATGAGTTAGGGTCGATTTCGAACTTGCCGTCTCCTTCAGAAATTGCGCCTACCGGACACTCGCCTGCACAAGAGCCACAACTTACACATGAGTCAGAAATTACATATGCCATATCAATATCCTCCTTACTTGTATGTTTAATAATAAAATAACTATCCGCAATCTATTTTAATATAAAGTGATGAAATATACAAGTAGTTTATACACTCTTAGAGGCTTTTCCTTCATCCTTTATTTCCCTGCGTCGTGCTTTAATACCCTTTAAAATGACCTTTTTCTTCTCAATGGCTACAGACTTGTCCATCTCTGGAGTATCCTTCAACGGATAATCCATACCGAGGTTTTCATACTTCACTTTGCCCATCGTGTGATAGGGCAGCACGTCCAAAGCCTTCAGATTAGACAAACCGCCGATAAAGTAGCCAAGATCATATAAATACTTGTCATCATCCGTAATGCCCGGTACAACGACGTGACGAATCCAGATCGGTACATTTTTTGACTCTGTGTACTTTGCAAATGCCAGAATGCCGTCGTTAGGCTGAGAGGTAAGCTCTTTGTGCTTCTCAGGATCAATATGTTTAATATCCAGCATGATCAGGTTTGTAACCTTCATTAACCGGTCACATTTTTTCACAAACTCTGCATTCTCAGGCTTAAAAGCAATACCGGAGGTATCAATACAGGTATGGATATCATGACGCTTTGCTTCTTCAAAAAGCGCTGTCAGGAAATCAATCTGCATCAGAGGCTCACCGCCTGTTACAGTGATTCCGCCGCCTTTATAAAATCCCCGCTTTTTCTCGAAGTCATCAATGATCTCGCTGACTTCCATCTCTTTGCCGCCATTCATAGGCCATGTATCCGGGTTATGACAATACAGGCATCGCATCGGACAGCCCTGTACAAATACAACATAACGCACTCCGGGTCCGTCTACTGTACCAAAACTTTCAATTGAATGAATTTTACCTTTCATATTCCGTCACCTTCTTAATCAAATCTAATAAAAGTGTTTCAATTCGCTTTACCTTTTATACTATACCATAGAAACATTAAGAACGTAAATATAAACCATGTTCTAAAACATATACATATCTTTGTGTACGAAAAAGCCTCCGGTATGAATACCGAAGGCACTTTTCGTTGTGTCTGTTAATGATTAGATGGACTGATGGAACGTACGAGTAATGATATCGTTCTGCTGTTCCGGTGTTAACTTGATGAAGTTAACAGCGTATCCTGAGATACGGATTGTTAACTGAGGGTAATTTTCCGGATGCTGCTGAGCATCGAGTAATGTCTCCCTGTTCAGTACGTTAACGTTCAAATGATGTCCGCCCTTTGTTGCATAACCATCAAGTAAAGATACTAAGTTGTTAACCTGAGCTGCGTTTGCTGCCATGATTTTCATCTCCTTTTTTCATTAAAATCGTCTATGGCGTCGTCTATTGTCGGTACGCTGCATGCGAGAGGGGTTTTGGAACAATCCGTACAACCCATCGTCTCAACATTACGTACAGCTTCCTCTGTTGTAGATTCTATATCGAGATTGAGGTGGCCGACTCCATTACTCATGGAACCGTCCAGCATTGCTACAATGTCGTCTATCATCTGTTCCTGTTTCATAGACTCACCTGATTTCTTTCTGCTTCTAAAAACAAAGCCTGCTTATTTGTTAAGATCTAATTCAATATCGCCTGCAAAAATCTGATCTTCCTTACCAAGAGCACCAGGGATAATGGTAAATGTATTAGAAATACCATCCTGAGCATCGTTGAACGGAAGCTTAGCAACTGATGATAATGAAGCTACTGCACCGTGAGTATCACGTCCGTGCATTGGGTTAGCACCAGGAGCGAAAGGCTGTCCCTTCTTACGTCCGTCAGGTGTGTTACCTGTTGCTTTACCATAAGTTACGTTAGAAGTAATGGTCAGAACTGACATTGTCGGGAAACCATCTCTGTATGTGTGATGTCTTCTGATCATTGTCATGAACTTGGAAACGATCATCTGAGCGATCTCATCTGCACGATCATCATCATTACCATACTTAGGGAAGTCACCAGTGGTCTCAAAGTCTGTGATAACACCATTCTCATCTCTGATTACCTTAACCTGTGCATACTTGATTGCTGATAAAGAGTCAGTTACAACAGAAAGTCCTGCGATACCTGTTGCAAAGTAACGAAGTACGTCTCTGTCATGAAGAGCCATCTGAGCTCTCTCGTAGCAATACTTATCATGCATATAGTGAATTACATTCAGTGTGTTAACATATACATCTGCTAACCACTCCATCATATCTGTGAACTTAGCCATAACATCGTCGTAGTTCAGGATGTCACCTTCGATCGGACGATACTTCGGTCCAACCTGTTTCTTTGTAACCTCATCAACACCACCGTTTAATGAGTACAGCATACATTTTGCAAGGTTAGCACGTGCTCCGAAGAACTGCATTTCCTTACCGATTACCATAGAAGATACGCAGCAGGCGATACCGTAGTCATCACCGTGTGTTACTCTCATCAGGTCATCGTTCTCATACTGGATAGAAGATGTGTTGATAGATGTCTTAGCACAGAACTTCTTGAAGTTCTCAGGTAATCTTGTTGACCACAGAACTGTCAGGTTCGGCTCAGGAGCAGCACCTAAGTTGTTCAGTGTGTGCAGATAACGGAAAGACATCTTTGTAACCATGTGACGTCCGTCAACACCAACACCACCGATAGACTCTGTTACCCATACCGGGTCACCAGCGAAGATCTGGTTGTATTCAGGTGTACGAGCAAATTTTACACATCTTAACTTCATAATGAAGTGATCGATGAATTCCTGAATCTGCTCCTCTGTGAATTTGCCATCCTTTAAATCTCTCTCTGCGAAGCAGTCGATGAATGTTGAAGTACGTCCAAGAGACATAGCAGCACCATTCTGCTCTTTTACTGCACACAGATATCCGAAGTAAGTTGCCTGGATAGCTTCCTGTACGTTTGTTGCAGGTCTTGCAATATCACAGCCATAAGAAGCAGCCATTTCCTTCATCATCTTCAGAGCTACAATCTGCTCTGAGATCTCTTCACGAAGACGGATCACATCATCTGTCATAACGCGTCCGGTAGAATCCTTCTGCTCCAGCTTGTCCTCGATCAGTCTGTCGATACCATAAAGAGCGATACGTCTGTAATCGCCAATGATACGTCCACGACCGTAAGCATCAGGAAGACCTGTGATAACGTGTGATGAACGGCAAGCTCTCATCTCTGCATTGTAAGCATCGAAGCATCCTGCATTGTGTGTTTTTCTGTGTGTTGAGAAGAACTCGCTGATCTCAGGATCAACTTCATAACCATTGTCTGAGCAAGCTTTCTCTGCCATTCTGATACCACCATAAGGCTGCATAGAACGCTTAAAAGGCTTGTCTGTCTGGAAACCAACGATGGTCTCTTTGCTCTTGTCTAAATATCCGGGACCGTGAGAAGTGATGGTAGAGATAACCTTGGTGTCCATATCAAGAACTCCGCCTGCCTCGCGCTCCTTTTTCTGTAAGTCAAGTACCTGTGCCCATAAATCTTTTGTGTTCTGTGTAGCTCCGGCCAAGAAAGAATCATCACCGTCATAAGGTGTGTAGTTCTTCTGGATGAAATCTCTGACGTTAATTTCTTTTTCCCATTTGCCGCCTACGAAACCATTCCATTCTGATCTCATGTTTGAATGCCTCCTATTTTAATAAAATAATTTGAACCGATTAAATCGGTAGTTGCGCATAACGCGTTCACTGAAAATACCAGTGATTACGGTAACTTACGGGAAGCGCATTTCAGAGCTTCCCGTATCCTCAATTATAGTCTACCGCCAGAAACCAGTCAATAGAAAATATGTACTTTTTTACATACAAACCTAGAAAAACTCGGGGTTTTTGGTAGTTTTGTATAAAGATTTTTTTCAACTTGTGTGATAATAAAAAAAGTGTTAGTCTAAAATAAGAATAACAAGGAGGTAATATCAAATGGCAAATATAACCAAGGATATGACAATAGGTGAAATTTTAAGAGCAAATCCGAATGTTGCACCGGTTCTGATGGAAGCAGGCATGCATTGTCTCGGCTGTCCTTCTGCACAGGGCGAGAGTCTTGAGGAAGCAGCAATGGTTCACGGAATGGATATTGACTCTCTGATGGAGAAGATTCAGGCTCTGTAGGATCAGCTTTTCATCATAATAATAAGCCCCCAGTCTGCTGATGCAGGAATGGGGGCTTATTTATGACTTTACATTTCTGACAAAACCTGAATGGCATTGTCCTTCAGTATCATTTCCGTATGTTCTTCAAAGAACGCCTCACTGGCAGGTGTATATTTCTCAGGTGTACCATATTCAGAGATTACATTGCAAACCTTGTTGAATTCCTCAGGAGTATGATCTGATTTTGTGACAATCAGAATCAATTGACCGGAGTTACTGTTCCGAAAGAGGGAATTCCTTCCGTAATAATGCTGCTCCAGCAGATGTGCAAGCCTTGCAACTGATTCAATATCATGAAAAGAATAGGCTCTGGATAACTGAACAGGAGGAGCATCTGCTTCTACCGTGTCGACAACAGCGGGTGAATCAGCTGCTGTATCCTTATCCTGAGAGATTTTCTTGAACAGATCCAAAACATTATCTGCATCTACACCAAGAGAATCGATTACGTCATCATATTCATTTTCCTCTTCATGTATTGAAGGAGCAAATTTAGAAAAGCGTGTGTCCAGTTCTTCGGGATCTTCCACTTTAGTAATAATCAATACAATGCAATCAGCTGAAAGCGGAATTGCTTCTATCATCAGCGGGATATCTTCTGCTTCAAAACCAAACTCGTAAGAAGCTTGCTGCATCATATCTCGGAAGAGACTTTTTGCCTTATCTGTACCATATGCCAGTTCGCTGATCTTGAGTTCGCGGTCTGCCAGGTCATTCTTTGTTAATGTACAACGGATCTGATGGTCATTTACTTTTTCGATTTTCATAGAATCACATCCTTCCATTCATAATATACTAAGACGAATCACAACGATATGTCAATAGTCCACAAATTGTTTAAGGAAAATTTCATTCTTTTGTTAAACAATGTTAATAAAGCTTGCTTATTGTCACAGCTTGTATTACAATCATTTTTGAGAGATGCCTCTTTACTGAATCATACGAAGAAGGAGGCTAGTAGTCACACATATCTTTATACTTATATTTTACTCTATTTTCGGCTGTATTACCAGTGAAAAATAGATTCTGTAAGCAAATCCTAAGTATCCTTCAGGATACGTTCCCAACAATAATTCAAATTTTAGGAAAACAAAATCAAACGTAAAGTGAAGAGGCTTATCTTATTATCGGCAAAAAAAATCAACTATATAACCTAATATGGAAAATCGCATAAAATATGTCACGAATATTTTCCGAATGGTCCTGGCGATGACCATATGGTGCGGTTATGGAAAGGAGAACGAAGCGATACCTTCTGTTTAGAATCATGAATAAATGCATGCGGTGTATCCGGCAATCGTCGTATCACATAACATAGAACTATAAAATCGGATAAATGAATCCCTCAATACCGATAAAAAATCCAGAAATGGAAGTATAGGAAGCCATAGCGGCATATGCCGGATACGACTGCATGCAAATAATGACAAAATTCTAATTTAGTAATGACGATGTGAGAATTATTTGTTATAATACAATACCGTAGTGATATTTATGACAGGTTGTTTGTAAGGAATTCAGGAGGCAGTTGTTTTGGATAATCATATGATGGAACCACAGCAAATCAGAAGAAAGAGTTCAGGTTCGCGCAAGAAAAAACGCAGGCGCAGACGTATGCTTCAAAAGCTGATACCTGTAATTGTAGCACTGGTTCTGATCGCAGTTGTTCTGGGGATCAGCCTTTCGACAGGACTGCTGCAGCAGTTTGCGTATTCAACAGAGAGAGCTGATCAGTTTGAGTATTTTTCAGTAGTAAATAGTGATGATGTTGCGATCATTACCAATGATGAACTGACTGACAGGAAAGCAAAGCTATATGATGGCAGATGTTATTTCAGCTATGATATGGTAACAGAAATGCTGTTTGACAGATTCTATTTTGATGAACGTCAGGATAAGATTTTATTTACCACTGCGACAGATGTGATCAGTATACCGATAGACGGTACGCAGTATTTCACTGCGGATGTTCCGACTGATGCCGGGTATGTGATTGCCCGCCGTGATGGAGACCAGATTTATCTTGCTCTTGATTATCTGCAGCAGTATGCGAATTTCTCATACCATTTGTATGAGGGAGAGCCGTATCATATGGATTTTGATATGGAATGGGGTACGAATCAGATAGCGGATATTGCGAAGAAAGATCATGTCAGAACACTGGGCGGTATCAAGAGTCCGATCCTGACAGATGTTAATCAAGGAGATACAGTGACCATTCTGAACCAGATGGAGGAATGGTGCGAGGTCAAAACTGCAGATGGATATATCGGATACATAGAGAATAAGCGTCTGGAGAACTTCCGTGAAGAGGCGGAGACACCGGTGACTACCGCTGTGGAAGAGACATATCCGAATATTTCCAAGGATTATCCGATCAATCTGGTGTGGCATCAGGTCACAAATGCGGATGCAAATAATAAACTTGAGGAAATGATGGAAGGAACCAGTGGTATTACGACTATTTCACCTACATGGTTCTTCCTGAAAGATAATGAAGGCAATTTTGATACACTTGCAGACAAAAGCTACGTTGATCGTGCACATGCCATGGGACTGGAGGTCTGGGCACTGGTTGATGATTTTACGAATACAGTAGATACCTATGAGATTTTTTCCTATTCAGAAAAGAGAGCCAACCTGATCAGCCAGCTGATTGCTGCGGCTCAGGAGTATGATCTGGATGGACTGAATATTGACTTTGAAAAGATATCCTCTGAGGCAGGCCCCCATTACGTTCAGTTTTTAAGAGAGCTTTCGATACAGTGCAGGAGTAATCAGATTGTTCTGTCTGTAGATAACTATGTTCCACGCGAGCATACAAGCCATTATAATCGCAAAGAACAGGGACGTGTTGTGGATTATGTCATTATTATGGGCTATGATGAACACTATGCCGGCTCTACAGAGAGCGGATCTGTGGCGTCTATTGGATTTGTAAAAGATGGAATTGAACAGACATTAGCCGTAGTACCAGCAGAAAAAGTGATCAATGCACTGCCGTTTTATACAAGAATCTGGATAGAGACTCCTAAAACGGAAGAAGAGGCAGCTGCGGAGGATCCAACCAGTACAGAATATATCCCTTATCATCTCAGTAGTGATAGCATGAGTATGCAGGGAGCGGCGGATGCAGTTGCAAAAGCCGGTGCTGCGACGATGTGGGACGAGACGACTATGCAGAACTACGCTGAATACCAGAAAGAAGGGGCTACGTATAAGGTGTGGCTGGAGGATGTCGATTCGATCACTGCGAAAATGCAGGCAGTCCAAAGCTATCAGATTGCCGGTGTAGCCGGCTGGAAGCTTGGACTGGAAGACAAGAATGTATGGAGCGTTATTGCGCAATATTTGAACTAATGCTCTCTGAATTCTGTCGGTGAGATGCCGTAATAGGTTTTAAAGGCTTTGCTGAAATAATTATTATTGCTGTATCCGAGGAGCTCTGAAATCTCCTGTATCTGCAGAGTGTTGTCCCTCAGCAGCTCTTTGGCACGGTTCATACGCAGTTTCAGAGCATACTCATAAATACCGATGGAGTATTTGTTCTTAAACAGCTTGGAAAGATATTTTTGTGAAAAGTAATATTTTTCACTGAACATAGCCAGTTTGATTTCTTTGCAGTAGTTGGCTTCTACATATTCTTTAATGATATCAATGACTTCTCCCGGCTTCAGATCCTTTTCGCCGGGGGAGTCTTCTATATCAGATTCCTCAGAAAAAATACCATCCAGTACAGCAACCGCTTTTTCGATGGCCTGATTCAGGTCATCACCGTTGATTGGCTTTAAAAGATAATCAATGGCACCACTTTTGATGGCGACCTGTGCATACTTGAATTCATCATATCCACTGACAACAATATACTGGGTATTGGGAAATTCCTTTTTTGCAGCACCCAGAAAATCAGAACCATTCATAACAGGCATGCGCATATCTACGAATACTAGCTGCGGATTTTTGTCACGCATGACAGACAGCCCCTCTTCCCCATTGGTGGCATAGAGAAGCTCGGATATTCGATATCTTTGCCAACAGCCCAACGCGGAGATTGCGGTTCTGACAGGTTTTTCATCATCAATGATAAGTGCTTGATACATAAGAAATATCCTCCGTGATCGGAATGGTCAGTGTAATGGTGGTTCCTACATATATTTCGCTTTCTATGTTCATATCTGCTTTATCCCGATATACAAGCATCAGTCGGTTATACAGGTTGGAAAGTCCAATGCCTATATTATGTTCTGAACGAAGAGGCACATCCTTAAAGGATTCTATGATTTCGGCATAGCGGACACGCTCAATACCATGACCGTTGTCCATGACCTTGATGATCAGAAAATCTTTTTCAAGATATGCAGATACATGTATATGGATGGATCTTACAGTGCCGGTCATGCCATGCATAATAGAGTTTTCAACCAGTGTTGTGATGCTCAGCTTCGGTATTGCGATGTCGTTAACAGATTCTTCTACGTCAATTTTATAAGAAAGAACATCATCGAAGCGTGCTTTTTGCAGCATCAGGTAATTTTGTACCTGCGTAATTTCTTCCTTTACACTCATCATATCCCTGTCTTTGATCCCGTAATGCAGCAGGGAAGCCAGACTGGTGATCATGTCATTGATTTTGGTCTGATGATTTAAAATGGCTTCTGATGAAATCGCTTGAAGTGTATTGTACAGGAAGTGAGGATTTGTCTGTGCCTCCAGTGCGATAAGCTTCGCAGTTTCTTCATTCAGCCTTGAAATATAGTTTGTCTTAATCAGTTCATCTATGTGCATCAGCATTGTGTTGTATTCTTCTTCGAGATTGCAGATTTCGAGATTGCCGCCGATGGGTTCAACAGATGTGAAATTGCCGTCACCGGCACTTTTCATACGAAGAATTAACGCACTGATCGGATGTATGATCAGATGAAGAAAAACAGTAAACAGAATCACAGATAAGACCAACGCTGCAAGCCCCATCAGAAAACTCAGATTTCTGGTTGCTGTTACGCGTTCCTGAAGACTGCTGACCGGTTTGAAGACCAGCAGCTTAAAATTGTTTTTTGCGCTTGACTTGAAAACAGTCAGATAATTCTGATCCTGAAGATTCAGATAAAAGGAATTTCGACCGGATTTATCAATCTGACTGGTACATGAGGCAAGATTTTTTGCACTGAATCGCTCCGCATCACTCGAATAGTACAGACGACCGTTATCATCAATGACAGCAAATATTTCACCTTCGGATAAATGATTTTTTGCCAGTGCCGTAGGAAGGGTATCATCTATGGTCAGCTGCACAATCGCCAGAGGCTCTTGCGTTGCAACATCAATAATGGTTCTGTAGTAGTCCATAAAGTCGCCTTCTGTTTCACTGGGATGTATGGAAAGGTAGTACTTGCCTTTTGTAAAATTGTCATAATCCGCTATTGATTCAAAATCTGAAAAAGGGACAGAGGTAATTCGAATCTGCTTGGAAGAAATGGATATCAGATTTTGCTTATTCAGCAAATACAGTTTATAGGCTATCACATCGTTTCTGGAATAATAATTACTTTTCAGTAAAGACTGGATATAGCTGTTATCATCATAATTCAGGACTCTGTTGTTGGAGATCAGCTGCAGAAAATGTTCATCATTTCGCAGAGCAAGAGAATACCAGTTGATATCATTCATATAGGAATCAAAGTTGTCTGCCTCAAAATCCAGAGTGGCGGAAATAGACTTAACAGCCTGGTCCATGATGGTTTTCTTATTACTGACATAGTTGAAGGAAGTAATGGCAAATATAATCACAAAAATAATGGAAGTTGCCAGCACGATTAACTGCGTCCGGAGTGATATCTGACTTAACCAGTTCTTGATTCTGCGCTTTAGTTCCATAATAAAACTCCTCCCTGAATCAATGATTGTGCATAATTGACTCCTTTTTTACCATTGATTGTTCTTTTTATTGCATTTCACCAAAAAAAATTATCAATTATAATCAAATATATAAAATATAAACATATATCTGTATATTTAGCAAGTGTTTTTTGGAGGTTATTAAAGATGAAACACATCGGTATGAAGAAAAGAGAGATCATTGAGACGGTACTGTATACCATTCCTGCAGTGATTCTTGTCTGTCTCACAATCTATATCCCTTTTGTGATGAGCGGATATTATTCCTTGACAAAGTGGAACGGTATTGCAAAGGAGCCGGTATTTATCGGTCTGGAGAACTTTAAGCAGATATTTACCGGAAATTCGGATTTCCTCAATGCAACTCTTTTTACTATGAAGTATGCGGTTGTATTTATCATCGTTACCAACATCATCTCACTTGCACTTGCGGTGGCACTGGTTAAGAAATTCAAATTAGCGAATGTTATGAGAGGTGTTTTCTTTGTGCCTTATATTATGAGTATGACGATTGTCGGATTCATCTGGAAGTTTATATTTTCACAGGGCTTTGCAAGATTATATGAATTAACATCCATGGAGGTTTTGAACCTGAGCTGGCTTGGAGATCCGAATCTTGCATTTTATTCAGTCGCATTTGTTGGTATCTGGCAGTCAATCGGGTTTTACGTAGTGCTTTATATAGCGGGACTGCAGGCTGTTCCGACAGATGTTCTTGAGGCGGCTACAGTAGATGGTGCGGACGGATTCAGACGCTTTTTCAAAGTAACGCTTCCGCTGCTGGGTCCATCTATTACGACCTGTATCTTTATGTCGCTTACGAATTCATTAAAGGTATTTGATATCATTCTGGCACTGACAAAGGGTGGACCGGGAAGCTCGACCTATAGCGTGACCCTTGAAATATACAGAGAGGCATTTCAAAATAATAATTATGGACTCGGATCTGCAAAGTCTATTATCTTTTTTGTGATCGTACTGATTCTGACACAGCTGGTACTGAAAGCCTTCAGTTCTAAGGAGGTGGATCTGTGATGACAAGAGCAAAGAAGAAAAGGCTTCAAATGGTTTTACTGGAAATTGTAATCACACTTATTGGAATTATCTATATTTACCCTGTTTTCTTAATGTTCATGAACTCGGTCAAGCCGTTTAAAGAGGTCGTCACGGATGTAATCGGTCTTCCGAGCAGAATAGAATGGGCCAATTATACACATGTTATGGATAAAATGGATTACTGGAGATTGTTTTTCAATAATCTTATCATTACAGCCATCGGAATCTTCGGCATTGTATTGTTTTCATCATTGTCTGCCTATATACTGGATCGTAAGAAAAACAGGTATACAAAACTGATTCATACAATCATTATAACACCAATGCTGATTCCTTTCCAAACGATTATGATCACATTGCTCAAGGTCATGAGCGTTGTAAAGCTGTCAGGCTCTACATGGGGACTTGGCATACAGTACTGGGGCTTCGGAATACCAATGGCAACATTTATCTTCTATAATTTTATGAAGACCATTCCGAAGGAGATAGATGAAAGCGCAAAAATAGATGGTGCATCAACACTTGGGACATTTGGCAGAGTCATTTTTCCACTATTGAAATCTGTGACGGTAACAGTGATTGTACTGGATGTCATGTGGATCTGGAATGACTTCCTGCTTCCGCTGCTGATGGTCAACAGTTCACCGAAGACCAAGACTCTGGTACTGGCGGCGTATACCTTTGTGGGACAGTTCAACACACAATGGCATTATGCGATGACGGCGATGGTGCTGGCAGTGGTTCCGTCAATTATCTTTTTTGTTCTGCTGCAGAAGTATATTGTAGAAGGTGTTGTAGCGGGAGCTGTAAAAGGATGATCCTTGCATCACGATAAACAGATATTTTGCTGCATACCGGCCGGGTGCAGTTGAAATATAGAACAAATCATGTTATGAGGTATTTTAGAAAGGATGGGAAATTGTTATGAAAAAGAAATTAATCAGTATATTACTTTCCGTATCTATGGTAGCAGTGATGCTTGCAGGCTGTGGCAACAGCGGGGCAGCAGAGCAGGCTCCCGCAGCATACGCTTCACAGTCATCTGTGGAAGCACCGGCAGCAGATGCAGCAGAGGAAGCGCCCGCAGCAGATACCGCAGCTTCAGGTGATCCTGTTGAAATCAATATGTTCATTTCCAGCCCTGAGTATGCAGATGCCATCACTGAATTGATTGCGGCATACAAAGAGGTTGCTCCGAATGTTACAATCAACTATGAAACAACACAGAATGATTATCCGACACTGTTGAAGACAAAATTGAATGCAGGCGAGTGTCCTGATATCTTTTCATCAACATCAGGTAAAGAGATCAGCACTTATCTTGACTACTCAGCAAACCTTGCTGATCAGCCGCTTGCAGGAGCAATGAGTGATTCTGTGGCAGCAGTTATGAAATCAGGTGATGAGCTTCACGGACTCAGCATCAAGGGAAATTATTTCGGGTTATTATATAACAAGGCTATTTTTGAGGAATGCGGTATCACAGAGTTTCCTCAGACGTTAGATGATCTGGAAGCAGCATGTGAAAAGATCAAGGCAGCAGGCTATCAGCCTATTACAACAGGTTTTGCAGAGTGGTGGGTATTTAAGCATACATTCCAGTCATTCCTCGATGCAGCAGGCGGAGATGATGTAGAAGGACTGGTTAATAAATTTGCAGCAGGTGAGGCTCATTTTAAGGATTATCCTGCATTATATGACGATTTCTTCAGATATCTGGATCTGGCAGTGAAGTATGGCGATGCAAAGCCTCTGGAGACAGATCTGAGTGCAGAGGATGCAGCGTTTGGTTCAGGCCAGGCAGCCATTATGAATGGTCAGGGTGCATGGGTAGAGGCTGATGTAATTGCAATCGATCCTGAATTGAAGATTGGATTTGACGGATATCCGGTTGGCAGTGATGCTGCTCAGTGTAAGGTAATCGGCGGTTCTGATCAGGCACTTCGTATTTACAAGGATTCACCGGTACTGCAGGAGACACTTGATTTTGTAAACTGGTGGTATACATCAGATTATGGTAAGACATGGTTTAACCAGGTCGCAGGAGTTATTCCTCCAATTGACGATGCTGAAGCTCCTGACTTTGAGGTTATCAAACAGGGTAATGCACTTGCATCATCAGAGGGTACCAACACATTGTCTATCGTGTACTCAACTGATAGTTTCCATCAGGCATTTGGTGAGATCCTTCAGTCCTATATCGCAGGAACCGTTACAAAGGATGAGGCATGTACACAGATTGAAACAAAGTGGAAAGAGCTTGAAGGCGGTAACTAAATAAACACGTAGTGAGATATTAGTAGACTTAGGATGAGGCATACCGGACAATCAATATTCTGTCCGGTATGTTTTTATGCTATTTATCCGGTTTTATACATATGATGATAGAAACAGGTATTAGGGTGCATGGCCGGATGCGTTTAAAAAAGGCAAAGTGGATCGAGATTGCGATGACGGTTATATTGCTGGCTGCTGTGTTTGTTCTGTCAGAAAAAGCAGCAGTCAGTGTCATGAAAGTACGCGAGGAGAAGCCCTCAGAGGAAGCTGAAATAGTGACGGAACGTACGGATACAGAAAAGGAAAAAGAGATTTGCATTGTGGTCGATAGTGGTCATGGAGGGGCTGATCCGGGCAAGGTGGGAGTCAATGATGCTCTTGAAAAGGATATCAACCTTGCAATCGGTCAAAAGTTAAAAAAGGAACTGGAAGAAGAGGGAATTGAGGTCATCATGACGCGTGAAAATGATGACGGGCTATATAGTGAGGACGCGGAGAGCAAAAAAAGTCAGGATATGAAGAGGCGATGCGCCATCATTGATGAACATATGCCGGTATTTACAGTCAGCATCCATCAGAACAGCTATCATGAAGAGTATGTCAAGGGAGCACAGGTGTTTTATTACTCGCATTCTGATGATGGAAAAAAACTGGCTGAAACACTGCAGGCAAAACTGGTTGAACATCTGGATCCTGAGAATACCAGAAAACCAAAAGCAAATGACAGCTATTATCTTTTGGTACATACCAAGAGTCCGACCGTGATTGTAGAATGTGGATTCTTATCGAATCGCGAAGAGGCAGCTCTGCTGATTCAGGATTCTTATCAGACAAAGGCTGCACAGGCGATATGCGAAGGGATCATGGAGTATCTTGACAATTACGACTAAGGTATTTTAATCAAATAAAAGATGTGGTATACTACAAAGATGAAAACAATAGAAGTGTCCATGGATGAAAATAATATAGATCAGACTGCTATTCAGCAAGCCGGAGACATCATCAAAAACGGTGGTCTGGTTGCATTTCCGACAGAGACGGTTTACGGACTGGGAGGGGATGCACTGAATCCTGAATCATCAGCAAAGATTTATGCGGCCAAAGGCAGACCGTCAGACAATCCACTGATTGTACACATTGCTGACATGGATGCGCTATATCCTATCGTGAAATCAGTACCTGAAGCGGCAGTCAGACTTGCGGATAAATATTGGCCAGGTCCTCTGACTATGGTTTTTAAGAAGAAGGAAACTGTTCCGGATGAGACAACTGGAGGACTTGATACGGTGGCAGTGAGGATGCCGAGCCATAAAGTGGCATTGGCACTGATCAGTGCATCGGGTGGCTATATTGCTGCTCCCAGCGCAAATGTTTCAGGCAGACCAAGTCCGACTCTGGCCCAACATGTGGCTGAGGATATGAATGGCAGGATCGATATGATCATAGATGGCGGCGCAGTAGAAATCGGTCTGGAGTCAACAATTGTTGACATGACTTCAAAGCAGCCGCTGATTCTGCGTCCGGGCTATATCACCAAGGAGATGCTGGAGCAGGTTTTGAGAACAGAGGCGGCATACGACAAGGCGGTTCTGGGTGTGACAAGTGCAGATGAACATCCGCGTGCTCCGGGCATGAAGTATAAGCATTATGCTCCTGCCGGCGATATGGTGATTGTAAAAGGTAGTGAAGATCAGGTTATTTCCTATATTAATGAGCAGGCAGCTGAGAAAAGAGCCCAGGGAGAAAAGGTTGGTGTCATCGCAACACAGGAGACCTGCATGAAATATACGGCTGAGGATGTTGTGAATATAGGAGCAAGAACAGATGAGGAGGCAATTGCTTCACATTTGTATGCAACATTAAGAGCATTTGACGAGGCAGGGATGACCTGTATTTATTCCGAGGAGTTTGATACACCAAGAATCGGACAGGCTATTATGAATCGTTTGATTCGTGCTGCGGCACATCAAATCATAGAGGTATGATAAATCAGAAAAAGAAAGAGGGACATGCTATGATAGCAATCGGAAGTGATCATGGTGGATTTGACTTAAAAGAATTAGTCAAATATCATCTGGACGAAAAGGGAATCGATTATGTAGACTATGGCTGTAATTCCTATGATTCAGTAGATTATCCTGAGTATGGGAAGGCAGTGGCACATGCTGTGGCAAATGGAGAGTGCGAAAAGGGAATTGTAATCTGCACAACCGGAATCGGTATTTCAATTGTAGCAAATAAAGTACCGGGAATCCGCTGCGCATTATGTGCAGATACGACCAGCGCCAGACTGACACGCTCACATAACAATGCCAATGTACTGGCAATGGGCGGCGGTATGATTGGCGGGAATGTAGCATTGGATATTGTCGATACATTTTTGGATACCCCATTTTCAAATGAGGAAAAGCATATCCGGAGAATCGGCCAGATTGAATAGGAAATAAAATAAATTATCATACGGAGGACAAGACAATGGGAGAAGCATTTATTATGGATCATCCCCTGATCCAGCACAAGATTGGTTACATCAGAAGAAAGGACACAGGAACGAAGGACTTTAGACAGACAATCGGAGAAATTGCGATGCTGATCTGTTATGAAGCGACCAGACATTTACAGCTGGCTGATGTAGAAGTGGAAACACCGATCTGCAAAACAACCGTAAAAGAGTTAAAAGGAAAGAAAATGGCAATTATCCCGATCTTACGGGCAGGACTGGGTATGGTAGACGGCATGCTGACTATGATTCCGGCAGCAAAGGTAGGTCACATCGGTCTTTACAGAGATCCAAAGACTCTGGAACCGGTAGAGTATTATTGCAAAATACCTGCAGATTGTGCAGAGAGAGAAGTATTTGTGGTAGATCCCATGCTGGCAACAGGAGGTTCCTCAGTAGCTGCGATTCAGATGTTAAAGAATAAAGGCTGTAAGAATATTCACTTTATGTGTATTATTGCGGCACCGGAAGGCATCAAGAAAATGCAGGAGGCTCATCCGGATGTAGATCTGTATATAGGAGCTCTTGATGAGAAATTAAATGACCACGGATATATCGTACCGGGCTTGGGCGACGCAGGCGACAGAATCTTCGGTACGAAATAGGAGACTGAGTATGAGCGATAAACGAACTGACTACATTTCCTGGGACGAGTATTTCATGGGAGTTGCAATCCTTTCCGGTATGCGCTCCAAGGATCCAAGCACACAGGTCGGTGCCTGTATTGTAAGCAGCGATAACAAGATCCTCTCTATGGGCTACAACGGATTTCCAAAAGGTTGTTCTGACGATGATTTTCCATGGTGCCGTGAAGGGGATCCACTGGAGAATAAATACTTTTATTCCACGCACAGCGAATTGAATGCCATACTGAATTATCGCGGCGGCTCGCTGGAAGGAGCAAAGATTTATGTATCGCTCTTTCCGTGTAATGAGTGCGCCAAGGCGATTATCCAGGCCGGGATCAAAACAATCGTTTATGATTGTGATAAATATGCTGATACGCCGTCGGTAATCGCATCTAAAAGGATGCTGGACGCTGCAGGAGTAACATATGTGAAGTATCAGCGGACAGACAGAGAAGTCCGATTTACGCTGTAAGTATGAAACAAAGGAGTACAGGAAGTGAATGGCAGGAAGCTACATAAATGGATAGCAGAGGTACTTGCGATTGTACTTTTGATACAAGGCACCATATGCTTCCCGCAGGGTCATGCGGGTTTATTTTTGCGTACCATTTATGCCAAAACAACTGCTGAGAAGATACAGGAAGCCGAAGCCCAAAAGCAGCAGACAGAAGCACAGAAACAGCAGACAGAAGCACTCAAGCAGCAAACGGATGCCAAGAAGGACAGTCTGGAGGACTCTAAAGAAGAGCTGGAGGGCTATTTGAATAAGCTGAACAGTGACCTGACAGAGATCAGCGAGAATCTGAGCAATCTCGAAACAGAAGTAGCCAATAAAGAAGAAGAAATCGACAAGACACAGGCAGATCTGGAGGATGCGCGTACGCAGGAAGCCAATCAGTATGACCTGATGAAACGCCGGATCAAGTTTATCTACGAAAAAGGTGAAACTTCTTATCTGGAGGCATTTTTAACATCAGCAAATTATGCAGATTTTCTGAATAAAGCAGATTATATGGAAAAGGTAGAGGCGTATGACCAGAGAATGCTCCAAAGTCTGATTGAGCTGAAGGAAAGCATTATGGTCAAAGAAGAAAAGCTTCAGGTCGAGATGAAGGAACTGGAAGCTTTGCAGGAAAAGGTCGCAGAGGAAAAGGGAAAGGTCGTCACTCTGGTGAACTCTACTTCAGGTAATATCGCGAGTACAAACGGACAGATTGTTGCTGCTGAGGCAGAAGCATCTGCATACGAGATGGAAATCGCAACAAAGGAAGCGGAGCTGGCAGCGCAGGAGGCTAATTTGACCGCACTTCGCAAGCAGCTGGCCGAAGAACAGGCTATGTCTAAAAAAGCAGCCAGTATGGCATGGCGTGATGTATCAGAACTGACTTATGAACCAACAGATCGTGAACTGCTGGCATGTCTGATCTACTGTGAAGCCGGAAATCAGCCGTATGAAGGAAAGGTGGCAGTCGGAGCCGTTGTCATCAACAGAATGCGAAGCGCCGCATATCCAAATTCGATGGTGGGCGTTATTTACGCGAATCGTCAGTTTTCACCGGTAGCCAGCGGACGACTTGCTGCCAGATTGGCACAGGGAGCTACAGATTCCTGTTATTCTGCAGCAGATGATGCAATGAACGGATCAACTCCGGTAGGCAACTGTCTTTACTTCAGAACAGTGATTCCGGAGATCAATGGTCAGATCATCGGAGATCATGTATTCTATTGATCGCAATATGCTCACAGATAAGCTATTCTCTGGTTTCAATCTCGGCCTGCAGTTTTTCAAATTTATCCGCATAAATGATATCCAGCAAAGTGCTTAATCGCAACAGAGCCACCTTTAAGGTTTCAACAGAGAGGCGTCCGGAATCGAGCGCTTCAGTGAATTCATCAAGATCTACTACTTTGACAAAACCGTCCGGATACACAATGACATCCGCCAGAAGATCAGTAAAAACATAGGTATTATCAGACTCGGAATAAGAATAGTCGATAATATCGCAATACCAGTAGATCAGCGTATGATCCTGAGTATAGAACTTGCTTACCTTATAGCCTTCTTTTAGGAAGTAGCAGGATAGCCCGTGGTGCAGGTCTTTTTTCGGCTTGAGGGCATGCCACTTTGTCACAATGATGTTGTCATCCATATAGATGATGACATCATCTTTCAGTTCAATGCATTCTTCAGGTATAAGGCGTTTACGAAATAATAATGGTTTGATCATGATGCCCTCCTATGCAGAATATATTAAACTGAGCATATCAAAATTCTTGCAAAAAGTCCACAAAAGTCAAGAAAAAACAGAGTAAAAATATTAACATGAAATTACGCGAAAAATTTTGACATTAGCGAAGAAAATGATATAATAAATAAGAATGTCCTTATTAAGGGGGAAACGCAATGAAATATAAGCGAACCGTGTATCATTCCCTTGCTTTGATCACGCAATTTGGAATTAATATGCTGGTCCCCATTTTTTTATGCACATTTGCCGGTATTTTCCTTGACAGGCTGTGCAAAACTACATTTATTGTGATTATCTTATTTTTCTTAGGGGCTGCTGCCGGATTTCGCAATGTTTTCATTTTTGCAAAGAAGATTTATGAGAGACCGACAGAACGTGATGATGTGATTGCTTCCAGAAAAGGAAAAGAGGTAAAGGATGAGAGGTAGTTTGTTTGGTAAGGACAGCGTACTTGGTGAAATGTTGATTGGAATTCTGTTTTTCGGCATTCTTGTTCAAATCGTGGGACTGATTTTCTTTCAGGAGAAGGTGTTTTATGCCATTGGTCTGTGGATCGGAGTGGTAGTAGCAATGGCTACGGCAATACACATGGCATATACGATGGATAAGGTGGTCGATGCAGGTGAGGGCAAGGCATCCGCGAAATTGCGCATGTATGCGATGCTCCGGTATCTGGTCATTGTTTTGGCAGTTATGGCAGTGTATTATTTTAAAATCGGCAATCCGCTGACATGCTTTGCGGGCATCATGGGACTCAAGATCGGAGCCTATCTGCAGCCGTTGACTCATAAAATACTAAGGAGGTGAATTGCTTCAATGAGTAGTTACGCTCTGTTATCTGAGGGCGGTAATGTTGATTTCATGATCAAGGGACTATTTTCTTATGATTTCTTCGGACACACCGTATGGATAACAACAAGTCATGTATGTATACTGATTGTATTATTGTTGATTATCACTTTTGGCATATTTGCAAACTGTTCGATCAGAAAGGCAGCTAAAGTACCGGTTTCAGAGATGAAGACACCGGGAACATTTCAGAACATTGCTGAAATTGTTGTAGAGCTGCTGGATAACATGGTCACGAGTGTTATGGGTAAGAACGCTCCTAAATTTGCAAATTATGTCGGAACGATTTTCATTTTTATTCTAATCAGCAACTTGTCTGGTTTATTAGGTCTCAGACCACCTACAGCTGATTATGGAACGACCCTGCCGCTGGGTATCATAACATTCTGCCTGATTTTCTTTAATAAGATCAAATATCAGAAGGTAAGCGGATTTCTAAAGGGACTTTGTGACCCATGGCCTATCTGGGCACCCATCAATGTCATCGGAGATGTGGCAGTACCGATATCATTGTCTTTGCGTTTATTTGCAAATGTACTGTCAGGTACGGTTATGATGGCACTATTTTATGGACTGCTTCCCATTTTTGTAAAGGTAGGTATTCCGGCAGCACTGCATCTGTACTTTGATGTATTCTCAGGTGCGATACAGACATATGTGTTCTGTATGCTGACAATGACTTATATTACGGATGCAATCGGAGAATCGTAATAAAGGTCCACAAAACAGGTTTTGATTGATGTACCAAATAAATAATATTATGACACTTAAGGAGGATTTATCATGAATCAAATTTCAGGAGAACAGTTTATATTAGGATGTTCAGCTATCGGAGCGGGCCTTGCATTGATCGCAGGTATCGGACCTGGTGTAGGACAGGGTATCGCAGCAGGTCATGCAGCTGCAGCAGTCGGAAGAAATCCGGGTGCAAAGTCTGATATTACTTCTACTATGCTTTTAGGACAGGCAGTAGCCGAGACAACAGGTCTGTATGGTCTGTTGATTGGTATGATTCTGTTATTCGTTCATCCGCTCAGTAATCTCGGATTTTAACTTCTGAGGAAATAAAGAAAAATACCGAAAGGAGGCAAAATCTTGGAGACATTATTGAATGCCGCATTATTGTCGGCAGAGCCGGGAATGGAACGATTGTTTAATCTGGATTTTCAATTGCTGCACGATGCGATTCTGGTTGCGATTGCCGTATTTGTTTTATTTCTGGTCATGTCTTACCTGTTGTTTAATCCGGCAAGGGATTTGTTAAAGAGAAGACAGGAAAAGATACAAAGTGACATTGATACCGCTGAAGCTGATAAAACAGAAGCTCTTTCATTAAAGGCAGAGTATGAGTCTAAAATGAAAAATGTAGATCAGGAAGCAGAGGAAATATTGTCTGCAGCACGTAAAAAGGCACTTTCCAATGAGGCAAAGATCGTAGCAGACGCAAAAGAAGAAGCTGCCAGAATCATCAGACAGGCGAATGCGGAAGCAGAGCTGGAACGCAAGAAGGCTGCTGATGATATGAAGAAAGAAATGATAGAGATCGCATCTCTGATGGCAGGAAAGGTTGTAGCAGCATCTATCGATACTACGGTACAGAACACTTTGGTGGAGGAAACATTAAAAGAAGTAGGTGATCAGACATGGCTAAGCTGATATCAAAGACATACGGTGATGCATTGTATGAACTGGCAGTCGAGCGAAACATGGTCGATTCCCTGACGGAAGAGGTACGGGCATTAAGAACGATTCTGTCGGAGAACACCGATTTCTCAAAATTAATGAACCATCCAAAGATTGTACGTGAAGAAAAAGAAGAAATCATGGAAAAAGTATTCAAAGGCAAAATGGCTGATGAACTGACAGGATTTCTCAGGATTATGATCGCAAATGATCGCTATGCGGATGTAATAAAGACACTGGACTATTACATAGCCCGTGTTAAGGAATTAAAAAATATCGGAATTGCCTATGTAACAACCGCAGTCCCGTTGAATGAGATTCAGAAAAGCAATATCAGACAGCGTCTGATAGATACAACAAAGTATGTAGAGATGGAAATGAACTACGAAGTAGATGAAAGCCTGATCGGTGGTGTTGTGATCCGTATTGGGGACAGAGTGGTTGACAGCAGTATCCGGACTAAGTTGTATGAGCTGTCTAAGGATTTATGTAAGATTCAATTACAATAACGGCTCAGTCGCAGACGTTATTGATTAAACTGAAAGCAGAAAGGTGCGTAAGATCCATGAATTTAAGACCAGAAGAAATAAGTTCGGTAATAAAGGATCAGATCAAGAGATATGCCGACCAGCTTGAAGTATCCGACGTGGGTACGGTCATTCAGGTTGCAGATGGCATCGCACGTGTACATGGCTTGGAAAATGCTATGCAGGGAGAGCTTCTGGAGTTTCCCGGCGAAGTGTTCGGAATGGTACTGAACCTGGAGGAAGATAATGTAGGTGCCGTATTACTTGGTGATCACAAGAACATCAATGAAGGTGATATGGTAAAGACAACCGGCAGGGTCGTAGAGGTTCCGGTAGGCGATGTGATGTTAGGACGTGTAGTAAATGCTCTTGGTCAACCCATTGACGGTAAAGGTCCGGTTCAGACAGACAAGTTCCGTCAGATTGAAAGGGTTGCTTCCGGCGTTATCACGAGAAAATCTGTTGATACTCCGTTACAGACAGGTATCAAGGCGATTGATTCCATGGTACCAATCGGAAGAGGACAGAGAGAACTGATCATCGGTGACAGACAGACAGGTAAGACTGCTATTGCCATCGACACGATCATTAATCAAAAGGGACAAAATGTAAAATGTATTTACGTAGCAATCGGTCAGAAGGCATCGACTGTTGCTTCAATCGTAAAAACACTTGAAGAGTATGGTGCAATGGCATATACAACCGTTGTGGCAGCAACTGCCAGTGAACTGGCACCTCTTCAGTATATTGCACCGTATTCGGGATGTGCGATCGGTGAGGAATGGATGGAGAATGGAGAAGATGTACTGGTGATCTATGATGACCTGTCGAAGCATGCTACGGCATACCGTACACTTTCTTTACTTCTGAGACGTCCACCCGGCCGTGAGGCTTATCCGGGAGATGTATTCTATCTGCATTCCAGACTGTTGGAGCGTGCAGCAAGAATGAGCGAAGAATATGGCGGAGGATCCCTGACGGCACTTCCGATCATTGAAACGCAGGCAGGTGATGTATCAGCTTATATCCCGACCAATGTAATCTCTATTACAGACGGACAGATCTATCTGGAGACAGAGATGTTCAACTCTGGTTTCAGACCGGCAGTTAATGCAGGACTTTCTGTATCACGTGTTGGTGGTGCCGCACAGATCAAAGCCATGAAGAAGATCGCAGCACCTATCCGTGTGGAGCTGGCACAGTATCGTGAGCTGGCAGCATTTGCACAGTTTGGTTCAGAGCTGGATGCTGATACAAAGGAGAAGCTGGCACAGGGCGAACGTATCAAGGAGATTCTGAAACAGCCTCAGTATAAGCCGATGCCGGTAGAGTATCAGGTTATCATCATTTTTGTAGCTACAAATAAGTTCCTGTTGGATGTACCTACAGACCGGATCACAACATTTGAAGACGAATTCCTGGAGTTTGTAAAGACGAAATACAGTGAGGTTCCGGAAGCAATCAGGACATCAAAGGAAATATCAGAGGAAACGGCAGAGACTTTGAAGAAAGCAATTACAGACTTTAAAGCCGGTTTTCTGAAATAAACGGAACTTGATCATGTGAAAGTAAAGGTAGGGGAACATCATGGCCTCAATGAGAGATATCAAAAGACGTAAAGTCAGTATACAGAGTACTCAGCAGATTACCAAAGCCATGAAGCTCGTTTCCACTGTAAAGCTGCAGCGTGCAAAGTCAAGGGCAGAGCGTTCAAAGACTTATTTTGAGCGTATGTATGAGACGGTTACTTCGATGCTGGGCAAGTCAGGTAATATTGACCACCCGTATCTGGTAGCCGGGGCATCTGAAAAAAAAGCTGTCATTGTGATTACCTCCAACAGAGGTCTGGCAGGCGGATACAATTCTAATGTTGTCAAGCTGCTGACCCGCGGCAGTCTTCCGAAGGAAGATGTAGAGGTATATGCAATCGGAAAGAAGGGGCGGGATGCCCTGAAAAGGTACGGTTATGAGATCAAAGAGGATTATCCGGACGTGATCAATGAACCGATTTATTCCGATGCAGCCGCTATCAGTGAGAAAATACTGCAATCCTTTGCAGATGGCGAGGTCGGAGAGATTTATCTGGCATATACGGCTTTTAAAAATACTGTAAGCCATGTACCGACACTGCTGAAATTATTGCCCGTTGATGTGAATGCTGTTTCTTCAGATGTGAAAACACCTTCTGAAGAAGACAGAGCACCGATGAACTATGAACCGGAAGAGGAAGAAGCACTGAATCTGATCATTCCGAAGTATGTCACGAGCCTGATCTACGGAGCACTCGTAGAAGCAGTAGCCAGTGAGAACGGTGCCAGAATGCAGGCAATGGATTCGGCAACGAGCAATGCTGAAGAAATGATAGACCATTTATCATTAATGTATAACAGAGCAAGACAAGGCTCCATCACACAAGAATTAACAGAGATTATAGGTGGAGCTGAGGCGATTTCCTAATTCCGAAGGAATTAGGAAATCGTCTCGGCGCGAAATTCGTAAGAATTTTGCGCAGCGCAGCAAATCTCAGCCAATTAGAGAAACAAGCATTTATTTTTATTTCGAAAAGGAGTGGTAAACGATAATGCCAAATCAGAACATAGGTAAGATCACTCAGATCGTTGGTGCGGTACTTGACATTAAGTTTGCGGACGGACATCTTCCGGAAATTAATGAAGCCATCAATATTACGACGAAAAACAACGGATTATTGGTCGTAGAAGTATCACAGCATCTGGGAGATGATACAGTCAGATGTATCGCTATGGGTCCGACGGACGGACTGGTTCGAGGAATGGATGCAGAAGCAACCGGTTCCGCAATCAAGGTTCCGGTCGGGGAGAATACGTTAGGCCGTATCTTCAATGTCCTTGGACAACCCATTGATAATAAACCGGCACCTGAGAATGTGGAGTATGCTCCGATTCACAGGAAAGCACCGGAGTTTGAAGAGCAGTCAACATCAGCGGAGCTGTTAGAGACAGGTATCAAGGTAGTCGATCTGCTCTGCCCGTATCAGAAGGGTGGTAAGATCGGACTGTTTGGTGGTGCGGGAGTAGGTAAAACCGTACTGATCCAGGAGCTGATCCGTAATATCGCTACAGAGCACGGCGGATATTCTGTATTTACCGGTGTTGGTGAGCGAACAAGAGAGGGAAATGACTTATATCATGAAATGCAGGAGTCAGGCGTTATAGATAAGACAACCATGGTATTCGGTCAGATGAACGAGCCCCCCGGAGCCAGAATGAGAGTGGGTCTGTCAGGACTGACCATGGCTGAGTATTTCCGTGATAAGGGTGGTAAGGACGTACTTTTATTCATTGATAATATTTTCCGTTTCACACAGGCGGGATCTGAGGTTTCAGCTTTGCTCGGACGTATGCCTTCTGCAGTTGGTTATCAGCCGACACTGCAGACAGAAATGGGTGCTCTGCAGGAGCGTATCACATCTACCAAGAATGGTTCCATCACTTCTGTACAGGCTGTATATGTACCTGCAGATGACTTGACAGATCCGGCTCCGGCAACGACATTTGCACATCTGGATGCAACAACGGTATTGTCACGTTCCATCGTAGAGTTAGGTATTTACCCGGCAGTAGATCCTCTGGAGTCAACATCCAGAATTCTGGATCCGAGAATTGTCGGTGACGAGCATTATAAGGTGGCCCGCGGCGTACAGGAAATCCTTCAGAAGTACAAGGAGCTGCAGGATATCATCGCTATCCTCGGTATGGATGAATTGTCAGAAGAGGATAAGATTGTGGTATCAAGAGCCAGAAAGATCCAGAGATTCCTGTCACAGCCGTTCTTTGTAGCAGGACAGTTCACAGGCTTGGAAGGACGTTATGTTCCGATTTCTGAGACCATTCAGGGATTTAAGGAAATATTGGAAGGTAAGCATGATGATGTACCTGAGAGTTATTTCTTAAATGCAGGAAACATTGATGATGTACTTGCCAAGATAAAGGGGTAAGGTGGTCTAATGGCAGATGAAAGAGCATTTAGCGTAGAGGTGATCACTCCGGACCGGGTATTTTATGAAGGCGAAGCAATTATGCTTGAATTATGCACGACCGAAGGAGAGATCGGAATTTTGAAGGGTCATATACCGCTGACAGCGGTGATTGCTCCCGGACTGATGCGCATCAGAGAATCAGAGTCAGAAACAAAGGTAGCTGCTCTGCATGCAGGATTTATTGAGATACTGCAGGAAAGTGTCAGAATCATGGCAGAGCTGGTGGAATGGCCGGATGAAATTGATCTGAATCGTGCTGAGGAAGCCAGAATCCGCGCAGAGAGAAGACTGAGTGAGAAAGCATCCGGTACAAATCTTGCACGTGCAGAACTGGCACTAAAGAAATCGATTGTCAGAATTGAAGCAGTTAAGAAATAATTCAATAGATCATTATAAAAGAGTCTGCGGAGTGATATACTGCAGACTCTTTTTATCAGGTCAAAAGCCGGGTCTTGAACTTTAGAGGTGATTGGGCATATAGTATAATATAGTTTTGTCGGAACGAAGGGAATTTCATATGGAGAAAATTATTCCTTTTTACATGGCATATCCGTTATCTTTGTATTTTGAAAATGAAGAAAATACAGATAGAGATCTGACGTATATGAAGTCGTTGTACCCTGTTGCAGCGCAAAAGCTGCAGAAAATGATCGATGAAGAGCTTGCACTGCGTGATTATGATACAAACGGTATCTATGATGAGTATCCGGATAAGCTGATGCTGCGGATGATCGTGCGTAATGTGTATAACAGAGCCGGAGATATTGACAATATAGAAAACATGTCAGATCTGATAGAAGTGCTGCTGTATGAGGAGCTGATCAGAAGAAGGCAGAAGAGATACAAACATCAGTACTTTAGATAATTTTTAGTTGAGGTTTTAATATAAAAACAGTACAATAGGCGTATAGGTAAACTCGTATTGCCTATGCGCTTATCAGATGTTGAAAAGAGGAAGCACATTGGAGCAGTTAAGCACCGTCTTAGAGGAATGCATGTCGGAACAGCTCGGGCAGGTAATTCTGAGCAATTCAAAAGAAAAAGAGAAAATCAGCAAAGTGAAGATAAGACCGGTTATGTTAAAAAACCGGTTATTCTTTCAGTGTACAAGCTATGTCGGAACCAAAGTGCTTCATGAAAATCATACAAAGGAAGGGGCCATCAGGTATATCCTTGAATATTTTGGTCAGACTTTTAAACAGATAGAGATGACAATGCCCGGTATGCAGATTACAGGTCTGGCCAGTAAACGTGGAAATATCATGCTCAAGAAAAAGAAACTGGTACAGTATGAAAATCAGGCAGGCATCACGGATCTGTCCCATAACCGTAAGAAAAAGTATCTCATAGAGGAAGGTACCTACGTACCATTCATGGAAGATCTTGGGGTCATGAACAAAGACGGAAAGATCATCCGTGCGAAATATGATAAGTATAAGCAGATCAATCGGTTTCTGGAGTTTATAGAGGATATTGTGCCAAGGCTTCCAGCAGACAGAAGAGTACAGATTATAGATTTCGGATGTGGGAAATCTTATCTGACCTTTGCCATGTATTACTATCTGAAAATTGTCAGAAAATATGATGTATGCATTGTCGGGCTGGATCTGAAGGAAGATGTGATAGAGCATTGTAATCAATTGAAGGATCAATATGGTTATGATCAACTGTCTTTTGTATGTGGAGATATCAGTACATATAATGAAGTGAATCAGGTGGATATGGTTGTGACTCTGCATGCCTGTGATACAGCAACTGATTATGCACTAGCCAAGGCAGTCAAGTGGAATGCATCTGTGATTTTGTCTGTTCCGTGCTGTCAGCATGAACTGAATGGGCAGATACAGAATGATCTGCTGTCACCGGTATTGAAATACGGTCTTCTCAAAGAAAGGATGTCTGCACTGATTACCGACGGGATTCGTGCAAATCTGTTGGAACAGAATGGCTATGAGGTACAGGTGCTGGAATTTATTGATATGCAGCATACGCCCAAAAATATTTTGATCAGAGCGGTGCGTACCGGACAGACTGACCGCAAGGATGAAAAAACACAGCACATGATCAGTGAACTTCATGCGAAACCGATGCTGGAGGAGCTGCTGCGTGACCATAGACAGAAAGAGTAATCAATGAAAAAAGCAATTATTAAGACAGGAGTATGTATAGTAGTATTCTTTATAGCTGTATTCATCATCAGTATGATCATGAACCGTGGAAACACGGATCTGACAGCAGAGGTGAAGTCTGCCACATTTCCTCTTGTTTATATGGAAGTCAATAACCAGTATATCAATTGTCTTCATGGCTATGCATCTGACATGGAGGGTAATTATCTGCGCGATTCCATAACACCTTTACAGGAAAGCAGGAGTCTGCCAATCAAGATCAAAACCTTTGGCCCGGCCATCAAGAGTCTTTCTTATGAGATCAGAAGCATGGATATGCAGCGTCTGGTTGAGAATACAGAGGTCAAGGATTATACACAGGAGGATGCAAATGGATATGTATCAGCTACTTTGTATCTGAAGGATCTGATCGAGCCGGAAACAGAGTACCTGCTTGTATTAAAGCTGAATGTTGGAATGAGTCAGGAAATACGTTATTATACACGGATCATTAATCCGGGAGAACTGTATCTGACGGAAAAACTGGATTTTGTCAATGAATTTCATGAGAAAACCTTTGATAAAGAAAAGGCCAAGGATCTGGTCAAGAATATGGAGACCAATGCAGAGGGCGATAATTCCAGCTTTGGTTATGTAGATATTCATTCTAATTTTGAACAGCTGACCTGGGGTGATCTGAATCCTCGTGTTGTGACAGATCCGGATCTGAAAATCAAGGAAATGGATTCTGAAAATGCATCTATTGAGATGAGTTATCGTGTGGCTGTCAAAGAAGATCTGTTTGATGTGAAGGAATTCTATCGTGTCAGACGAGGCTCGGAAAGAATCTATCTCATGGAATATGAAAGAACGATGGATCAGATATTTGATCCTGATCAGACGATTCTGGTCAAGGATCAGCTGCTGCTTGGCATTTCAAATCAGGAACCCCAGCTGAGTGAAAGTACAGAAGGTGGTATTCTGTGCTTTGTAAAGGGACATTCTCTTTACAGCTATAATAACTCTACCGGGTATCTGGCAAGACTGTTTTCGTTTTGGGACAAGGATAATGATGATGCGCGAACACGCTATAATGAACACGGCATCAAGGTCCTGTCAATTGATGAAGCAGGTAACGTCAGGTTTATGGTATATGGATACATGAACCGTGGACAGCATGAAGGTGAAGTGGGAGCGGCTATTTACTACTATGATACGGTACTGAATTCTATTGAAGAGGAAATTTATATCCCTTCAACAAAATCGTATGAGCTGCTGAAACAGGATATTGACTGCCTGTCTTATGTGAATAAGAGAAATACGCTGTATATGATGATGGATGGTACAATCTATGAGATAGATTTACTGTCCGGCACATACAATGAGGTGGTTACGGGACTGACTGAAAACAGATATGTTGTATCAGATGACAACAGTGTTGTGGCGTGGCAGACGGGCGACAGTATATATTCTTCAGACACCATCATGTTGATGAACCTAAATGGCATGACACCTGTTGAAGTAAAGGCAAATACAGGAGATACGGTAGTTCCTTTGGGATTTATGGATCAGGATTTTATATATGGAATCGCACGGAAAAGTGATATCGCAAGAGATTCCATGGGCAGAACGGTGTTTCCGATGTATACAGTCCGCATTGAAGACAAAGAGCAGAATATCCTGAAGGAATATGAACACAATAATATCTATGTGACCAATATCAATATTAAGGACAATGTCATCAATCTGGAGCGTCTGCAAAAGGATGCTGAGACAGGAAACTATACCATCATCGCGAATGACCAGATTATGAACAACCTGATTGAAACGACCGGCAGGAATGTACTGAAAAAGGTCGTTACTGCAGAACGAGAAACCACGATACAGGTGACCTTGACGAGAGAGTCTTCCTATAAAATGTCCAAGCTGCTGACACCCAAGCAGGTATTATATGAAGGCAATCATAATGTGGGTCTGGATAAAAATCAGGATATAGCAGACAGATACTATGTATATGCCCATGGTGGCATTGCAGGTGTTTATACAGATGCGGCAGAGGCAGTCAATGAAGCAGTTCGTCAATATGGTGTAGTCGTAGATGACAGCTGTGCTTATGTATGGGCATATGGTGTCCGGGCTTCTGCGAAGGAAATAGAAGATATCGAGATAAAGCAATCAGCAGAAGCAGAAGGAGGCAGTTCATTGGCCATCTGTCTGGATGCAATGCTTAAGAGTGCCGGTGCATATAAGGAAACTTCAGAGCTATTATCCTCTGGAAAGAATGCCATGGAGATACTGAAGGACAATACGGATGCACATATTCTGGAGCTGACAGGCTGTTCGTTAGACTCTGTATTATACTATATTAACCGTGGCTTCCCGGTCATGGTAACGATCGGTAATGATGAGAGCTTATTGATTGTCGGATACGATGAGAAGAATACGATTCTGTTTCGTCCGACAGAGGGAACGATTGCAAAAATGGGTATGAATGATTCTGATGATCTGTTTACCCAGTATGGAAATAAATATATCACATTTATCAAATAAAAGTTCGGACGTTCGAACTTTGAGAAAGGAAGTAAGAGCATGGATGAGAGAATCAAAACACTGGCACATAATCTGGTGAACTATTCCTGTAAGGTAAAGAAGGGGGATAAGGTCTATGTGCATTATATTGGAGAAGCAACGGAGGATCTTGCAAGACAGTTAGTCAAGGAAATCTATCATGCCGGAGGGCAGGCATTTCCACACTATACGAGTCAGAAGGTGCAGCGGGAGATGCTGATGAACTGCAGCGAGGAGCAGCTGAAGATCATGGCAGAGGTCGATGCACTGGAGATGTCAAAGATGGACTGCTACATCGGAGTCAGAGGCACGAACAATGTATCAGAGCTGTCCGATGTTCCGCCGGAAAAGCTGTCTTTATATGAAAGACTGTATTCAACACCGGTACACCATAAAATTCGTGTACCGAGGACACGATGGGTCGTACTTCGTTATCCGAATGAAGCTATGGCGCAGTTATGTGGTACAAGTACAGAGGAGTTTGAGGATTTCTATTTTAAAGTATGCAATCTGGATTATTCCAAGATGGATGAAGCAATGAAGAGTCTGGTAGCTTATATGAACCGTACGGATCGTGTGCGTCTGGTAGCGAAGGGGACGGATCTTTCATTTTCGATTAAGGATATTCCGGCGATTGCCTGTGCCGGTGAACTGAACATCCCGGATGGGGAGGTTTATACCGCGCCGGTGAGGGATTCTGTGAATGGAGTGATTACGTATAATACGCCATCACTGTATCAGGGATTCACATATGAAAATGTGTCTTTGACATTTGAGAAGGGTAAGATCGTGAAAGCAACTGCAAACGACACAGAAAAGATCAATCATGTGTTTGATACAGATGAGGGTGCAAGATATGTGGGTGAGTTTGCAATTGGGGTAAATCCGTATATTACGAAGGCGATGAAGGATATTTTGTTTGATGAGAAGATTAGGGGATCGATTCATTTTACACCGGGAATGTGCTATGATGAGGCGCCGAATGGGAATGAGTCGGCAATCCATTGGGATCTGGTGTTGATTATGATGCCGGAGTATGGTGGGGGAGAAATCTACTTTGATGATGTGCTGATTCGTAAGGATGGGGTGTTTGTGGTGCCGGAGCTTGAATGCTTAAATCCGGAGAATCTGGTGTAGAATAGTGATATTAGGTTGAGAGGAGCAGGGGCAAATACAGCAGGCGTATGTCACACCTCGACGCGTCGTCCTCCTTAGCCGAAAGCAAAAAAGATGAGAGATTAGGCTCTCATCTTTTTTTCGTCTTCGGACTCCTTTGGCTTGACCTCGGTGTTGACATGCGCCTGCTGTATTTGCCCCTACTCCGCTGAACGTTTTTGGAGGCTTTACATAGATTTTACATTGGCTTTACATATGTATGATAGTTTTGGAGGTGAGGGGACTATAAAATGATATTTGTATGAATTTTGTATGTTGTGTAGGGTCGTGATTAGGAGAAGAGCATGAGTATGACGATGGAGACGGTGTTTGGGCTGGCAGGCGGGCTTGCTATGTTTTTGTTTGGGATGAATATGATGTCGGAGGCTCTGCAGAAGGCTGCGGGTGAGAAGATGAAGAAGATTCTGGCGCTTCTGACTAAGAATCCGGTTCTTGGGGTACTGGCGGGGACTTTGGTGACGGCGGTATTGCAGAGTTCGAGTGCTACAACGGTTATGATTATCGGATTTGTCAGTGCGGGACTTATGACATTGCCGCAGGCTATTTCTGTTATACTGGGTGCGAATATTGGTACGACAATGACTGCTCAGCTGATGGCGTTTAAGATTAGTGATTATATATGGCTGATTGTATTTGTGGGGTTTATCATTTCTTTTTTGTGTAAAAATGAAAAAATAAAGAGTATCGGTCAGACGATTTTTGCGTTTGGTGTTTTGTTTGTGGGAATTGAGACAATGGGTAGTGTTATGAAGCCTTTGGCCAGCAGTCCTGTTTTTCTTGGTATGATTGAGAAAGTATCGCATGTACCGATTTTGGGTGTATGCGTCGGGGCATTGATGACACTTGTTGTACAAAGTTCCAGTGCAACTATTGCTGTGCTTCAGAATTTTGCTTCTCAGGCGGGACCGGACGGGGTGTCGAGTGTGATTGGTCTGGCAGGAGCGATTCCGATTCTGCTGGGTGATAATATTGGAACGACGATTACAGCAATTCTGGCAAGCATCGGGCAGTCAAAGAATGCGAAAAGAACTGCAATTGCACACAGTATTTTTAATATTACGGGAAGTGTTATATTTGTCTGTATCATTCCGTGGTATGCAAAATTTGTGGAATGGGTTTCTCCAAAAGGACCTGAGGTGGAGGTGATTTCCAGACAGATTGCAAATGCACATACGACCTTTAACGTTGCCTGTACGCTGCTATGGCTTCCGTTTATCTGGGTTCTGGTCAAGGTTGTGACATTCCTGATCCGGGGCGAGGACAAGACTGCAGAGGATGACAGATTGTCCAGATTCCTTGATACGAAGATCATCAATCAGCCGGTATTTGCAATTAAGCTGGTGACAGAGGAAATTGAAGATATCAGTATGGATATCAGAGCCGTACTGGAGAGTATACAAAAGGTTCTTGTGAAGAGTGATGCGAAGCTGATCAGCGATACGCATGAAAGGAGCAGAAATATCGGCAAACGGATTGACGAGACGATTCAGTATCTGGCACTGCTCTTTTCAGCAGGAAGTCTGACGGAGGATCAAGCGGCGTATACATCTGATATGCTTGTGGTGCTGGAAAGTATTGATCATATTTCTAAGAGATGTATAGAGATCAGTGATTTCGGCTATGAGAAGCTGAATAAAAAGTATGAATTCTCTGATGAAGCAAAAGAGGAGCTGAAATCAGATATTTCCACGGTTGTTAAAATGTATGGCAAGGTATTGGATTACATGAAGGGCACTATTGACAATCCGGTGAAGGAGCTTGCAGCCAATAAAGAAAAGCTTGTTAAAATGCGCAATAAGATACGCAGCAACAATGCTAAGCGTATGCAGCAGAAGACCTGCAAGAAGGCAAGCGGTGAGCTGTTTAATCAGATACTGCTCTGTCTGGAGCGAATCTCGTATGACTGCTACAATCTGTTGGAGAATGGAATCGGGCCGTTTCGGATTGAGGATACAGTGTCAGAAAGTCATTTATAAAATAATACCGTCGGACGGAAACGACCGGCGGTATGTTTATTATCGCTTTGGAAATATGGTGTATTCGTATTTCATGAGTGAGAATAAAAGAGTCAGTCCGAGTAGTCCACAGGAGATGAGTTCTCCGATTCCTACGGTCAACATGAAGTAAGGAATGGAACCTTCGAAGTGGTAGACGTAGGCGAGGACGTAGGGGACAATCAGGGTATTGGCAATGATAGGCGGCAGCGGTGTCAGCCACTTGATTAAGGTGGTGATGGCATGGCTGTTTTTTGACTGCGCGGAATTGATTGAGCGCGTTGCTGCTATACGATCTGATAAGCGGCGCAGCAAATAGGTGCCGATGGCTCCGAGCAGGGTAGCAAGACTTCCGAAGATAACATCGAGAGGCATGCAGCCGGTTAAGAGATTGCTGAGCAGACAGCCGATGAACAGACCGGGGATGGCAATCGGGGTAAAGTAGGGTAAGACGGTGAGTGCTTCTGAGAAGCGTACCTGAACGGCATAGTTTGCGAGACCAAATGCGTTTGCAAGATAGGTCAGCACGATGTAGATAGCAGCAATGGCTGCTGCCTGTGTGGTGATCAGTACTTTTTTGTTTTTCATATTCAATTCTCCCTGTAGTTTTGTTTTTTCGGCAATTGTAGTCTTATTTTTCAGCAATTTGCCTCTGTGAGGAAGGTTACGAACTCACGGTTGTTATCATACA
>JAUNSO010000100.1 GCA_030539165.1 bacterium
TCTGACGACGCAACAATCAAGGTGAAAACAGAAAAGCACGTTATTTACACAAAGAATCTGGAGAAGACCATCAAGTCATATACAGAAAAGCGATTTGATGCAGATGAGGTCAAGAGAATTGCTGCGAAAATTGTGGAGTCTAACATAGATTCAAAAGAGAACCGGAAAGAGCATGTTCAGGCAATACATACAAATGTTCAAAATGATAAAAAAGCCGTTCAACAAGGGATTTGCCCTAAATGTGGTGGACAATTAGTTGAGAGAAAAGGAAAATATGGAGCATTTACGGGATGCAGCAATTATCCTAAGTGTAGATATACAGTAAATAATAAGTAATGGGGTAAGGTCAATTGATAAGTTGTTCGGATGGAGAACATTTAATAACAATTTAATAGGAGGTCGTTATATGTCTAATTATATTGCAGTATCGGTCTATTATATTGTTCTTATTCTTGGTGTTTGCACTCTTTTGAAATACACTTTCAAGTTTATTGTTTTTATCTTCAGCAAGTTATTTCATACCCCAAAGGTATCGGAGAACAACAAGCGACGAGTACGACCGTGGCGTGTTTATGAAAACAGAAGTATAAAAAATGATAAAACCTCTGACTATGTTCAGGCTTGTTGGGACGAGGTCAAGTGATTAGTATATATTAACTAATATGGCAATGATTCACATGGAAACTGATGATATACATAAGATCCTCAATTTCGAAAGGCGGTAAACATGATAGTATTTAAGGTATCATACAAAGTAGTACGTAACAATTCAGATGAAATATATAAAGGATTTGGTTTTCATCATTTATCGGATGCAACACAATACTATGTTCATCCGGATAATCAATCTTTTAAGGGAACTACAACACTTTGTCAGCCAATCGGTGAGGCAATCAGTCTGTTTGCAACTATGCTGCAAAGCTGCGTAACCGGAGATGGTTTTGGTGATTACTATGTAAGTGAAGACAGGAAAATGATATGGATAGAAATGAATGTTCCGCAGGAGTACCGCACACAAGGGGTTGTAGAAGATCAAATCTATAAATATAGAGCTGTATCCGAAAGTGGAGAAGTAACAATAGCTGCTTATGATAGTAGAGGAGTTTGGATTGACGGAAATATGGAACATCTGCATCCATTATATAAATTGTTACCTACATTTTGCGTTTTGTTAGCTAGAGAGATGGAGGAGCAATCCGACTATCGAAACGTTATGGACAGCTTTATTGAGAATCCGGTTGCGGATGTTTTTGTGAATCTCCATGAGGATTTCTATCAGATGCATAAGAATGAAGAATATGAAGTTACATATGCGGATATCCCGGAACTGGATAAGGATTCGTATCGTTCTTTCTCAGATGGCTATAAAGTGATTAAAAGTAATAAAGAATCCATGAAGCAGAAAATGGATGCTTCAGATATTATAGTATTTGCTGATAGTACATTTCATAGCGAAATGAAGCAGTGGATTCCGAATTTACCGAAGGAATTCATTTTGCCGGAAAACCTGAAAAGTATTTGCAGTGCTGTAACAAAAGGAGATTTAAGAACGATTCTATTTCATGGTCCTGCAGGTACCGGTAAAACGATGTCTTGCAAATTAGTAGCACAGGAGATTGGACTTCCTATTTTGGAAACGATCAACTGCACAGAAAATCTGGATGAGTTTGTATTGGGAAAATTCATTCCGGAAGAGGATAAAATTGTTTTTATAGAGAGCTATGTGACAAAAGCAATCCGGGATGGTGGAGCAGTTGTATTTGAGGAAATTAATTTTGCGAAGCCACAGCATTTGGCTTTCTTAAATTCATTACTTGATGATAATGGATTTGTACGACTGGATAATGGAGAAGTGGTAAGAAGGAATGAGAACTTCCGCTTCTTTGCAACGATGAATATAGGTTACTTTGGTACCAAGGAATTAAACCAGGCTCTTTACAATCGATTCAACGGGATTATCGAAATTGCCGCCTTATCAGATGAAGCAATTTCCAGAATGCTTGTCACAAGAGTTCCTGAGTGTAAGCCGGTAGTAGATAAGATTCTTGGAGTGTATCATAAGATTAAGAAGAAGATCGAAGCGGAGGAATTGGATATTGTGATTTCACCTCGTAATCTGGAGAACTGGGCAAGGCTTGCCAAGTATGATGGTTATATGAATGCTGCGGAGAGAACGATTATTCCGATAGCAAAATGTGATCGTATGCTGGAAAACACATTCAGAGGAATTATTATTTTATATAAATGGAGTTGAGAGAGGACTTGTGACAGGAGGTGAACGGTTTGACAAAGCAGGAGAAAGAGCGATTACTAAAAGACTTTCAGTGTGATTATAACCGTTCGCTGGAAGAAGACTTTGCTCAGACCTTCTCTGAAAAAGAAGATGCCAGACTTTTCTTTATTAATGAAAGTCAAGCATTTACTGACGGAAAGAACATCATCGTTGATCCTGCATCGGATGATTTATATGCAGATACCAAAGCGTTGAAAGATACAGAAAACTATCTGAAATGGAACCCTTGTGTTTCCTGCGATGGCTGGAATGCGCTTCGAATGATAACCAGAGCACAGACGCTCCATGAATGCTTACATTTGCTTTACTCGAACTTCCCACCGGGAGCAAGAAGAGATCCGAAATGTGATACAGAGAATCAGAAAAAGACAATGGCACTGATCTCAAATATCATTGAGGATGCATACATAGAGGCAGTGGGAAGCAGTATATATGAGAACGTTGAACTTTACCTCAAGTTTGGACGAGTATCTCGCTTGTTTTTGACACATGAATCCTTAGGAACGGTTGAAAGAACCTTTGAACGAAAAGTAGAGGACAATGAGCAGGAAGATAGCGACCCTATTACCAGCGGGGTGGCTATTGTTGAATATTTGGATTACATGGCAACTATGCTTTTGTATCCGATGGTGAAGCAACAAGAGCCAAAGTGGTACATTAAGGATTATGTTGAGAAGACAAGGATACTATTTTGGGATGGAAGCAAGAACGCCTTACCAGATGAGAGATACCATATTTCACAAGAAGTATTTGATATCATTCTTCCTATCATTCCGAAGGATACGGATGTTTGTATTCCTGCAACATCAAAATTAATTGGTGGAGGAAAGACACATTTATCCGACTCTTCTACACTTGGACAGGTAAATCAAAAAGGAAAATCTCAGGAAGTAACGACACGACTGTTTGTTGATTTAAGCGGAAATAGCAAGGATACCAAAAATGATAATGAGTATCTGCAGGCAATATTAGCAAAGTGGTCTGCGGATAAAAAAGAGGCCTACCTTATTCTTTCCTATACCGGTCATGAGGAGACGATTTCCGGCGATAAGTATGACTGTTCTGTTATGCACAAGAATATTAATATTAATCAGTCTCATCCAAAAGTAAATATGAATCTGAAAAAGGCGTATCATAACATTAAGTTAAGCCATCAGATTAGTATTAATGCATACAACGGACGATTTACTCAGCTGCTAAAAGCAAGAGTGCAGGGTAGAGAAGATGGCTATGTATTTGGCTCCGGTATTGCCTCAAAGCAGCTTGGAGATATAAAGAAACGATATTGGTATAGGAATGTGATGGGGGTAGAGGTTCCGGAATTGTCAATCATGCTTTTAATAGATGGTTCCGGTTCGATGAGTGGTGCAAGAAGAAATGCCGCTCTGCATTCCTCTGTTATTCTTCATGAGGTTTTGAAAAAACAGGGAATTATGCATTCAATTGTAGAGCATAGAGCATGTTTTGAGGAACCGGAGATGGATATTAATATTCTGGTAGATTTCAATGCACGGGACGAACAGAAGTATAATTTGATGCAGATTATGGCTGATGGAGATAATCGTGATGCATTGGCTTTATATTGGGCAGAACGGTATATGAATCAAAATTCTCATAGTGAGAACAAGCTCATTATTGTAATTTCGGACGGATATCCGGCACATGAATATGACGATTATTATCCTCCGGTATCCAGTCAGGATACAGCCAATGCAGTAACGAAAATTACAAACAGAGGAACCAATATCATTGCAGTTGCACTCAATAATGATGAAGCTTTTAATTGTTATGAGGCATTAAGAAATATCTATCCCAACCTGATTTCCTGTGATGATTTAGATAGATTAACCGGACAATTGCTGACCTTGATATCAAAACAGCTATCTTGAG
>JAUNSO010000101.1 GCA_030539165.1 bacterium
GGTCACGTACGATACCACAGCCTTCCCTGCTTTGCTTAGAACCATGGCGGTTATTCATCCATGAGACATCTGTCCCTGCCATCCCGTTCACTTGGCGTCCGTTCGTCGACATTCCATCAGTTCGTCGACATCCCTCAATACTCTTTGCCACCAATCCCCGAATATGATAGAATCAAGAGAGATACTCTTGATAAGAAAATATTTATACCTATTCACCCTTGCGAAACGGAGCCCATCCATGTCCTACAAATGCTTAATCGTGGACGACGAAGAAATGATCTGCCAGTCCACCTGCGAATACTTCAATATCTTCGACCTGCCAACGACCTACGTCACAAGCTACGAGTCTGCCCTTGACTTTCTGGAGCAGAACAGCGTATCCATCCTCATTCTTGACATCAACCTAGGCAGTCACTCCGGCTTCGAGCTGTGTAAGAGAATCCGTGAGAAAACAAACATCCCCATACTGTTCATCAGTGCCAGAACCAGCGATGACGATATCCTGACTGCACTCAACATCGGCGGAGATGATTACATCACAAAGCCCTACAGCCTGAATATCCTGCTCGCAAAAGTCAAAGCAATCTTAAAACGCTGCGAAGCCAACCCCGCTCAAGCTGTAAATACCACAGATTCAACATCAACTAACACAAATCACAAAGCAGACCCGGCAGCTGCCCAGCCCAAAGGCATTCACCCAATCTGTAACAGCTTTGCGCTGGATTACAACTACAGACAGGCTCTGGTAGAAGGTGAACCAGTCCGTCTGAAGGATATGGAATTCAAGCTCCTCTCCTATCTTGCAGAACATAAAAACCAAGTCATCACCAAAGACGAACTACTCGATGAAGTATGGGAAAGCCGCTTTATCAGCGAAGGAACCCTCTCTGTCCACATCAGAAGACTCAGACAGAAAATCGAGAAGAATCCGGATGAACCAGAATATCTGAAAACCATATGGGGAGTCGGCTATGTATTCGAAGAAAAATAAATCCGTCTGTATCAGACTCGTCATTTTAGCAATCTATCTGATTATTTCCTGCATCAGCATTTGTCAGATCAGACATGCTGCTGATTTCACATGCGATTCCATACAAATCAACAGAATTGCAGCTGCTGTAGAAACCCATTGGAGCGACCTGTCTGCCGGCGACTACAGTACCTTTTCCTATCCCTTCACTGTCCTTGATCAGTCTGAGCAGCAGCTCTTTACATACAACAATCCCGAGACACTGACCATGCAGGATATGATGCGTGAATCCGATGTAGCACTGACCATCACACAGAATAACACCCCTGTCGGCACCGTTCTCATTGAAACCCATACAACAAGACAACAGCTGCGCCATGCCGCAGAACAAAAAAGCATCACGATTCTCCTTTTCGTTTTCTTCTCCGGACTCCTGATGATGCTACTCTACGACTACTATTTGACCCGCACCGTCCTAAAGCCCATGAGACAGCTTGACGACTTCTCACGCAAAATTTCCCTCGGAGACTATGACGCCGCACTGCCATCAGCAGGCAATGAAGCGTTCCTGCCGCTCACACAGAGTCTGGACATCATGCGGGATGAGTTACGCACCGCAAAACAGCGTGAATACGAAGCCAATCAAAGCAAAAAGGCACTCGTTGCCTCTCTGAGCCATGATATTAAGACACCGATTACATCCATCCAGCTTGCCGTAGAAGTGTTACAGGTCAAGGTAACCGACCAAGACCTGCAGGAGCGTCTGAGTGCCATTCAAAATAAGACTGCACAGATTGACCATTTAGTCACTGACCTCTTTCACACCACCATGGAAGACCTGGAAGAGCTGCCGGTCTCGCCGCGCGAGCTCTACAGCACTGAACTGACCGGACTGCTTCAAAAAGCTGACCTCAATCACAGTATCCACTCCATCAAGCTTCCAGAGTGCATGATTAAGACCGACCCACTGCGTATGGAACAGATCTTCACCAACATCATTTATAATTCCTACAAATACGCCAACACCTCCATTGATATCGCCGGAGAAATCCTACCTGAATATCTGCAAATCACACTGCAGGATTATGGCCCCGGCGTTGACTCCGAGGAGCTGCCCTGCATCTTCAACCGCTTCTATCGCGGCAGCAACACAGGCGAGCAGACCGGCAGCGGTCTGGGTCTCTACATCTGCAAATGTCTGATTGACAAAATGGAGGGTGAAATCTACTGCAATAACGAAAATAATGGATTTCTGACCACAATCAAAATACCTCTGGCCTAATCAGCCGGAGGTATCTTCATCTATCCCGGATATTCTGTTATTTCATCCACTCACCATGTATCTGAAACGTCTGTCCGGCCTCTCCTGCTAGCACCAGATAGCCACCCTTCGGAAGCAGAACCTCCGTCCCATCGGTTAACATAATTGATGATGCCATGCAGTCACGCTTCTCATTATACAGATAATATGCACCCTCCTTGGGCGCCACTATCTTCACCGTCTGATTCGCATACTCCGGATCTACCCTGTACCACATTGTCTCTTCACTTCTCGTCATCGTGACCTCCTGCGCAAGCTCCGCTATAGAAGACACCTGATCTTCTGAGAGATAAGTCAGAGTAGACAGCTTCAGACGCTCTCCTGTTCCATCTCCATCTGATGCACTGCACTCATACACCGCCAGATCACGGCCTGTCATAATGGGCAGCTCCACCTCACTGACTGCATTGTCTCCGTCCTTAACTACTGCTGTATCTGTTTTCTTATCCGTATGAATATAACCTGCAAGTTCACGATTACACTGCAGCTCTACAACACCCTCTGTATAGTAATTCCATGAGTTATAGACGGAATCCGTCAGGAAATAAAGCCTGCCGTCCCGCTTTTCCCATTTTTCCAGTTCCGCTGCACTGACAGTGCCTTCCTCCACCTTTTGTGCAAATGCAATACTCGTTGCATTCTCTCCAAGACCATAGAGAGACTCATAAGCACTGCCGGTCATGTAGGTCTGTCCGTTTTTCTCATTTAAGAATCGAATAGTTCCATAGCCCAGATTGCCGTCACTATTGCAGGTCAGTTTGCCGGTATGACTTAAGTATGCACCATTTAACGGTACAAATGCTCCCTCACCAATATAAGCATACTCCTGTGTCACAGCATATTCATCCTCCAGATTCTCAAGCAGCATTGTCCCTTCTTTTGAAAATGAAACCTGCATCATCTGATTGCTCAGATAGTATCCGGCAAATTCACGCATTTCTTCCGGCAGCTGTTTTGTCGGAGGTGTTTCCTGCACCTGTACCTCCAGATCCTTCTTCTCATCAATGATGCCTTCCTCCTGCAGAATCTCCAGAATCAAATCCTGAATGGCATACGTCGCATCATCTCCAGAGCCGCCTGATACAATCATAGAAGCAGAAATACCCTCTTCCGGCAGCACAACTAATGCAGAGTTCTGAAACAGAATCGAACCACCCTTAGAAAGTGCACGGATTCCATATGCGCTGTACGGGTAGGTATCTACACAGTCCCAGCCAAGTCCATAATCAAACTGTTTGTCACCATCTACCCGGCAAATTGTATCCTTAGAAGAATTAGATTCAGCCATCTCAGCCAGTGTCTGCTCTGACAAAATCCCTTCATTTCGTCCTGCAAAAAGCTGTCCAAACTGTGCCACGTCTGAAGCCGTACTATAGATTCCGCCGCTTCCAATCAGATGACAATCAATATAAGGAAGCTCAGAGTCTCCCAGATATGTGGCTGCTAAACGCTCCTCCTGGAACCCATACACCGGGGTAAAGGTATTCCTGATTCCCATAGGCTTGAAGAAATACTGCTCCAGATACTCTGAATACCCCATACCGCTGACCCGTTCAATCAGAAGCTCCGCCAATGTAAATCCATCATTACAATAAACCCCGTAAGCACCCGGATCAGCTTTGAGTGACTGTGAGGACAACTCCTCCAGAATCGAATCATGATACCTCGTATCGGATTTTCCAAATGTAAAGGAATCGTGCGTTGTCGTTCCCATCAGTCCCGACGTATGATTGAGCAGCATTCTCGGTGTGATGTCCACATAGCGCGGATCTGCCATCGTAAATTCAGGAATATAGGTGACAAGCGGCTCATCCAAATCAAGCTT
>JAUNSO010000102.1 GCA_030539165.1 bacterium
AGAATCAAGACGACAAAGCTGACTTATGCACTGCATGATGTGGCAGTGGAGAATAAGGGATTTGTATTTGCCATTGATGAGGAAAGCCAGAATGTAATCTTCTACACGAACTCTAACTATGTAAATGAGCCGGCGGATAAGCTTGGAGTGACTGATGCGATTTATGTAGACGGATATACAGGGTATCAGACAGTTGCAGGTGTGAAATGCTTCGTATCAGGAATCAAGTATGAGAATCAATACATTTATGTAGCTGTGCCGGTCAGAAATATTGGCAGCGGAATATTTGTGGTGACTGTCATTGTGACAGCAATCAGTTTCCTTCTGATGCTGGTATTAATGGGCTCATTATTTATCAGAAGAAGGGTGGATGACATACAGGGGGAGGAACCTGATGATCAGGAACCCAAGGAGGAAACACAGGAATTTAAGGCAGAGCCGAGAGGGATGATTGATGTACAGCTTGGAGAGAAACCAAGACGGGTGCAGTCGATTGTCGGACGGTATGATAATCAGAATAAAATTCGGTGGAATGAGCGTTCTCCGGAGGAGAAGATTACGAGAATCATCTATATTGTAATGTTGATTCTGGCCTGTGCATTTGTAGTATTTATTTATCTGCAGAGAGGTACTTATAACAGAAATTCTATCTTCTCTTATATCATCAATAGAAAGTGGGAGAAGAAGCCGAACATTTTCTCCTATACCTATATTGCGATTGTGATGATTGAGGTCATTGTCATTACGAGTGTACTGCGGAAGCTGATCAAGACGGTATCCTCCAATATGGGTGTCCGGGCGGAGACAATCGGCCGTCTGGTCTGCAGCTTTGCGAAGTATATCTCCATTATAGGTGCAATCTTCTATTGTATGTCATTTATCGGAATTGATTCGAAGGCGCTCTTTGCATCTGCAGGTATTATGGGAATTGTACTTGGACTTGGAGCGCAGTCTCTGATCAGTGATGTGCTGGCGGGAATTTTCATTGTGTTTGAGGGAGAATTTAGGGTAGGAGATATTATTACCATTGGTACATGGCGGGGAACTGTATTAGAGATCGGAATCCGTTCGACCAAGGTGGAGGATGCGAGTCAGAATATTAAGATCTTTAATAACTCAACGGTCAAAGAAGTGGTGAATATGACAAAGAAGTATTCACAGGCGTATTGTGACCTCGGCATTGAATATGATGAATCACTGGAGCATGTGGAGAGTGTACTGAAGAAGGAACTGCCGCTTATGAAGGAACGTCTGGAGCATATTGTAGCCGGACCGTATTATAAAGGAGTTGTGGGGCTGAATGATTCCAGTGTTACCCTGCGAATCCTTGCACAGTGTGAGGAGAAGAACAGGATTCAGCTGACGAGAGACCTGACAAGAGAGCTGAAGCTGATGTGTGACCGGTATAATATCAGCATTCCGTTCCCACAGGTGGTAGTCAATCAGCCAAGAGAGCATAAGAAGGTTACTAAGAGAGAGAAAAGTATGGCGGAGGAGTTCGTAAAGGAACAGAAGGAAGACTCCAAGGGAATTTCGGTAGATAATTAATAGATTGGACATAAGAGCAGCCCCACAGGAATGAATCCTGCGGGGCTGTCTTTGTCGGAATATCCTTGGGTATTTCGACGGAAATTATTTGACTTCGATTTTCTTGATTTCCGGTTCTGCCGGATCTTTCTTCGGGAACTTCAGTTCCAGTATACCCTTTTCATAGGAAGCATCAATATCTTCAGGGGCTACGTTCGGAACGCGGAAGCTTCTCTGGTAGGACTGGTAACGTCTCTCTCTGCGCAGATACTTCTTATCGTCCTTCTTGTCTTCGGATTCTTCATCGTGAACGGCACTGATTGTCAGGATATCCTGCTTCAGGTCGATGCTGATATCTTTCTTATCGAATCCCGGAAGTTCTGCTTCGAGTACATACTCGCCGTCTTTCTCAATCAGGTCTGTGTGGAAGTTGTCTGAAAATCCTACATTTGAAAAATCTGAAAAGAAGTTCTCAAATGCTTTGTCAAAAAATCTGTCCATGTACAATGGTCTTGATGATTCAAATAATGATGGTGCTAACATATTAATCACTCCTTCTATTGTTTTGTTAGTTTGTTGTTTTGTAATGGTTCTTTATTGCTTCCTATATATATGTTATACATCATATAGAACAAGTAGTCAATAGGGAAAGTGTGAAGATTTTGTGTCTTATGAAAGAATTCTGAATGAAAATTGAGGGTAATATTACCCTTGATTTTCAATATTATACTTTACATTTTTCTGGGCAATATATATAATATTGAAAAAAGAGGGTATCAATGCCCTCAGATTTCAAAAAAGGAGTTGGTAGCGTGATTATTTCAAGAAACAATTATTTAGAAGATATAAAAATACGTATGCACAATGGTATGATAAAGGTTATCACTGGAATAAGAAGATGTGGGAAGTCTTATATGGTGTTTAATATTTTCAGAAATTATCTACTGGGAGAAGGTGTTTCAGAAAGTCACATTATTGCGATAGAACTAGATCGAAGAGAGAATGTGAAATATAGAGATCCAGATTATATCCTGGAATATATCAATTCTTCAATTACAGATAATGAGCAATATTATATATTGCTGGATGAAGTGCAGCTATTGGAAGATTTCGAGGAAGTCTTAAATTCATTACTTCATACTTCTAATGCAGATACCTATGTAACTGGTAGCAACTCGAAATTTCTTTCAAAAGATATTATTACAGAGTTTAGAGGTCGTGGTGATGAGATTCATATATATCCTCTGTGTTTTAGAGAATTTATGGAAGCGTATGAAGGAGACCAGTATAAAGGATTTGCAGAATATGTAACATATGGTGGATTACCGCTTACGGTGACAATGAAGACGGAAGAACAAAAATCAAATTATCTTATAAAGTTATTTGAAGAGACATATATCAAGGATATTATCGAAAGAAATCATATTGAAAAAGTACAAGAATTGAATGATTTAATAAATGTTTTAGCATCAAACATTGGTGCATTATCGAATCCATCAAAAATAGAAGCAACTTTCAAGAGTGTTATTCAGTCTGATATTAGTTTAAATACAATTCGCCAATATATAGAATATTTAAAAGATGCTTTTGTTGTTAATGAAGCTGTTCGATACGATGTTAAGGGTCGTAAATATATCGGAACTCCTGTAAAATATTATTTTGAGGATGTTGGACTTAGAAATGCCCGGCTTGGATTCAGACAGGTAGAAGAAACACATCTGATGGAGAATATTTTATACAATGAACTTCGAATGCGAGGATATCAGGTAGATGTTGGAGTTGTTGTGAAACGAGAAAAAACAGTAGATGGAGTAATGGCAAAGAAGCAATTGGAAATAGATTTTGTAGCAAATCAGGGTAGTAAAAGATATTATATTCAATCAGCATATAGCTTACCTGATGCTGATAAGATCAAGCAAGAAAAAGCATCTCTTATAAATGTGAATGATTCATTTAAAAAGATTATAGTTGTAAAAGATATCATTAATGTGCGTAGAGATGAAAACGGAATAACCATGATGAGTGTATATGATTTCCTATTGCAAGAAAACAGTTTGGAATTATAGATGTCAATAAGGAACATGAGAAACGTAGAATCATTAGAGCAGCCGGATAGATTTTCGGATAATGGTTCTGGCTTACCAATTCCTTTTGATTCACCGTTTCTCTCTATATCGGATAACAATTTGTTGATTTTCTTAAGAGTCTTTCGGTCTTCCCCTTGCCAATAAACGTAATCTTCCCATGCATCATCATGCCAAGATTTAATCATTGAAGCTAATCCTCCATTATATCGTGTACTTTTCCAAGACCTGCATCCATATCTGCGGCGGCTTTTTGCAGTCTTTCCATGTTTTCTTTGCTATAGAATGGATCAACTGAGATTTCAAAAGGGATTCTTTTTTCTCTGGACACTTTTGTAGCAAACATAGTAAATGCCGCAGTCATTGAGAGTCCCATCTCTTTGCAGGTAGCTTCCATACTTTTTTTTAATTCTTCGTCCATTCTGAAATTGACCATTGCTTGTGCCATGATAAACACCTCCTTACATCTTTATCATATGATAATGTAATACATATGTCAA
>JAUNSO010000103.1 GCA_030539165.1 bacterium
GTAAAAAACACGGAATCCTGTACAATCCGAATCAGGTCTTTGCCTACCTGCATGAGTATGAAGCTCATGGACAGGCAGAGCAACTGACGTTGTTTTGATTGACTAGTACAATCTCTAACAGTCTATACCGGCACTCACTCATAAAATGTGATAAATGAACAATCATTAGCTATTAAAATGAGAAAATGAAGAATTAAAAGGCTCATAAAAATGTTGTATTTATTTGCGGATTGGGTATAATAAAGGTGAGGTGATAGATTTATGGCGTACTTGAAACGAAAAATTGATCAATACTTAGAAGAATGGAAAACAAAGGATGAAAAAAAGCCTTTGATTGTGAAAGGCTGCCGACAGATTGGCAAGACGGAATCAATCCGTCTGTTTGGAAGGACGCATTACGAAAGTATTATTGAAATCAACTTTATAGAAGAACCCAAATACAAATCTATTATTGAGGATGGGTTCAATGCAGGTGATATCATTAAGAATATTTCCCGCATTGATCCTGAAAAGAGATTTATTGAAGGAAAAACCCTTATTTTCTTCGATGAGGTTCAGGATTTCCCCAACATTGTTACTTCATTAAAGTTCTTTTCAATAGATGGAAGATATGATGTGATTTGCAGCGGTTCGCTGCTTGGAATCAACTATCATATGGTTGAAAGCAATAGTGTAGGCTATAAGACAGATTATCAGATGTATTCATTAGACTTTGAAGAATTTCTATGGGCAAAAGGATATGAGCAGGATTTTGTTGAAGATTTATATAGCCATATGAAAGAGCAAAAGCCTTTTAATAATTCAATTTTACAAACATGTTTTCAATTGTTTTTGGATTATTGTATTCTCGGTGGAATGCCGGCTGTTGTGAGAGACTATATTGAGAAAGGAACCTTTGAAAATTCCTTAACAACGCAAAGGCAGTTAATAGCAGACTATCAAGAGGATATCAGAAAATATGCTGATGGGATGGATCAAACAAGAATATTGAATGTCTTTGATCATATCCCGATACAGCTTGCGAAGGAGAATAAAAAATTTCAAATCTCGAAGGTTACTTCGGGTGCCAGATTTAAAGATTACAGAGGATGTGTTGAATGGCTGAAAGATGCCGGAGTCATCAATATATGCTATTGTCTGAACTATCCGGAATTACCCATTAAGGGAAATTATGATCAGACAAAGATGAAACTATATTTTGCAGATAATGGTTTATTCATTTCTATGTTGGATGATGAAGCACAGGATGACTTGAGAGCAAACAAAAATATGAATATCTATAAAGGCGCTCTATATGAGAGCGTTGTAGGTGAAGCCCTTGTAAAGAGTGGATACCAGCTGTATTACTATAAAAAGGACAATTCTACATTAGAGGAGGATTTTTTTGTGCGTACTGCAGAAAATCTGATTCCGGTAGAAGTAAAATCTACAAATGGAAGGGCCAAGTCACTTAGAACGTTAATTGAAAGCCAGAGTTATCCGGAAATATCATTTGGAATCAAGCTGGTGAACGGCAATATCGGGCATGAGAATCACATCCTGACATTCCCCTATTTTTGTACATTTTTGCTAAAACGATATTTAGGGGAATGTTCTCATAAAGAGAAGAATGAACTGTATCAATCAGACGTTAGGGAGAAATATTTTGAATGAGAAACAGGCTTGGAACATGAAGGACAGTATGAGGAGAAAAATGTAATTTATGGATCTGTTACAGTATATGCAGTCATGGAATTTAAATCAGGATTTATCAGAGAGACTGGGAGAGCTATTTACAATCAGGGAGTATTCACCGGGAGATATCCTTCTTAACATGGGCGAAAATACCAAGGTGATTTCGCTTGTGTTAAGTGGCTTGGTTCGAGGCTATTATCTGGACGAAGAGGGCAGAGATGTCACCAAGTGCTTTTCCTGGGAAGGCGAGTGGTGTGGTATCTATAATTTCCTCCTTGACGCGCCCTCTACATTTTATATCGAAGTGCTGGAACCTAGCATGCTTGCGGAGATTTGCGTGGAAGACATCAAACCTCTGATTGAACATTCACCTGAAATCAGAAAACTGTATGATGATTATTATCATAAGGCTTTTTTACGTTCTGAAGAAAAGGGTAGCTCCTTTCAGATGATGTCAGGCAAGGAAAGGTACTTGTGTTTCATCAAGAAGTATCCCGAAATTGCCGAACGCGTGAAACAGGAATATATTGCATCTTTTATTGGAGTTACCCCCAGTTCACTGAGCAGGATTAAAAGAGAATTGCATTAATATAAAAATAAATCATGGAACTGTAGTTGTCATATGGCAATTACAGTTCTTTTTTTGTGATGTATGATGATTTTACATGATATTGAAATGTGGAAGAGGATTCAGAAAAGAGGAAATAAAAATGGATAAAGTGAAAACACAGAATGGTCATCAAGAGGTTGTACTGATTACGGGCTGTTCGTCCGGTCTTGGAAGAAAGCTTGCAATGGAATTAAAGAAGCGGGGCTATCTAGTGGCAGCATCGGCAAGAAATGTGGACAGTATCAAGGATCTTGCTGTGGATATGATTCTGGAGCTTGATGTCACAGATGACCGGCAGATTACATCAGGTGTACAAAGGGTAGTAGAACGGTTTGGCAGGATTGATATGCTGGTCAATAATGCGGGATATTCCGTCAGAGCTGCTGTTGAGGAGATTGATCTTGAGAAGCTGCAGCAGATGTTTGATGTCAATGTGTTCGGAATCATCAGAATGATACAGGCAGTGGCACCTTATATGAGAAAGCAGATGCAGGGAAAGATTATCAATGTCGGCTCTGTTTCAGGCAGACTATGTGGGCTGGTAAACGGTGGATACTGCGCCTCGAAGCACAGTTTCAATGCAATCAGCGAAAGTGCAAGGTATGAACTGCAGAGCTTTGGTATTCAGGTTACGCTGCTGGAGCCGGGGGCTATGGACACTGATTTCTTTAAAACATTGTCCGCAAAATCAGATCAGGCCATGAAGAAGCAGGACTCGCCTTATTTCCAATTATATTCCAGAGATCTTGCATATCGTCAAAAGCAGACCAGAGCAGACATAGACGTAAGTGTAGAAGAAATCTGCAGAATAATCAGCAGGAAAAAGCTAAAGACAAGATACCGCATTTCTCTGCCGTTCATGTTCACGCTCCTGATTCACATGCCGGATTGCATTCGTGAAAAATTGATTCTTAAATTCAATTAAACTGCTCAACAATTATAAATGGACGGAGATAATCAAATGAAAATATTAATCATAAATGGCAGTCCCAGAAAACAGGGTGTGACTGCTCAAATATTGCATATAATAGAAAAAAACATTCTGACAAGGGATGGAACAGAAGTGAGTTATATTCATATTGCAGATTTGAATATATTGCCGTGCAATGGCTGCTGTAGCTGCTATAAGACAGGACGCTGTTATCAGCAAGATGATGCAGAAAAGTTGTCTGAAATGATAGCATTATCCGATGGAATTGTCATTGGATCACCTACTTATGTAAGTAATATATCCGGTCAATTGAAGGTATTTCTAGACAGAGGTCATTTTGTCATAGAACAGTTGTTACATAACAAATATGCAATTGGTATTGTGACGGGAGAAAACTATGGAAGCAGAGCCGCAGGCAGGATATTATCAGATGTTTTAACATATTCGGGAGCTAAAATCAGTGGAAAGCTTATATGTAATCTGCCATTTAACAGCACATTATGTGCTCATACAGATGTTCAAAGAAAGGCATGTGGACTGGCTGATCAATTGGTTCATGATATAGAGTATAAAAAGCAGTACAGAATTCAATCAATCATACACAAGATTCTTTTCTATGGTGGAATTAAGCCGTTTGTGAAGAAAAAGGGTGATAGTTATGCAGGCGTAGTGCATAAATGGAATCAACTTAATATTTGAAGAATGATAAATATATGGTATTATATTACAGACGGGCAGTCACAGATTGGAGAAGTATAGAATATGGATGATAATCGAATTAGCAGAAATTCTACGACAATCTGCTATCAAAAAATAGTTTGCTAATTGAGTTTGTGCGAGTAACGATGAAAAT
>JAUNSO010000060.1 GCA_030539165.1 bacterium
CAAAAGCCAACGCAAGCAAGCCAAAAAGCAAAGAGAGCAAGCCAAGAGCAAAACAAATGAAAACAAACAAGTTAAGAACAGAGAGGATGATAAATGATGAATTATAAAGTAATAGAAGGCGGCATCACCGCAGCGAAAGGATTCAAGGCAACCGGCACCGCAGCCGGCATCAAATATAAGGACCGCAAAGATATGGCGCTGGTATACAGCGAACAGCCATGTACAGCAGCAGCAACCTTCACGACCAACGTAGTTAAGGCAGCACCGGTCAAGTGGGATATGGATGTTGTAGAGCATTCTCCATATTTACAGGCATTTGTAGTCAATGCTGGCATTGCCAATGCATGTACCAATGAACAGGGCATGCAGGTGTGTGAGAAGACCGCAGAAACAGCAGGAAAGCTTTTGAATATCCCTGCAAAAGCAGTCGCAGTCAGCTCCACAGGCGTCATCGGCATGCAGGTTCCGGTGGATAAAATCATTGCAGGAGTAGAAAAAATGGTTCCTACACTTGGTTCCACAAAGGAAGACGGTCTGACAGCAGCACAGTCCATCATGACAACAGATACCATATCCAAGGAAGCAGCTGTTACCTTTGAAATCGGCGGCAAGACAGTGACTATGGGCGGCATGTGCAAGGGCTCCGGAATGATTCATCCGAATATGTGCACACTGTTAGCATACGTGACCACAGACCTTGCGATTTCCAAGGAACTGCTTGCAAAGGCTTTAAAAGAAGACGTACAGGAAACCTTCAACATGATTTCCGTAGACGGGGATACTTCCACGAACGACACATTGCTCATTCTTGCAAACGGCATGGCAGGCAATCCTGAGATTACGACCGAAGGACCTGATTATGAAATCTTCAAGGAAGCATTGCATTATGTAAACCAAACGCAGGCGAAGAAAATGGCTGGAGACGGAGAGGGTGCAACCGCTCTCATTGAGGCAAAGGTACTTCATGCAGATACGAAGGAAAACGCAAAGAAGATTGCCAAGTCCGTTATCTGTTCTTCTCTGACGAAAGCAGCCATTTACGGACATGACTCAAACTGGGGCAGGATTATGTGTGCCATGGGTTATGCAGGAGCGCAGTTTGATCCGGAGAAAGTAGACTTGTATTATGAAGGAAACGGTCATAAAATGATGGTATGCCATGGCGGCGCTATGACGGATTACAGTGAGGAAGAAGCAACGAAGACTTTGTCAGCATCAGAGGTGACCCTGGTCATTGATATGAATGCAGGTGATGCGACAGCAACGGCATGGGGCTGTGATCTGACTTATGATTATGTCAAGATCAACGCAGACTACAGAAGCTAAGGCATCAAATCGAAGTCAAAAAAATAAACGATATGGAGCATAAGAAAATGAAAAAAATATTAATATGTATTGTACTGAGTCTGGCACTCATGACATTGGGAGCATGCGGAAATAAGGGTACAGCAACAGACACAACAGATGAAACAACAAATGCAGCAGATGCCGGGGATACTGCGGATGCAGCGAAAGAAACGGATGCCGCAGGAACGACGGCAGCGGATGCAGCCGGGAGTACGGGTGAGTATACAGGTGAGACGCAGGAGATAGGCTCAGACACACTGGGCTATATGGCAGTACCGGCTGACTGGGTGCAATATGAAGGCGAAGGAAGTGCTACCTCGCTGCAGTATGCCAGTGAGGACAGCAGAGTGATCGTATCCATGGATGTGATTGATAAATCAGCATTCAGCAAAGAAGAACAGGACAAGCTTACAGCAGAGACAGCTGCACAGAGCATCTGGGCAGCACTGGATCAGGGTGGTGTGAAGCAGATCAAGGGAGCAAAGGTTCAGTTGGCCGGATATGATGCATTTCAGGTGTACGGGGCCTATACACAGGGAGCCGACAATACATCAGGTATCATTATCAACTGGGTATTTGAAAGTGAAGATGGCACGATTCATGTAGTTTCAGCTGAAGGTGCTACTGAGACAGTTATGACCGGTGTGACACAGATCGAGACCACATACAAGCTGACCAAGTAAGTCAAGTGGACCATATCAACAATAATGAATCCGAGGGAGGAAACAGATTATGGATCATATGGATATCAATTTACACAAAGCAGAGGTGCTCATCGAGGCACTACCTTACATACAGCAGTTCAACAGAAAGGTCATTGTAGTGAAATACGGCGGCAGCGCCATGACAGATGAGGAACTGAAGAAAAACGTCATTAAGGATGTCACACTGCTGAAGCTTGTTGGTTTCAAGCCAATCGTAGTACATGGCGGAGGCAAGGAAATCAGCCGCTGGGTCGGAAAAGTCGGAATGGAGCCGAAGTTTATCAATGGTCTGCGTGTGACAGATGATGAGACGATGGAAATTGCGGAGATGGTACTTGGAAAGGTGAACAAATCTCTTGTGACCATGGTACAGGAGCTTGGGGTCAAGGCAGTTGGTATCAGTGGCAAGGACGGCGGACTTCTCACAGTTGAAAAAAAGTATTCAGACGGCAAGGATATCGGATATGTCGGAGAGGTTACAGAGGTCAATACAAAGATCCTGGAAGACCTTCTGGATCATGATTTCCTGCCGATCGTGGCACCGATTGGTTTGGATGAGAATTTTCAGACCTATAATATCAATGCTGATGATGCGGCCTGTGCAATTGCCAAGGCAATGCATGCTGATAAGCTGGCTTTCCTGACGGACATTGAGGGCGTTTATCAGGATCCGGCAGATAAGAGTACCTTTATTTCCAGACTGACTGTCAGTGAAGTAGATGATCTGATCAGTAAGGGCTATATCGGAGGCGGTATGCTTCCAAAGTTAAATAACTGTACAGACGCAATCAAAAGCGGTGTTAACCGGGTGCATATCCTTGACGGCAGAAAGGCTCACAGCTTATTGGTGGAATTCTTCACCAATACCGGTATCGGAACCATGTTTTTCCCAGATGATGCAGCCGATATGTTACCATAATAAGTTGACATAATTTCAAACCTAAACGAATCAAACAAAACGAGGATCAAATGAACATAACAGAAAGGATGATTCACATGACACAACAGCAATATATAGATGAATCAGAACAGGTATTATTACATACCTATACACGCTACCAGATCGTACTGGATCATGGTGAGGGGGCTTACCTCTATGACACAGACGGAAAGAAGTATCTTGATTTTGTGGCAGGTATTGCAGTACATGCACTCGGACATGGAAACAGAGAATTAGCAGATGCTCTGAAACAGCAGCTGGACAGGTTGGTACATGTGTCAAACCTGTATTACACGGTTCCGCTTTTGGAAGCGGCTAAGAAGGCAACGAAGGCGGCTCAGATGGATCGTGTATTCTTTACAAACAGTGGAGCAGAGGCAATCGAGGGAGCAGTCAAATCAGCTTTGAAATACGCATATACCGTGAAGGGCGGCACGGATTATGAAGTGATCGCGATGAATCATTCCTTTCACGGAAGAACACTGGGTGCGCTGTCTGTTACAGGAAATGAAAAATACCGTGCACCGTTTGCAGCATTTTGTGGTGCAGTGAAATTTGCTGAATTTAATGATTTGGAAAGCGTTCGCTCTTTACTAACAGATAAGACCTGTGCTATTATTTTAGAACCGGTACAGGGTGAGGGTGGTATTTATCCTGCATCACAGGCATTTCTGGAGGGAGTCCGGAAGCTGTGCGATGAAAATGGAATATTGCTGATCTTTGATGAGATACAGTGTGGCATGGGACGTACAGGTGCTATGTTCACCTGGCAGAGGTTTGGAGTCAAGCCGGATATCATGGCAGCAGCCAAGGCACTCGGGTGCGGCATTCCGGTCGGCGCATTTTTCATGACAGAGAAGGTGGCAGGGAAGTCTCTGACTGCAGGAGATCATGGCTCGACATACGCAGGAAATCCGCTGGCAACGACTGCTGTCAGCACGGTATTGGATATTTATGAAAGGAATCATATCATTGACCATGTCAATGAAGTGGCTCCCTATCTGGAGAAAAAACTGCAGGAACTGAGCGAGCAGTTTGAATGCATTGAGACGCATCGGGGTATCGGACTGATGCAGGGACTGGTGTTCAAAAAGCCTGTCGCTGACATTGTAAAGCAAGCGATACAAAATGGTTTGCTGTTAGCGACCGCAGGAACCAATATTATCCGGTTTGTTCCACCTCTGATCATTACAAAGGAACAGATCGATGAAATGGCAGACAAATTGGCTGCAGCGATCAAAGCATGTCAGTAATGGAAACAGATTTCAGGAGTATGGATATTTATGAATAGTGGTTCATCGAAAATATTAGCGATTATGATGGTGATAGCATTGCTGGCGGCAATGCTTCACTTTAGTTTGTCCGGTTCGCTGTCCATTCAGGATGGAAAGCTCATACGCGAGGACAGCCTGACTGCACGGGAGCAGATACAGGATACGGAGAAAGATAAAACAGGCCCCCTGATTTTATGGTATACAGATGAGTCCCTGACGGACTATTTAATGAGTATATCACTTGCATATCAGGGTTATTCAGGAACCAAGGTATCTCCGGTACTCGTATCCGGTGTGGAATATCTGGAGCAGATCAATGCAGCATCCATCAATGATCAGGATGCCCCGGATCTCTATATTACCAGTAATGACAATCTGATGAAGGCTTATCTGGCAGGTCTGGCAACAAAAATAGAAGATCCCGATAAGGTTGTGATACCGCAGAATTATCCGCAGACGGCACTTCATGCCGTCGGGTGTGATGGTGAACTGGTGGCCTATCCTTTTTATTATGAGACGAATTTCTTCTTATATAATAAGACATTTATGGCAGATCTGGCTAAGCAGACAATAGAGACTGAGGCAGATCAGGCGGCAGCAGAGGAAGCAATGGCTGCATTGGAAGCAGAGGGAGAACCGACAACTCAGGCAAAGGAGATTACCACGCCGGAGACACAGGATCAGGCTGACGGTGCGGCAGATGATACTGCAGAGGATACCACAGTGGATACAGCAGCTGACAGCGGTGAAGAAGCGGGCTCTGATGAGACGGGAATGGACGAGGAGTCCTATGGCCTGTCTGCCGAAGTGCTACAGCAGATGTCGACGATGATTCCATCTACGATTGATGATATTCTGGCATTTGCGGACAACTATGATGCACCGGAAACGGTCGAGTATGTCTTCAAATGGGATGTATCAGATATTTTCTATAATTATTTCTTTGTGGGTAATTATATTGACGTTGGCGGTGAAGACGGCGACAACAATGCTAATTTTAACATCTTTAACCAGGAGACGATTGACTGTCTGCAGGTCTATCAGGATCTGAACCAGTTCTTTTCCATTGATACCAAGGAGGTTACCTACGATAAGATTCTGCAGGAGTTTATCGAAGGAAAGACTGTATTTACAGTGGCAACAACAGATGCAATCGCAAAGATAGAAGAAGCCAAGGCAGCCGGTAATTTCAGCTATGAATATGGTGTGGCCGTATTGCCTGACCTGAGTTCAAAATTAAAGGCACGTGGACTGTCCGTGACAAATGCTGTCGCAATCAACGGCTACTCAGGCCGTAAGGAGGATGCCAATGCTTTTGCAGAGTATCTGACCTATACAGATCTGGATACCCTGTATAACAGATCCGGTAAAATTGCCTGCCGGTATGATGTGGAGTATGATAATCCGGAAATATCCAATACAATGCTGGAGTATCAGAAATCAGTGTCTCTGCCGAAGATGATCGAGGCCAGCAATTTCTGGGTACAGCTCGAGATTGCATTTACAAAGGTATGGACAGGCAGTGATCCGGAGGAGGAGCTGCGGGCATTATCCGAATTGATCGGCAGTCAGATTGATGAGATCGGTTATACGATCCCGACACAGGAAAGTATCAGCGCAGGTGCCGATGAAGCAGTAAAATAGCGGTATATCCGAAACAAAAATGGGAATGCTATTAGGCATACCGGAATTGTGGAGGAATATCATATGACAGGAATATTGATTGCATTATTATCAGGCGCCCTGATGAGCATTCAGGGCGTATTTAATACAGAGGTCACAAAGACATCCGGCATCTGGGTGGCAGCAGGCTTTGTACAGCTGACAGCACTTTTTGTATGCGTCGTGGCATGGCTTTGTACCGGACGGGAGCCGGTTACTACGATCGGGCAGGTACAGCCGAAGTACATGCTTCTTGGTGGTGTGATCGGGGCATTTATCACATATACGGTTATCAAGGGTATGGATGCACTGGGGCCGGCGAGAGCAGTGATGCTGATCGTCATAGCGCAGCTGATCGTTGCATATGTGATAGAGCTTTTCGGGATGTTTGGTGTGGAAAAGCAGCCCATGGAGTTTCGCAAGATCGCCGGAATGGTGATTGCAATTGTCGGAATTATCATTTTCAAGTGGAAATAATTATGTTATAGTAGTATTGGTACTGAGGGACTTCATTATCCGGGGATAATGGAGAGCGTACATGAATAGAATAAAGTTAATGACAGTGCTGCTGACAGTAGCAGCATGCTGTGCCGCCTGTAACAGTAGCAATGAGGAGCTGGTTCCACTCAACGAGGTTGACATAACACAGGACAGCTCCGAACAGTCGGCAGAGGAAGATGCATCTGGACGACAGTCGGGAGAAATTCACTCAGGGCTTACGGCAGATACCGGAACACAGACAGAGAACAAAACAGAAATAACAGCATCTCCGGCACCCGCCGCAGAAATATGCGTTCATGTTTGTGGAGCGGTTCAGCATCCGGGCGTTTATACGGTACCGGAGACAACGAGAGTCTATGAAGTGATGGAGGCAGCAGGCGGACTGACAGAAACAGCAGCAGCTGACTATCTGAATCAGGCGGCATCGCTGACAGACGGGCAGCGTGTCTATGTGCCTACCATGGATGAGGTTTCTAAGAATCAGATTCCTGCAGAAATGGCGGCTGATATTCCGGTCAGTTCATCATCAGACCGTGTAGTCCCGGAAAGCACAGGCAGTATGGTCAATATCAACACCGCGACGGCAGAACAGTTAAAAGAGCTGCCGGGAGTAGGCGATTCCAGAGCACAGAGTATCATTGCCTATCGGGAAGCCAGAGGCGGTTTCAAGTCAAAAGAAGAAATCATGCAGGTAGAGGGCATCAAGGAGGGTATGTACTCCAAGATGAAAGACCTGATACAGGTTCAGTAAAGGGAACCTGAAGGAACATAAGAAATGGAAGGGGAAGCATATGAGCAGAGTATTGGTAGTAGATGATGAAAAACTGATTGTAAAAGGAATCCGTTTCAGTCTGGAACAGGACGGGATGGAAGTAGACTGTGCATATGATGGTGAAGAGGCTGTCAGACTGGCGCAGGAAAATGAGTATGATATGATCCTGCTGGACCTGATGCTGCCTAAGCTGTCCGGTCTGGAGGTATGTCAGCAGGTCAGAGAGTTTTCCTCTGTTCCGATCGTGATGCTGACTGCAAAAGGCGAAGATATGGATAAAATACTCGGACTGGAGTACGGAGCCGATGACTATATCACCAAGCCATTTAATATACTCGAGGTCAAGGCAAGAATTAAGGCAATCATGCGCAGAACGACAAAGAAGGCTGCTAAGGAGGATTCTGTCAAGGTGATAGAGACCGGTGATATGAAGCTGGATCTGGAAAGCCGGAGAATCTACATAGCAGGCAAAGAAATCAATCTGACGACAAAAGAATTTGATGTGCTGGAGCTGCTCGTGCTCAATCCCGATAAAGTATTTTCCAGAGAAAATCTGCTGAATACGGTGTGGGGTTCAGAGTATCCCGGAGATGTCAGGACAGTAGACGTTCATATCAGACGTCTGCGGGAAAAAATTGAAGCCAATCCAAGTGAACCCCGGTATGTACATACCAAGTGGGGAATTGGGTACTATTTTCAACAGTAACATTGTCAGGAGGAATCTATTATTTTTACCAGAATCAAGAATAAACTCAGCAGAATCAGACTGCTGCGCAGTTTAAAACTGAGGATTTTTGTGATCATTTTGGCGGTGGGCATCGTTCCCAGCGCCATTATGCACTTTGCAATCCTGAATAATTATGAGGAACGGGCTGTCAGCCTGCGCACCTCCGATGTCCAAAATCAGTGCAAGATTCTTGCCAATCATCTGATTACGTACAATTATCTGTCTAATACGCATGCAGAGACAATCAGCGGTGATCTGGAGGAGCTGCATCCGAAGGGTGCAGGAGATGCTGCAGCAGACAGCAATCTGGAAGAGCTGTATCTGCCAAATGCCAACTCAGAGGTCGTGAACAGTGAGCTGGAGCAGCTGTCGAATCTGTATGACGGACGTATCCTGATCATTGATAAGAATTTTAAGATTATTAAGGATACATATGCTTTGAGCGATGGCAAGACAATTGTTTCTGAAGAGGTCATCAAATGTTTTAAAGGTGAGACGATTAATCACTATGACGAGAAGAATCATTATATAGAAATGACCATTCCGATCATAGACCCGCAGACACAGGAAATGCATGGTGTTATGTTAACCAGCGTATCAACGGACAGCATTGTTGACAGCATTGACATTCTGGGTCAGAAGGCATTGGTACTGGAATTTTCTATGGCGATTCTGATCTTTATGCTGGCATATATTCTGGCAGTGGCATTATTACGTCCTTTCTCCAGGGTCATCAATGCTATCAATGAAGTAAAGGAAGGCTTCACGGAGGAGGAAATTTCTGTTCCCGATTATCTGGAGACAGAGTATATCACAGATGCATTTAATCAAATGCTGGCGCGAACCAAGGTGCTGGATACCTCCAGACAGGAATTTGTTTCAAATGTCTCACATGAACTAAAAACTCCCTTGACATCCATGAAGGTGCTGGCAGATTCTCTGCTGCAGCAGGAAGATGTACCAGTAGAGCTGTATCATGAATTCATGGAAGATATTGCAAATGAGATAGACAGAGAAAACAGCATCATCAATGATCTGCTGACCCTTGTCAAGCTAGATAAAACAGAGGCTCAGCTGAATGTGGAGTCAAAGGATATCGCAGAGGTACTGGAGTCTATCCTGAAACGTCTGCATCCAATCGCAGAGAAGCGGCATATCGAGCTGATTCTTGAGAGTGTCAGAGATGTCGTGGCGGAAATTGATGAAGTGAAATTTACACTTGCATTAACCAATCTGATTGAAAATGCCATTAAATACAATAAAGATCAAGGCTGGGTACATGTGACACTGGATGCGGATCATCAGTTTTTTACGGTTGAAGTGGCTGATTCCGGTATCGGCATTCCGGAAGAGGAGCGGGCACATATATTTGAACGGTTTTACAGAGTGGACAAGTCTCATTCTACAGAAATAGACGGCAGCGGTCTGGGTCTTGCCATTACGCGTAACATTGTTTTGATGCATCGTGGTTCGATCAAGGTGGAGTCTGGAAAAGAGACCGGCACTGTATTTATTGTAAAAATACCACTCAGTTATGTGGGCACACAGGGATAGGAGGATGACGATGAAAAAGATATTATGGAATTTCTTGTGCATGGTCATGCTGCTGTTTTGTATGGCCGGATGCAATCACAAAAATGAAGAAGCCGATATGGGGTTCAGGGTATATTATATCAACAAACAGGAAACAAAAACTGTAGCAGAACCATATGTATGCGAGGCTGATACCACAGAGGATCTGATCGTAGAGCTGCTTGCAGTACTGGAAACAGATCCTAAGAACACAGAGCTGAAAAAGCCGGTTGACTCTAAGGTCAATGTGCTGGCTTATACCTTTGAAGGAGGACAGCTCATTATTGATTTTGATGAGAACTATCATCAGGCAGACGCTCCCAAGGAGGTTCTTTGCAGAGCAGCAATTGTACGTACCATGTGTCAGATCACAGGAGTGGACTGCGTGTCCTTCCTGGTCAGTGGAGAACCGTTACTGGACAGCAATAATCAGCCTGTTGGAGTTATGACGGCAGAGACTTTTATTGATAATACAGGAAATGAGATCAATACCTATGAGAAGGCAAGCCTAAAGCTTTATTTTGCCAATACAGCCAATACAGCGCTTGTATCTACAACAGAGACGATTGCATACAGCAGCAATATTTCCATGGAGAAGCTGGTAACAGAGCAGGTACTGGCAGGTCCTTCGGTACAGGGAGTCAATCCGACCATCACACCGACAACGAAGATCCTAGGTGTGACAATCAAGGACGGCATCTGTTATCTGAACCTGAGTGCTGATTTCCTCACGCTGAGTTATCCGGTATCTGAGGAAATGGTGATTTATTCTCTGGTCAATTCTCTGACAGAGCTGCCAAACGTCAATAAGGTACAGATCTCTATCGACGGGGAAAGCGATATGCTTTTCGGGGATCATATCCTGATGTCAACCATCTTTGAACGAAATCTGGAAATCGTAGAAACGGAGTAATCAATGCTCAAAAGACCAATGTGTCTGATTGGTCTGGCGGTCGTACTGATCGTTTATCTTCTGATACAAGTCATGGAGGTGCCTGTTCTCACAGAAAGAGCAGGCATTCAGGACGGACAGTATATCTATCTCACCGGTCAGGTCAGTCAAAAGGAAACAAAACAAGGCATATCTGTTATTTACCTAAAGAAAGTCAGTATTCAGCAATCTTCTGAAATCATTCAAAAAACTTCCCAGGAAACATATTCCATAATCGCATATCTGGCAGACGATACGCAGGTCAGGCTTGGCAGTACGATCGCTCTTGACGGCAAGGTGAGCCTGTTTGATGCTGCAGAAAATGACGGACAGTTTGATGCCGCACGTTATTATGAAATGAATGGGATTGATTTTGCTGTCAAAAAGGCTTATGTGACAGCGACATCAAAGGATTACGACAAATGGAGAGAGACACTGTATCAGTGCAGAGAACGGCTGAAAGCAGTTTACAGGAAGCTGATGCCGGAAAAGGAGGCAGGGATCCTGCATGCACTTTTGCTGGGGGACAAGAGTTCTCTGGATACGGAGGTAAAGGAACTGTATATGCGTGCCGGAATCGTACATATTTTGTCGCTGTCCGGACTCCATATCGCAACTGCAGGCATGTGTCTGCTGATGCTGCTGCGAAAGCTGCGGATCGGCATTCTGCAGGCCAGTGGCATCAGCATGTTCCTAATTATCCAGTATGGGGTCATGACAGGACTGCAGACATCGACATTCAGGGCACTGGTGATGTTTCTGCTGGGAGTGGTCGCACTGTGTATCGGACGTACCTATGATCTGCTGTCGGGTATGTCTCTGGCAGCTGTCATGATGGTGCTGGATAATCCCCTGTATCTGTATCATACAGGATTTCTGCTGTCATTTGGAGCGGTTATGGGGATTGGACTGATTCATCCCTGTATCCTGTGGCTGATCGCACCGCAGTACCGGAAAAATAAACTGGTACAGTCGATCTGTATCAGTCTGTCAACACAGTTAGCGACACTTCCGATCATACTCAACAGCTATTATCAGGTGTCTGTCTGTGGAATACTGTTAAATCTCGTTGTAGTGCCACTGATGACGTTTGTATTGGTACTTGGTATGCTGGGTGGTGTGGCAGGCTTGTGGTCTGATCTGGTTGGATGCTGGCTTTTGCTTCCGTGCAGATGGATTCTGCAGTTCTATGAGTGGCTGTCAGAGTATGCGACCAGACTGCCGGGAAGCGTCTGGATCACAGGAAAGCCTGAGCTGTGGAGAGCGGTCGTGTATTATGTGCTGTTGTTTTCATTTCTAATGCGATTGTCATACACCAAATCGAAATTTAAGTATCAGAAGTGCCAATATCTTGGGAGACTTCGGATACTTGGAATCTGCATTATGTTAACCATAGGAATTGTGTTAACCACGAGAGAAAAAGAGGCTTTTACGATTACGATGCTGTCCGTCGGGCAGGGGGAATGTACGGTGATTCACGGTCAGGATGTACCGACGGTGATGATAGACGGCGGCAGTACGGACATTAAAGAGGCAGGCAAATACCGTATGATTCCGTACTTGAAGGCTAACCGGCTGCACAGGATTGACACGGTTCTGGTATCTCATACGGATACGGATCATGTCAGCGGTATCCTGGAGATCCTGCAGTCACCAGAACAGGGGATACGGATCAGACGGCTGATCCTGCCGGCGATCCCTACGGAGCTTCAGAATGAGCATTATGGAGAACTGGTTCGGACTGCGGAGGCAGCGGGAACGCAGGTGTATGTGATGGAGAGAGGGGAGAAAATTCTGCTTTCTGGACAACATCAAAGTATTGAATTTACATGCCTGCATCCGTCGGATTGCATGACCGGCGATTTGAATGACAATTCTATGGTAATGATGATGAGTTATGTCAACTTAAATATGCTGTTTACAGGTGACATCTCATCATCAGCAGAGGCAGAACTGACCAGTCTGGTTTCTGACTGCAACGTGCTGAAGGTTCCGCACCATGGCTCACGCTTTTCAAGCAGTGAAGCATTTCTGCAGGCTGCGGCTCCGGAGCTTGCCCTGATTTCTGCAGGCAAAGACAATTCTTATGGACATCCACATGAAGAAACACTACAAAGGCTGTCGGAAATGCCAGTTTACATAACGTTCAAAACCGGACAGATCGACCTGATACCGGAAAGTACGAGGATTCAAGTCAGAACCTTTCTTCGGGATTAGAGAAAGTTTCATCAATTCTGTTGTATTTCCTACCGATATCGACTAAAATAAGAACATGAAAAGCATTATAGAGGACATTAAAAATAATACCTACAAATCAGTCTATCTGCTCTATGGTGAGGAGGCGTATCTAAAGAAGCAGTACAAGGATAAGCTGCGGCAGGCACTCTCGGCACCGGATGATACGATGAACTACTCGTATTATGAAGGGAAAGACACGAACGCCAAGGCTGTGATTGACCTGGCGGCAACCATGCCTTTTTTAGCAGAACGCAGACTGATCATTATGGAAAATACCGGATATTTTAAGTCGGCCAATGAGGACATGGCAGCATTTATGAAGGAAATCCCGGAGACCACCTGCATGGTATTTGTGGAGCAGGAAGTTGATAAACGCAGCAGGATGTTCAAGGCAGTCAAGGATGCCGGGCGTGTGGTCGAGATGGTGCGACAGGATGAGAATACTCTGAAACGCTGGATTCTCGGGACTTTGAAACGGGAAAACATGAGCCTGACAGAGCAAACCCTGAATCTGTTCCTGCAAATGACCGGTGATGACATGGATCATATCGAGAAGGAACTGGAAAAGCTGATCTGCTACTGTATGGGCAGAGACAGCATTGCAAGCGCCGATGTCGAAGCAGTCTGTGCAGCCAGAGTCACGAACAAGATTTTTGACATGATCAATGCCATCGCAGAGAAGCGTCAGGAGGAGGCACTGGCACTGTATAAAGATTTGCTGACACTGAAGGAACCACCAATGCGGATCCTGTTTCTGATTGCCAGACAGTTCAATCTTCTGATGCAGGTCAAGGAAATGAAAGCTGCAGGCAGCAATCAGCAGGCAATTGCAGAAAAAACAGGACTTCATGGTTTTATCGTGGGCAAGTATATCACACAGTCCGGAAAATTTACGCGTCAGATGCTGCGGTCAGCCGTAGAAGCCTGCGTAGATGCCGAGGAAGCAGTCAAGACCGGCAGGATGAACGATATCATGAGCGTAGAACTCCTGATTATCGAATACAGCAGTAAGTAAATAACAATCATTTCAAATGAAAGAAAAGAGGTTATGACAATGGATGATTTTCAAAAGGTAGTGCAGGATATCGTAGATAAGACAAAGGAACTGACTGGCGCAGCAAAGATACATGCGGATATAAAAAATGAGGAGTTAAAGATCCGGAGAAAATACTATGAACTGGGCAAGAAATACTATGAACTGTACAAGGATGCACCGGAGCAGGCTATGAAAGAATATGTAGACTATATTGATGGCTGTAATGCAAAGATATGGGACTGCAAAGAGAAGCTGGATGAAATGAAGGAGCACGAGTGAATTATCTGTGAACTGTGCCAAAATCGAAGAGATGACTTGCAATTTGCCTGTTGATGAAGTATACTTATCTTAGGAACATGGGCTGATTTGTGTAGCCCGCATGAAGTATCACATGGAGGTGGTATGATGAGTGTAGAGACGATTCAAAATGTCTCAATCAATGCATCAGATACGAAGCTGCCCAGGATGCATCAGATGAATGTCAATGAACGACGCGAGTCTGCCGCAGCCGCAAATGCAGTGATCGATCCGGGGGTTCAGAAGCTGGAAACGGTGATTCCCTCCGTAGCTGCAGCAGGTAAGGAACAGCAGACAATCAATGCAAAGAACAAGCAGACACTGGAAGCAGGCAGAGAAGCAAAGGCTTCCGAGAAGAAATACAACGAGGTCATGACGGAAAAGGCAGTCGAGAATGCCAACAACCGGGTGAAAAGTACGAAGACCAACGCAAAGTTCGAATACAATGAGGATATCAACAGGATTACGATTACCATCACAGATGCGGACAATGAGGTCGTCAAAGAAATTCCACCCGAAGAAACTCAGAAAATGCTCGAACGTATCCACACATTTTCCGGAATGGTTTATGACAGAGGGATATAGAGGGATATAAATTACGAAGTAATTTATGCCCTCAGGAGCAAAATGGAACATTTTGCGAGCAAATGACCATAGAATAATTATTAGCCAATTAATCTGGTTGCCCATGGAACATTTTGCGAGCAAATGACCATAGAATGGAACTTAGCCGAGAGTAAAGGTTCAGTAAATACAAGGAGGTAGATAACATGTCAAGTATACAGGGAGTAACATCAGGAGTCAGTGTTGACTATAGTCAGATCGCCAGTGGAAAGCGGATCAATTCTGCAGCAGATGACGCATCGGGATTAGCGATATCCGAAAAGCTGGAAACCCAGTCCACCGGTCTTGATACAGGTGCAGCAAATGCGCAGTCAGGCAAGGATGCGCTGAATATATCAGACGGAGCCCTCGGCGGCATCAATGATTCTCTGCAGAGAATTTATGAGCTGAGTGTGAAGGCATCCAACGGCTTGAACTCCGGCAGCGATCTGAGCGCTATGCAAAAGGAAGTAGACCAGCTGATGAAGGGCATCACAGAAACGGCATCCAATACAGAATATAATACATTAAAGTTGGTAGACGGCAGCATGGCAGATATCAATCTTGCCACAAATCCGGACGGCACAGGCCAGTCAATCAAAATGGCAAATGCGACATTGGAGGCACTGGGAATTGACGGATATGATCTGACAGGCAGCTTTGACATCAACAGAATCACATCGGCGATGGACAAAGTCAATGCCTCAAGAAGTGATGGCGGAGCAGCATCCAATGCACTTGATTATGCGATTGATTATAATCAATACGCATCTCAGAATACAACAGCAGCGCAAAGCCGTATCGAGGATCTGGATATTCCAAAGGCAATTTCAGACCAGAAGAAAAATGAAGTGATTGACGAATATCAGATGATGATGCAGAAACAGAAAATGGACGCAGAAGCCAGTTCCGTAACAGGATTATTTAAGTTCTAAGCAGAGTGTGAGAGACGAACGATGAGGACAGTATCACATAGGTGTGGTACTGTCTTTTCTATCAGACCATTATAAGGAGAGTATATATGCGACAGAATCCACAGGCATTGGAGATTTACAGACATTTTAAGGGGAAATATTATCAGATTGTTCAGCTTGCGGTGCACACCGAGACAGAGGAGGAACTGGTTGTTTACAGACCGATGTATGATAATGACCATATCTATGCGCGTCCGCTCACGATGTTTATGAGCGAAGTAGATCACGAGAAGTATCCGGAGGCTAAGCAGAAATTCAGATTTGAGAAGGTGGACTTTAACGGACAGATTTCGGAGACTCAGACGACAGACACAGAGAGCAAAGCGAATGAAGCCCGGAACAGCACAGAAGGAAGTACACACCGTCAGGAGCAGGATACGGAGAGACGCCCTCGTCAACAGGAAGAAAATCTGGATTTCGACCGCAGCAGGAGTGAATATGGCGGAGGCAGGAGTGCTCTCATCCGTACAAAGCGCGAACAGAAGGAATATACAGTTATGGACTTTCTGGATGCAGATACCTATGAACACAAGCTGGAAATCCTTAGATTGCTGCGAAACAAGCTGGATGACAGCATGATCAATACCATAGCAGTGTCTCTGGATCTGGAGCCAAAGGGCAGCTCAATCGAGGAACAGTATGAGGATATCAAGTATTGTCTGACGACATTGGAGAAATACGAATGCAATCGTTTGAGATAGAAAACGACATACAGCAGTTATTAAAATGGTTTGAAAAAAATGCACGCTCGTTACCGTGGCGTGAACAAAGGACACCCTATAAGATCTGGGTGTCCGAAATTATGCTACAGCAGACACGGGTTGAGGCGGTCAGGGGATATTTTGAACGCTTTATGAAGGCTCTGCCGTCTATCAGCGATCTGGCTGTTGTTTCTGAGGATGAACTGCTGAAGCTGTGGGAAGGACTGGGCTACTATAACCGTGTCAGGAACATGCAGAGGGCTGCATGTGTGGTTTGCGAACAGTATCAGGGGGAACTGCCGGCTGATTATCAGACGCTGCTGAAGCTGCCCGGTATCGGTTCCTATACTGCAGGTGCGATTGCTTCTCAGGCATTTGACATCCCGGAGCCCGCAGTAGACGGCAATGTATTACGCGTTCTTGCCAGGATAGACGGAGATGACCGTGATATTGCTGATCTATCTGTCAAAAAGGAAATAGAAGAGCGGCTGCGACACGTTATGCAGACAGTACTGCCGGACAGACGAGCAGGCGATTTTAATCAGGCACTGATGGAGCTTGGAGCCATTGTCTGCGTACCAAATGGAGTGCCAAAATGTGAACAATGTCCCATGCAGTACAGATGCAGGGCATATAAAGAGGACAGCTGGAGCTTGTTACCTGTCAAAACGCCCAAGAAGCCACGCGTGATTGAAGATAAAACAGTATTGATTATAGTGAATGACAGAGAGGTACTGATCAGAAAGCGTGATTCGAAGGGCTTGCTGGCGGGGATGTATGAATTTCCGAATACAGAAGGCTGTCTCGATGAAAAGACAGTCCTGGATTATGTTGCCGGACTTGGACTGATGAGTTTGCGAATCGAACCGCTTCCGGGGGCAAAGCATATTTTTACCCACCGTGAATGGCATATGAAAGCATACCGGATTCATATTGCAGACGAAACAGAGGCAGACCGGCTCATGAAAAATATGCAGTTTGTAAACAGACAGCAGATAGAAACGACCTATGCAGTTCCCTCAGCGTTTTCAATATTTACGAAATATGTTTCTATATGATATAATGTCGTCAGACATTATATCAGCGCATGCTTTGGTGCGCATAAATTATTATGTGCGAAGCACATGATA
>JAUNSO010000104.1 GCA_030539165.1 bacterium
TCAGATTAGAGAATGAAATGTGTCTGTATGAGTGAACGAATTTAGAGGGTAAATTAGCGCGTAATAATTGACATAGGATGGTAATTAGTGTATAGTATACTTATAAAACACGAGAGATAAAGGCGTGTTGTGTATTATTAAAATGACAATTGTGACTATGTAGGTGGTGTTATTGTGGCAATCGGTATGTAAATCCGGTTGCCACTTCTGTGTTAAAATGTTGTGAAACACAAGGATGAAATGACAGGAGTACACTATGAAAAAGGGACAAACAGGGACGGGAATCGTCAGATGTGTGAAATTTCCGAATAAAGGAATAGTGGATACAACAGAGGAAAAAAATATACCCGGAACGGTAGAGAAGGAGACTGTGCAGTTACAGGTGGTGGTCAAGAATACGCTGCCGGGGCAGCAGGTGTCCTTTCAGGTGAATAAGGTACGTGGCGGCAAGGCGGAGGGCAGATTGCTTGAAGTGGTGAAGCCTGCTGAAAATGAGATAGAGAGTCCGTGCAGACATTTCGGAATCTGCGGGGGATGTACTTATATGACTTTGCCTTATGAGGAGCAGCTGAAGATTAAGGAGCAGCAGGTGAAGGAGCTTTTGGATGGAGTGTTGCTTGAGCAGAATAAAGCAGGAAACCAGAATCAGATGGATCAAGGTGTTGATGAAAATGCAGAAGCGGATTTAGCAAGGTTAAGTGATGAGAAGATATACAGATTCGAGGGTATTAAAGGGAGTCCGAGAGAATTTGCTTATCGTAATAAGATGGAGTTCTCGTTTGGAGATGAAGTGAAGGATGGTCCTCTGGCACTTGGTATGCATAAAAGAGGCAGTTTTTATGATGTAGTTTCAGTAGCAGGCTGTCAGATTGTTGATGAAGATTACAGGAAAATCCTGAAGTGTGCGCTGGCTTATTTTCGGGAGAAGGATGTGTCCTTTTATCACAAAATGGCACATATAGGCTATCTGCGGCATCTGTTGGTGCGTAAGGCTGTGAAGACCGGTGAAATACTGATTGACCTTGTGACTTCTTCTCAGACTCCACCGGATACGATTTGTATGGAGAAGGGATTGTTGGAGGATTTCACAGATGAGTTATGTAAACTAAAACTGGATGGACATATTGTTGGAATTCTGCATACGACAAACGACGCATTGTCAGATACAGTTCGGGATGATGGAACAGATATTTTATATGGACAGGATTATTTCTATGAGGAGTTATTGGGTCTGAGGTTTAGAATTACACCGTTTTCCTTCTTCCAGACGAACAGTCTCGGGGCAGAGGTGCTGTATGATACTGTGCGGGAGTATGTGAAGGATTGTTACTGTACCGAAGGGGTAGAGAATAAGGCAGGAGGCAAGACAGAGAACAAAGCAGAGATTGGTGCAGAGATCAAGGCAGGGGTCAGTGCGGAGAAAAAGGCAAATGACAGAGCAGAAGATGACAGGTTAAACGAATGGACGATAAGTTTACATAACAAGACCGTGTATGACTTATATAGTGGAACTGGAACAATCGCGCAGCTGCTGGCACTGGTGGCAAAAAAGGTGATTGGTGTGGAAATCGTTGAAGAAGCAGTTATAGCAGCACGTCAGAACGTAGAATTAAATGGTTTACATAATTGTGAGTTTATTGCAGGAGATGTACTGAAGGTATTAGATGAGATTGAAGATAAACCGGATTTCATTGTCCTAGATCCACCGCGTGATGGTATTCACCCGAAGGCACTGGAGAAGATTATCCATTATGGTGTAGACAGGATTATTTATGTTTCCTGCAAACCCACCAGCCTGACGCGCGACCTCGAAATTCTCACCGCCAGAGGCTATCACGTTGAGAGAGCCTGCGCAGTAGACATGTTCCCGGCTACCGCAAATGTTGAGACGTGCGTACTACTTTCCCACAAGACACCGGACAGTATAATCAACGTAAAAGTCGAGTTTGGAGAGGGTAAGGGAAAAGTACCTCTGGATAATATCATGAAAAGAGCAGGGACATATAAGCCAAAGGAGCGAGTAACATATAAGAAGATAAAGGAATACATAGAAGAGAAATATGGATTCAAAGTACATACTGCATATATTGCAGAGGTAAAAAGAAATCTTGGATTACCAATGTATGATGCCTCTAATGCAGTGGAAGAATTAAAGCATCCAAGAAAGCACCCAACAGCAGATAAAGTGAGGGCAATAAAGGATGCATTAAAGTATTTTGATATCATCGAAAAACAAAATATAGTCGGCATCAAAACATGATAATCATTGTAGTATGATACATAGAGCATTTATTCAATACCGGAAACGGCAATCGAATGGATGCTCTTTTTTTGTACCCAAATTTCCAATCAAACAGAAGAAGGAGGATGAAAATGGAATTTGAAGAGTTTAAGGAACAAATCAAGGCAGACTTACCCAGTATGCTGCCGGAGCATCTTAAAAATGCCAAAATCATGAATCATGAGGTAGAGAAGCTGCAGGGAGTGTCCTATTCAGGAATTGTAATCCGGCAGGAAGATGAATCAATTTCCCCAACAATCAATATTACTGCAGCATTTCAAAAGTATGAACTGGGTATGCCTTATGAGGACGCATTAAAGGAGATAGCGGACTTGGTAGAGACAGGTCTTGATTATACTCCTGATATGAATCTGTCCGAACTACAGGATTACAGTAAGATGAGAGATAAACTCTGCGTACAGGTTGTGGAAACGGAAAGAAACAGGGAGAGATTGAAAAGCCTTCCACATAAGGAACTGGAAGATATGTCTATGGTGTATCGAATTGACCTGGGTAGCAGCAAGGAGGGAAACAGTTCTATTTTGATTACCAACCAGTTATTAAATGTGTATGGAATTTCAGAAGAACAACTGCATCAGGATGCCATGGAAGTAGCACCAATAGGACATCCGTTTGTGATTAAGCCCATGAGCGAGGTAATCAAGGAAATCATGAAGGACAAAGATTGTTCTGATGAAGAGATTTCAATCATTCCTGATGAAGTGATGCAGGATGAAAGGATGTACGTTGCTTCCGTATCGGGTGGAAACCTCGGAGCAGGTATTATCACCTATCCTGATTTTATGGAAAAAGCGGCAGAGCGGGTTGGTGGTGATTTCTTCATTTTGCCGTCTTCGACTCATGAAGTCCTGTTAATTCCAGATGATGGAATGATTGATGTAGAGATATTGCGAGATATGGTACGTGATGTAAATGACACTACGGTTGTAATGGAAGACAAATTAACAGACAGTGTCTACCATTATGACAATACAGCCAAGGTCTTTGAACTGTCTGAAAAATTTGAAGCAAGACAGCGGGAACGTGACATGGGACAAAATGAGAAATCCTCTATTTTGAAGGAACTTGGAGAAAAAGTGAAGGAATGTGCAGAGCATCCACCTGTGAGAAGGTCGCTGGAATTAGGGGAAGGAGTGACTATTTAATGAAAGGTAGACGCTTGAGGAAGAAACCAAAGGATTGTGAGGGCTGCCCCTATTGTCTTGGAACTCCCTGTATTGGTTGGTGTACCAGAAAAATACTGCAAAAGGAGGTTTCTCAAAATGACGGCACAGATGAAGGAAAATCCCCATAACGGGAAATCGGCATCGTATGGAATATGACTATTTCTATGGTGAACAGGGAGAGCAGTATTCCTTTTACCGGATTCCCAAAATTCTGTTTACAGATGAGCGATTTCAAAATATGACAACGGATGCAAAAGCCCTGTACGGTTTATTACTGGACAGGGTATCTTTGTCCGTAGAAAATGGCTGGCTAGATAAGTTAGGGCGTGTGTATATCATTTTCACACTGGAACAGGTAATGAAATCTTTGGGGTGTGCGGATAAAAAAGCAACCAGACTTTTGGTAGAACTGGAACAGAAATATGGCTTAATTGAGCGGAAAAGGCAGGGTATGGGAAAGCCAACCCTCATCTATGTAAAGAACTTCTTTCAAGACTCGTCAAATGAACGATTCAAGAGTCGTCAAAATAAC
>JAUNSO010000105.1 GCA_030539165.1 bacterium
TCCATGTCTACCTGTAAGCCTTCGTTGATTGCCTTCTTGCAGTTACGAACTGCGATCGGTGCATTCTTGGCGATTCCTGCTGCCATCTTCTCTGCCGCCGGCATGAGTTCTTCGATCGGGTAAACTGCGTTTACAAGTCCGATTCTGTATGCCTCATCTGCCTTGATATTACGTGCTGAGTAGATCATCTGCTTTGCCATGCCTGCGCCTACCAGACGTGCAAGTCTCTGTGTGCCGCCGAAGCCCGGTGTGATGCCAAGGCCTACCTCAGGCTGTCCAAATACTGCATTCTCTGAGCAGATTCTGATGTCACAGCTCATGGAAATCTCGCATCCGCCGCCCAGTGCAAAGCCGTTCACTGCTGCAATCACCGGAATCGGGAATGTCTCGAGCTTACGGAATACATCGTTGCCTTTCTTACCGAAAGCCTCTCCCTCTGCCTTCGTTAATGTGCTCATTTCACCGATATCAGCACCTGCTACAAATGATTTCTCTCCTGCTCCTGTTAAGATCAGGCATCTTACTTCATCGAGCTTCACTGCATCAAGTACTGCATTTAACTCATCTAACACTTGAGAATTCAAAGCATTTAATGCTTTTTCGCGGTTGATTGTAATCACACCTACCGCACCTTTTTGTTCAAATAATACAAAATCCATATTACGTCTCCTTTCATGTGTTGTTTTGATTTCATCCTATGACACAACGAAACACCTTGGTCAGAATACAGGCTTCATCTGCCTGTATCCCAACTTCGGTGTAATGTTATTGTTTCTCTTTAGTCTTCTCTTTTAACGATGGTAGCACATCCCATACCGCCGCCGATACATAAGGTTGCAAGACCGGTCTTGGCATTGTTCTGCTCCATAGCGTGAAGCAAGGTTACAAGAATACGGCAGCCTGAAGCTCCTACCGGATGTCCGAGTGCGATTGCACCACCATTGACATTTAACTTCTTAAGATCGAAGCCTAATTCCTTACCAACTGCTACAGACTGAGCTGCAAATGCTTCATTTGCCTCAATCAGATCAAAATCATCAATCTTCATGCCTGTCTTAGCCATAACCTTCTTAGTTGCTGCTACAGGTCCGATACCCATAATGGAAGGATCCACACCAGCAAGAGCACCTGCTACAAAAGTAGCCATCGGCTTTACGCCAAGCTCTTTGGCTTTTTCTTCGCTCATCACTACAACCGCTGCTGCACCATCATTGATACCTGATGCATTACCTGCTGTTACAAAACCGTTCGGATTAATTGCGCGAAGCTTTGCAAGTCCTTCAATCGTGGAGCCAGCACGAGGTCCTTCATCTTTATTGAAAACAATTGTCTCTTTCTTCTTCTTTACTTCTACAGGAACGATTTCCTTGTCGAATCTGCCTGCATTCTGTGCTGCTTCTGTCTTCAGCTGAGAAGCAAGTGAGAACTCGTCTAATTCTTCACGTGTTAACTTCCACTGCTCTGCAATATTATCAGCTGTCTTGATCATATGATAATCATTGAATGCATCCCAAAGCGCATCATTGATCATGGTATCTACCATAGTTGCATTGCCCATTCTGTATCCGTAACGTCCCTGAGGAATCGCATAGGGAGCCATGGACATATTCTCCATACCACCTGCAACTACGATGTCAGCATCTCCTGCCATAATCATCTGTGCTGCCTGATTTACACAGTTCAGACCTGAACCGCATACAACGTTCATGGTAACTGCCGGAACTTCAATCGGAAGTCCTGCCTTCAGTGTAGCCTGACGTGCCACGTTCTGTCCGAGACCTGCCTGGATAACACATCCCATATATACCTGATCAACTGCTTCAGGAGCAACTCCTGCTCTCTTTAATGCTTCTTTAATAACAATAGCGCCAAGCTCTGCAGCCGGTGTAGTGGAAAGTGTTCCGCCCATAGTACCGATGGCTGTACGACATGCGCCTGCTAATACAACTTTTTTTGACATAATTTCTCCTCCTGAATTGAGATTGTTATTTTTTTGTCACATTGCGTCTAGGGCTATTCTATCACAGCAATACCTAATTTGCAACCTAAAAACCGCCTTGCTTCTACAAAAATACATGCCTATTGATTCTCTTGTGTCTTTTGATGAAATATCGCTTTCAGAGACTCAATATATGGTGCTCTGGCAATACCATATTCTGTTATGATGCCTGCAATCAAATCGTGGTCTGTCACATCAAATGCCGGATTGAATACCTTGACTCCCTCCGGTGCCATACGCTCCTTGTACCACATCTCTGTGATCTCATGTGCCGGCCTCTCCTCAATATGGATCTGATCACCTGTCGGTGTACTCATATCAATTGTAGAAGTCGGTGCACAGATATAGACTGGAATATTGTATCTCTTCGCAACCGTTGCCACCACAGAGGTTCCGATCTTGTTCGCAGTATCTCCGTTTGCCGCTACCCTGTCGCAGCCGACAAATACTGCATTGACCCATCCATTTCGCATGACAGTAGCCGACATATTATCACAGATCAACGTCACATCCAGACCGGAAGACTGCAGCTCATACGCTGTCAGTCTTGCTCCCTGCAGCAGAGGTCTTGTCTCATCTGCAAAGATTCTGAAATGATAGCCTCGTTCATGTCCCAGATACATCGGCGCTGTTGCAGTTCCGTACTTTGACGTTGCCAGCTGGCCAGCATTGCAGTGTGTCAGCAGACCGTCCCCCGGTTTCACCAGAGACAGGCCATATTCTCCGATTGCTTTGCATACGCGGATATCCTCCTCCTGGATTTCCACAGCTTCATCATGGAGTAACGTCACGATCTGTTTTAGAGGCTTTTCTGCATTCTGCTCACAGATCCTCTGCATCCGGTTCAGTGCCCATGACAGGTTCACCGCTGTCGGTCTGGAAGTATTCAGATAATCCTTTGCCTTGATCCATCGCTCTATGAATTCTATATAAGTATGAACCGATTCATCCTTTTCTATCTGCTTTGCCGCCAGATAAATGCCAAATGCCGCCGTCACGCCGATTGCCGGAGCTCCCCTGACCTGCAGCAGATAAATCGCATTCCAGATCTCCTCCTGTGTTGTCAGACTGATCAGTGTTGTCTCATATGGCAGCTTTGTCTGGTCAATGATCACAATTGCACTGTTTTCATCATCAAGAGCCACCGTATCTATTTCCATGATATTTTTCTGTTTTTCCATCTCTGTCCTTTCCACAAAAAACTCCTTAATACGATTCGTACTAAGGAGTTTTGAATATCACTCTACATCTTATATTTAAACTTCCGGTTCCAAGAGTCCATATGTGTTGCCTTTTCTCTTATAGACCACATTGACTTCATCTGTCTCTGCATTACAGAATACATAAAATCCATGTCCCAGTAATTCCATCTGCACACATGCATCCTCCGGATACATCGGCTTGATATCAAACTTCTTGGTCCTGATGATTCTGACTTCATCATCTTCTGCGTAATCCTTGTCCAGAAACTCCTGTCTGAAATTGCCTGTCCCATGCTTGCTGTCCGTCAGTTTGTTTTTATACTTCTTCAACTGACGCTCAATGATCTCCTCAACAAGATCAATAGAAACATACATATCGTTGCTGACCTGCTCAGAACGAATGATGCTGCCTTTGACAGGAATCGTTACTTCTATCTTCTGACGATCTTTTTCTACACTTAATGTCACATGAATCTCTGTGTCGGGAGTAAAATAACGCTCCAACTTACCGATTTTGTCCTCTACTGCCGTCTTAAGCCCTTCTGTCACATCGATATTCTTTCCGCTGATAATAAACTTCATAACGGTCACTCCTTTACATCTTCGCGAGAAACCTGCGAATTATTTTTGATAGGATAAGTATACCACATTTCACCCTGTGTTAGCAATCCAAACATAATCCGACAAAAGGTGTCAAGACATATTTCATGTTTTTTTTACAATTT
>JAUNSO010000061.1 GCA_030539165.1 bacterium
TGTTCTTTCATATCATATCCTCATAATACTGGAAAGGATAATCCTATATTATCCTATTCTTATTAGCATGCTATCATAGTCTAATCACACAATTACCAACCAACACCAAGGAGGATGACTATGAATGCATTAACACAGGAAATTGAAGAGTATCTATTTTACTGCCAATACCAGAAGGAATTAGATCAGAAGACAATTAAGGCCTACAGGATTGATTTGAATCAGCTTTTCTCGTTTCTATCGCTGGAAAGTACCATGGAAACCATTGAGAAAGAGGATATGAATCGGTATCTGTATTATTTACATGCGACATATAAGCAGAAGACTGTAAAGCGAAAGATAGCCAGTACGAAGGCATATTACTCGTACCTGATAGATGAAGAGAGAATAGCAGTCAGTCCATATGAGGGGATTAAGACAAGATTCAGAGAAGAAATTATACTGCCTAGAACGATTCCAAGAGATACAATTCAAGAGCTTCTGCGTTATCTATATATGCAGAGAGCGAAGAGCGCAGATTTTGATAATCGGGAACGGATATTGACGAGGGATATAGCTGTTATTGAGATGCTTTTCGCAACCGGTCTTCGGATTTCAGAACTTTGTCATCTGAGAAATGATATGTTTGATATGAGAGAGGGTGTACTTTGTATCAAAGGTAAGGGCGCAAAGGAACGATATCTACAGATTGAGAACTTGGATGTGATGCAGATCCTGAAGCAATATAAGACTATGTTCCAAAAAGAAATCGAAAGGGAAGGATATTTTTTTGTTAATAAATATGGCAGACAGTTATCAGAGCAGTCTGCAAGACAGATGATTGCAAAGCATGTTTCTGGGGCAGCCATTGAACTGCACATTACTCCTCATATGTTTCGGCATTCATTCGCTACTCTGCTGCTGGAGGAGGATGTAGATATACGATATATTCAGAAGATGCTTGGTCATTCTTCAATCGTGACAACACAAATCTATACCTATGTTGCATCCGGGAAACAAAGAGAAATCCTGCGGCTGAAGCATCCGAGAAATCAGATGCAGGTTGGGATTATGTAAAATAAAGGGGTCAAAGTGGGCGGTTACTGTAAATATAACTCCGCCCGCTCATCCTCAGTCAATGTCCGTCCATTCAGCTGTCGGTCAGCTTCCTTTAGCAGCATATCGAGATCATAGACCGGTATTGTATAAAGTTTGCGGTAATTGTGAGATATGATCTTTTGATTCACGCTGTCCAGGCATCTGAAATGAGGGAAATAAGCCTTGATTTTATGATCCTTAGTACACAGATATCCCTGATAATTATTTGCCAGAATGTAATCACCGTCTGCATTGCCTACAGGAATGTATCTCGTAGAGGAGCCATTTAAGTCAGTGTAGGTATGGATCAGAGAAAAATCTGATGCCTGATAGACATCTACATGACGATTTTTATACACGACAAACAGCAGACTGCCATCATCACTATAGAATAGATTAGTGACATAGTTTGTATTCAGTGCAGTTGTCTGTACAGGCTCAGTCATATTCTGTGTATCATACTGTTCCAGCATACCGGTTTGTCTATTGGAGATGACAAAGCTCGTTCCATCATAGGTAGTGGCGGCAGAGGCAGTTTCTGTATGGAACAGCGTGTCTGATTCGCATACGGATTCACAGGACAGCGTATCTATATTGTAGGTACATAATCCGCGGTTCTGTATGGTATACAGTTGCTCCATGTTCGGACGATATACAAAAGTGTCTGCATATCCATAGTCTGCAAGCTCTGCAGTCTGTATCATTTCTCCGGTATGAGAGTCATATGCCTCCAGTCTGTCAGTGAAAAATAGAATGATGAATTGATCATTACTTCCTGCATAGATGGCATGACTGATGGTTTCATCCCATTCATGGTGAAACAATTCTTTTTTTGTGGGATAGTCATACCCAATCAAGGCATTTTGATTGGTGGAGGTCGTGACAAAGCAGATCGTACCATCCTGACTGACGCAGACATCAGAAGAGTCATCAGTCAGTTCTGTAAAATCTTCCATGTTCTGATTTTCAACATATCGGTATAAGACAATCTGGCGGGAAGCATACGGCAGCATGGCAATATAATTGGATGCTTTGACAGAAGACTTGATATTATTGCTTTGAGATTCAAAGTATATATCATAAGAAACTCCTCCGTCATAGTTAATTGACTGGACGTTACCATCACGTGTGGCACAGTAGCCGTATGTATTGTTATTGTAGGAAACTGCATCCACAATGGAGGATGAAAAACTGACAGAGCCCATCAGTGAGCCATCTTTTAGAATCAGTGCATTTACAGTGTCATATGAGGTAGCAATCAAGAAAGGATTATTTGTTAGAGACATCTGTAGTGTATAGATGGTTTGCCCTACAAAATGCCGCGTCCATTCTATGGTACCGCTATCTGCCTGATAGAGTAGGATATCTCCCGAATTATTTGATACAAAGGGATCATTTATCAAGTCTATATAGGCGTTTGCTGCAATTGCAAGATGATTGTCATCAGTAAAGAGGAGGGAACTGATATACGGATTATCAGTCGTGATAGATTGTATTGCGGAGCCGGAGGACAATTGCAGTATGTCTATCTGACCAGTTCCTTCGCCGCGGATATCACTGGTGGTAAGGGCCAATCGCTTGGAATCCGGGCTGAATGACATTACCTGACCCAGGTCAAGTTGATTCGCTTCTGTCTGATATGTCATTTTCACAGAGCCGTTTTCCAGATCATAGATCCGGATTTCCTCATAATTAGTTGCAGCGAGCAGCGTCTGATCCGGAGAGAAGGTGTAGGCGTAGAGATACGCATCCTCGGTTTCCCATAATGTCTCTTTGGTTTCATAGTTATAACGTTTGATTTTGCTGTCTGCATAGTATACAAGTTCATTTTCACTGACAAAGGCAAAGGAATCCTCATCTGCCCGATAGAGACTGTCATTGGCTACAATAAATGTAGTGACCGGTTCACCGGTCACAGTATCCCAGATAGTTCCGATATTGGTAGAGTCTACGGTCAGCAGACGCTCTCCGGATGGGGAGGGCATCATAAACTGTACATCTGTATCGTGATCCAGCGCTCTGTCTGAAAGAATTTGAGACTCATTTTCATAAACATAGAGTGAATTGGCAAGGGCATACTCCGCATGCGGTACGAGAGGTGTTTCCTGATCCTGTGAAGAGGCAGGCAGAGCGGCTTTTGCTGCCAGGATACTCTTCATGCGGTCACCTTCATCCAGAAAACGCAGAGCAGTATCTGCCAGTGTATTCAGGCTGGAAACCAGTATTTCTTGATATTGTTCCTTGATCTGTGTGGATTGTTTTTCAATTTCTGCAGACTGCTGCTGTATCTGCTTTGCCTGCTTGCTGATGCGGAGTGCCTGTATGGTACTGAAGCTGCCGAAGCAGATGAGTATTGCATTGACAATCAGGACAGCAGTGATGATGCGTTTGATTTTTCGTTGACGATGACGCTGCTTCAGATCATCATAGCTGCAGTCAAACATCGGTGCTGCCAAACGCAGCATTTCTTTTTTGATGTTTTTACTGACTTCACGTTTGGTTTTACCACGGACATCTGCCGCCAGTGGCTCTACAGCTACCTTTTGGATTGTTTTGGTGCCGTCCTCCAGAGTGACTTCCTTGCGGGCGGTCAGCAGTGCAGGTGGAAATGATTCCTCAGGTTCTCCCTCGATTAAAACTGCCAGGACATGTTCTCTGCCATGTAAGGAAATAAAGGTCTCTATCTCTCTCTTTACCCAGATGGACTCAGGAGTTCTGGGGGAGCAGATCACGATCAGATATTCAGATTCATTTAGAGCCGTCATGATGGGGCTTGCCAGATCACTTGCAATCGGCAGCTCGTCCTTATCACGAAAGATGCGCCGGATTTTTGTCTTTTCGCCTTCCAGACGGTTTCTGGATGCAGAGTGGGGCAGTTTAAATGCTTCTAATCTTTTGTGCAGTGTCTCTGCTACGTATTTGTCAAGATCAGCGTGTCTGTAGCTGATAAAGGCATCATAAGTAAAATATTCTTTCACGGCTCTTTACACTCCTCATAAGTGGTATAGAATATATTCTTCTCAATGATATAGATATCGTGCGGATCATCACTTCTGACAGCAATGTAATCATCAATGTGGCCAAGCATATATTTATCGGCATCCCATTCGGTAAAGACCTTGACGGACTTCTGGAGCGGCTGCGCATAGATATAGGTATCTCCTGAGGATATACAGGACTTTACATATCGCTCGAGAGACAGGATACTGCCGTCGATCAGATTCTTGATGGTTGGTTTATAAGGTACATTGAAGTTATATGGAATATCACAGGCTGTATAGCTGCGTGCAAACTTTTCTTTTGTACTGGGGTAGACCTCTCCCTGGATACCGATCATGATGACCATATCCTTGGTAACCAGAGTATCAATATCGCCTTCCAGAGTACGCACAGTGATAGGAGTACCGATTGCCAGAAACTCCTCCGGGATAACATATCCAATCGGAAGATGACGTTTTTTATAACAGGGCATGCCGGTCGTATCCAGATCATATGTCTTGGCATGAATGATATCAAAGCTGTAGCAGTACTGCTGGATGCGCTCAGAGAAGTAGGCCTCGGTATGATAGCCGGGATGTGCCTTTTCATACTTTCTGCGGCTGATAAATCCTCCGGCCTTCTCAAGATGTCCGCCGCCGGAGCCGATGCTGTTGGCGAGATAAACTGCGAGATCGCTGGCCTTTGTTTCTTTAACACAGCTTCTGACAGAGAACTTGATGCCATCATCCAGCTCGTTGTAGACAACACACATATCCACATCATCTACCTGAATACACATATCGCTGATCAGTCCGAGGATATTTGGGTCGCAAGGCTGCGCCTTGATCAGGGAGTAGCGGTTTGCATCATTGTGTATGGCACGGATCATGGCAATACCGGCTATTTCCAGCTCTTTGGCTGACAGGTTGGAGTTACGCAGCAGACTGATGATGCTTTGTGTGAAGTGCAACGAATCACGCATATCCTTGTCAGCCGGGTTATAGATTTCAGCAAATTGCAGGGTATCGGTAAACAGTCCGTAATACAATGCAGTTGATACGTTGGGGTGAGAAGAAAGATCAAAGCCGGCTTCTGTAAGGAGCTGCCATATGATGGTGGAACAGCTGCCGAAATTGCTCATAATCAGTGCATTATCGATCGATTCTATTTCAATCTGATGGTGATCGATCACAGCAACATGCTCTGCAGGGATCAATGTAACATTTCCGGCACTGTACTGACAATCCACTGTGATCAGCAGCTCATCCGTCAGAGTTATATCAGCAGGTGTTACATATTCTATCGGAATAAACAGTCGTTCCAGCATCAGAATCAGATTGCTTTTCTGTATCTGGAATCGTCCGCTGTAGATCAGGCGGACCTGTTTCCCGTTTTCTTTGAAATAAGTGTATAAAGCATATCCGGAAGCGATTGTATCGGCATCCGGATTGTCATGACATTGGATACAGATGTTCTCGTATTGGTCAAAATCCTGCAGCTGCATTGAAAGTTCCTCCTTAGAGTAAAGTAATGCATATAAATAAGAATAACAATTTTTTTATGAAAAAACAATAGTGGATGCTGCAAGGAAGATTATGTAATCCAAAAGGTGCTAAAATGGCTTAAATTCAACGAAAGTGCCAAATATTCCTTGACAAACAGGGAGAAAAAGGTTATAAATATTGTTAGACGTTAGTTCTACAATACGGACGTTGAAAAAAACATACTCAGAATAGAGGAGGAGTTCGCAATGAACAAAACAGAATTAGTAGCAGCTATGGCTGACCAGGCTGGATTATCAAAGAAAGATGCAGAGAAGGCTTTAAAGGCTTTTACAGATGTTGTTTCTAAAGAATTAAAGAAGGGCGAGAAAGTTCAGTTAGTTGGCTTTGGTACATTCGAAGTTTCTAAGAGAGCAGCTAGAGAGGGAAGAAATCCTCAGAGCGGCGCTGTTATGAAGATTCCGGCATCAAAGGCTCCTAAGTTCAAAGCTGGTAAGGCATTAAAGGATTTAGTAAACAAGAAATAATCAGATTGATTACATTAACAGAGAGTCTTTTACAGACTCTCTGTTTTGGTATTCATGGAAATCTTTTGACAGGAAAGCAGGAGTGATATGAGATTAGACAAATATTTGAAGGTGTCCAGAATCATTAAGAGACGCACTGTGGCAAATGAGGCCTGTGACGCCGGAAGAGTCATGATCAATGGCAGACCGGCCAAAGCGTCCGCAAATGTGGCAGAGGGAGATATCATAGAGATTCAGTTTGGTAATAAGAACGTCAAGGTAGAGGTACTGGATGTCAAGGAAACCGTGAAAAAGGACGAAGCAGGTGAGATGTTTAAGTATCTATAAAACAGCCTGCTGTTTGTACACATATGAAGAGATGCCCCCGCATATACTTTAAAAGGTTTAAGATCAAAGTATATGAGGGGGTTATTATGATGGAGGAATTGAATAAGCAGAGAATGCATAAATTAAGTCTGTCCAATAGAAGGACATGTAATATATGCGGTGTCTCAGATGTGTTGTCCTTTGATGTCAGTGAGATCCTGTTGGAAACTGAGCAGGGCATGCTCATGATCAAGGGCAGTGATCTGCATGTAAACCGTTTGACATTGGAAAAGGGAGAAATCGATGTTGAAGGTAAAGTAGACAGCCTGACCTATTCTGAAACTGCCGGATTCTCCAAACAGGGTGAATCTTTGCTCGGGAAGCTGTTTAAATAATCAGAAATGAGGACAACAGCATGAGTCAAAGTATATGGAAGGAACTGGACTTCTTATTACACACATTTTTACTTGGAATTATGATAACAGTTCTATATGATACTCTTCGCATTATCCGGAGGATCATCAAGCACGGAAACATATGGATTGCCCTTGAGGATATGGGTTTTTGGATTGTATGCAGTGTCAGTATATTCGGTCTGCTGATGGAAGAAAATAACGGAGTGCTCAGATGGTTTGCAGTCCTTGGCAGTTTACTGGGTATGATTGTATATAAAGCAACAATCAGCCGTTTTTATGTGACATATACCACATTCGTTTTAAAATGGGTACTCCAAAAACTGCAGCGGCTGATCTATTTAATACTACGGCCATTCTGTCTGATACTGAAAAAACTATATGTGGCTGGTCGTGGGGGATATCGTTTGATGCGAAGAAAAGCACGAATTGTGAAAAACGCCTTGACGTCACGCGTAAAAATGGTTAAAATAATGTTATGTAAACGATGATAGTCTGCAAGGGGTGTAGACTCGTTTCATAAGGGGAGATCAATATGGCAAGAAAAAGTGCCTTTCGAAAAAGAAGGCAGAACAGACTCGGCATGATCTGTGTATCTGTAGTTGTAGGTATGCTGTTTATCGTGATTATGATCAGCCGCATAGAGCTTCGGGATAAGCAGCAGGCGTATATCAGGCGCGAGGAAGCCCTGCAGGCGCAGATTGCAGAGGAAGAAAAGAGAATCGATGAACTGGCAGAGTATGAGAAGTATACCAAAACAGCCAAGTATGTAGAGGAAGTCGCGAAAGAAAAACTGGGACTGGTATATGAAGATGAGATTATATTTCAGGCAGAAGAGTAAAGAAGTGATTATGTAAAAATAATGACTTCTTTTTTATTTGAGAAAATCTAACCTCATAATTTACTTGAACTGCTTCGAAATGACAAATAGATATGAAAAAGCCTCCTATAATAGGTCTACAAATTAATAAGGAGGATTTGACATGAGAAAAGAAAAGGGGAAACAATTATTGATCTGTGCAGTGGGGGTGCTTCTGTCATGTGGAAGTATATACGGAATCAATCCGTTCGGGTTGATTTTTTTTACCGCTATGTATATGGAGAGATCCTGCAGGATCATCCTATGTCCGTTGATCACAATCGCACTGACCTTTACACTGCCGATCGAGCAGGTAGTCAGGTATGCAGTTCCCATGATCGCGACGATTGTGGTGGTAAGATTATTGGAAGGCAGACATAGGATATGCCGCAAATGGAAGGGATACGTGATCAGCGGTCTGGGACTGTTATCTATGGATATTGTCGGGAGTGCATTATCGCCAAATCCGGACATGGTCCTGATCACAGGTGTGTTGGAGAGCATTCTTGTAATCAGTGCCTCATTTTTAGCGGGCGGAGTCATTCGCTTTCTACTCAGTACAGGGAGGGAGATACATAGTGAGAATAAAAAGGAAGAGTTATTTCTAAAAGGCCCGGGAAAGGGGAGGCTACTGGCATATGCGGAGTCCTTTCGCAACCTTGCCAAGACGTTTACCTATGTGCCGGATGAAATACCGGTTACAATATCTGATGAGGGAGGGGCATTGATTGCACCGGCAGCAATTGCGCAGGTAGAGGATCCTATGGTGGATCGGCGGGATGTGTTGTGGAAGAGCCGGTTCATGGAAAATAGAGTTGTACTTGCAGGTCAGCTGAATGAGATGGCACATATCATATCAGAGGTGGCAGAGGAAATCTACAATGTAGTCGATGTGGGAGAAAAGCTGGAGGAACAGATACGCAGGCGATTGAGGCGGGAGGGTATCTTATCCAAAAATATATTGGTGGTAGAAAAAAAAGAACATCGGATTGAGGTATATGCAACTTTAAAGATGGAACGCGGCAATAAAGTGGCTACGAAGGAAATCGCAGAACTGATATCCGAGGCATGCAGAAAAAATCTGATTCCTTCACAGGAAGGAGCAGTCACAATCGGGCATGAGTATTCTACGGTTTTCTTTGAGGAGGATGCTGCTTTTCGTGTCTTGACAGGAGTAGCCAGACTGCCGAAGGAGGGAGAAGAGGTGTCCGGGGATAATTACGCATTTACCAAGGTCGGTCCGGGCAGAGTGGTTCTCAGCCTGTCAGATGGAATGGGCTCCGGCAGCAGGGCGTGCAAAGAGAGCGAGACGATCATAGAACTGACAGAACAGTTTCTGGAAGCTGGCTTTTCCGGTGAAGCAGTGGTACAGATGATCAATGGTGCTTTGGTTGCGCGCTCGGAGGAGCAGGCAATCTCCAGTCTGGATATCGCTGATATAGATCTGTATAGTGGTGTATGCAAGTTTATCAAGGTAGGTGCGTCGACGACATTTATCAAGCGGGATACCAAGGTTGAAACGCTGGTATCTACCAGTCTGCCGCTGGGCATCTTTCATCGTCAGGATTTTGACTGCATAGAAAAGAAGCTGTATGATGAAGACTACATCGTACTGGTTACTGACGGAGTTTTAGACAGAGTGGGCGGAGAACGGCCGGAAGAAGTGATGTGCAGGATCATAGAGAAGACAAAAAGGACAAGCCCCCGTGAGATGTCGACGAAGATACTCAATAAGGTTATGGCCATGTCTGACAAGGAAATCAAGGATGATATGTCAGTGCTGGTAGCTGGAATCTGGAAAAAGTAGAGACGAAAAGCATAACCTTACTTGATTTTTCCAAGATAAATCTATATGATAAATATAGACTTTGACAGATAAATTCGAGGAACAGCCAATGATAGAAAAGGTTCGAAGGTATATAGAACAGCATCATATGATTGCTGAACAAGATAAAATCGTAATTGGTGTTTCAGGAGGGACAGACTCGGTTTGCCTTCTCTTTATGCTGATGGAAATCAGCAGGCGGTATCCGTTTTCCCTGCATGTGGTACATGTCAATCACGGGCTGCGCGGGGCAGATGCGAAAAGAGATGCTGCATTTGTCAGGGATATCTGTCAGCAATATGAACTTCCATTTTATCTGTATGAGAAGGATGTCAATGCTTATGCGAAGGAACATGGACTGACACTGGAAGAGGCGGGCAGAGAGGTACGCTATCAGGCATTTGAGGAGATCAGAACAAAAATAGGAGCTGCAAGAATCGCAGTGGCACATCACAAGGATGATCAGGCAGAAACAGTGTTGTTTCGTCTGTTTCGGGGCAGTGGGATCAAGGGTTTAGGTGGCATACAGCCGGTCAGAGATGATATCATCAGACCGTTGTTGTGTCTGGAAAGACAGGAAATCGAGCAGTATTTAAAGGAATACGGACTATCCTATTGCACGGATGTAACCAATGCCAGCAATCATTATACCCGTAATATTATCAGAAACAAAGTCCTGCCGATGATAGAGGCAGAGGTACAGGAACGTGCAGTTTCGCATATAGCAGATACTGCGGAGCTGATGCAGGAGGCTGAACAATATATTTATGAGCAGGCACTGCTTGCATTTGCAGCTACAGCATCGACGGAGGCAGAAAACGGATACCGGGTCAATGTGGAGAAGCTGTTTTCTTATCCTCCGATCCTTCGTCAGTATATTGTTCGGATAGCGATGGAGAGACTGGCAGATGAATGGAAAGACATTGGATGCCGGCACGTGAAGGATATTTTGGAGTTAAAGAGTAAGGGATCCGGAAAGTCTGTCATGCTCCCGCAGGGACTTACCGCAAAACGTGATTATGAGGATATTTTGATTCTCAGGACACAGATACCGAAAGAGAGCAGAGCGTTCAGAATTCAAATTGACAGGATTCCGCAGACAGTAGTCCTGCCGAATGGAATGAAAGCAGAATTCAGTCTGCAGGAACCTCAAAAAAAACAAAAGATTGAGCAAAAAACATATACGAAACAGTTTGATTATGATAAAATAGAGAGCGGTTTGTTGTTGCGTAATCGTGACAAAAATGACTTCTTTTGTATCAATGCCGCTATGGATCGGCAGACAATCAAAACGTACTGCATCAATGAGAAAATACCCAGAGATAAACGTGACGAACTGGTTCTGTTAGCAGACGGAGCCCATATATTATGGGTGATAGGCTATCGAATCAGTGAGAAGTATAAGATTACAGAAGAAACAAAAACGATATTAAAAGTACATGTGTATGGAGGAAATGCAAATGAGCGAGAGAATCAGGGTTTTACTTTCTGAAGAAGAGGTAGATCGCAAAATTAAAGAGATCGGGGAGCAGATCAGTAAGGATTATGCAGGAAAAACAGTGCATCTGGTGTGTGTATTAAAGGGTGGCGCATTCTTTATGTGTGAGCTTGCCAAGAGAATATCAGTTCCGGTCACTATGGACTTTATGTCTGTCAGCAGCTATGGAGATGATACCCAGAGCAGCGGAGTTGTCAGAATCGCGAAGGATCTGGATCAGGCATTATTAGATAAAAATGTCATTGTGGTAGAGGATATTGTGGACTCAGGCAGAACACTCAGCTATCTGCTGAATATTCTGAATGAAAGAAAGCCCGCAAGTCTGGCATTATGTACATTGCTTGACAAACCGGAGCGGAGAGTTGTTGATGTGAATGTGAATTATACAGGATTTCAGATTCCTGATGAGTTTGTAGTAGGATATGGATTAGACTATGCACAGAAATACAGAAATCTTCCCTATATTGGTATTGTAGAGCTGGATTAGTCTGATTCCGGAAGGAGGAATATTTTGAACAAGCAGAGCAGCAGAGGATTTGGGTTCTATCTGTTCTTGATAGGAGCGTTTTTCATATCGATCCTGTTATGGAGAAGCATGTGGACAGAGGCCCAGGACTATATTACGGACAGTGAATACAGAGCTTATCTGTCAGGAGGTAAGATCGCAGACATCGTGATCCAGCCGAATGCAGAGGTACCGACAGGTGTCCTGCAGATCACATTACAAAGCGGCGAGGAAAAGACGCTGTTTGTATCTGATGTGGTAGAGGTTGAAAAAGAGCTGCGCAAGGATTTTCCGACTTATACACTCAAGGATGTAACAAGAGCCAGCTGGTTCATGAGTTATATGCTGCCGAGTCTGATTATTTTCGGTATTATTCTGGTCATTATTTTCTATACAAATAACCAGGCAGGCGGAGCGGGCGGCGGTAAGGTCATGAATTTTGGCAAGAGCCGTGCAAAGCTATCTACAGATGATAACAAGATGACATTTAAAGAAGTAGCCGGACTGGATGAGGAAAAGGATGAACTCAAGGAAGTTGTAGATTTCCTGAAAGCGCCTCAAAAATATATCCAGGTCGGTGCCAGAATACCGAAGGGTGTTTTGCTCGAGGGCCCTCCGGGAACAGGTAAGACACTGCTTGCCAAGGCTGTAGCCGGTGAGGCAGGCGTTCCGTTTTTCAGTATTTCAGGTTCAGACTTTGTTGAAATGTTTGTTGGTGTAGGAGCATCCCGCGTACGTGATTTATTTGCCGAGGCAAAGAAAAATGCTCCATGTATTATATTTATAGATGAAATAGATGCTGTTGCCAGACGCAGGGGAACCGGTATGGGTGGCGGCCATGATGAGCGTGAACAAACCCTGAATCAGCTATTGGTAGAGATGGATGGATTTGGAATAAACGAGGGTATTATCGTAATGGCGGCGACCAATCGAGTTGATATCCTGGATCCGGCTATCTTACGTCCGGGTCGTTTTGACAGAAAGGTCGGCGTCGGCAGACCTGATGTCAGAGGACGTGAAGAGATACTCAAGGTACATTCTAAGAATAAGCCGTTAGGAGACGATGTGGATCTGGAGCAGATCGCAAGGACAACAGCCGGCTTTACAGGAGCAGATCTTGAGAATCTGCTGAATGAGGCAGCTATCTTTGCCGCCCGTGAAAACAGAAGCTTTATCATTCAGGAAGACATTAAAAAGGCATTTATCAAGGTTGGTATCGGTCCTGAGAAGAAGAGTAAGGTTATATCTGATAAAGAAAAGAAGATAACAGCATACCATGAAGCAGGTCATGCAATCCTGTTCCATACATTACCGGAGGTGGGGCCTGTCTATACAGTATCCATCATACCGACTGGTATCGGTGCTGCAGGCTATACAATGCCGCTGCCTGAGAAGGATGAGATGTTCAATTCCAAGGAACGTATGTTACAGGATATCACAGTATCACTCGGAGGCCGTGTGGCAGAGGCATTGGTATTCCATGATATTACAACAGGGGCATCACAGGATATCAAGAGTGCAACCAAGCTGGCGAAGAATATGGTGACGAAGTATGGCATGTCAGATAAGATAGGAATCGTCAGCTACGATAATGAAGATGACGAAGTATTTATCGGCAGGGACCTGGCACATGCAAGGGGCTACAGTGAGGCGATTGCCGGTGAGATTGATCAGGAAGTGCGGACGATCATGGATGAATGCTATCAGAGAGCAGAGAAGATCATCAAACAGTATGAGAATGTACTGCATAGATGTGCAGAGCTGCTGCTTGAGAAAGAGAAGATCAATCGGGACGAATTCGAAGCATTGTTTGTGCAAAATTAACAAAAACGTAACAGCATTTTTGTAATATTTGTGAATTCTAAATCTAGACCGGGTAGGGTGCCGATGCTATAATACTTCTTGTAACCCCCCCAATACATTGTATAGTTTTTACTATACCCCATAAGAAAAGAAATACCTTCTCCAAAAGAGGCAGCAATCGTGAGGCTGCCTTTTTTACTGCCCAAAAATAAAGCCGTAATACTAGATGTAGTATTTTTGAGTGACAGGGGGTTGTATATTGAGGTTAGATAAAATATAATATATAAAGTGGGTTAGTTATGGGCAGAATGTAATAAAGGAGTAGTTTTATGGACTATAGAGGTTCTTCACCATATGAAAAAGGGCTTTATCTTTCCAGTATGAAACCTATTTTAAATAAAAAGGCATTGTTCAGTGATCCTTCAGATGAGTACGTGATTCCGATGGAGCCAAATCCATATGGTCTGATTAAAATCCGTTTTCGTACTGCAAAAAATAATGTAGATCACGTATTTTTGATATGCAAAAATGACAGAATTATGATGCAGAAGTATCAGACGATCAATGCATTTGATTACTATGAGTGTGAATATCAGCTGGACAATGACAGAATATCTTATCATTTTGAAGTGACAGCAGGTCGCGTGACCTGTCTGTATGATCTGCGCGGAGCTGTCAGAGACGCCAATCCTTACTTTGATTTCAAGGTAATTCCGGGATTCAGAACACCTAAATGGGCAAAAAGTGCTGTTATGTACCAGATTTTCGTAGATCGTTTCTGCAACGGGGACTCATCGAATGATGTGAAGACGAATGAATACCATTATATAAACGGAAATACGATACAGGTTGATGAATGGGACAAGTGGCCTGACCCATCAGGGATACGTGAGTTTTATGGTGGTGATTTGCAGGGAGTTCTGAATAAAATGGATTATCTGCAGGATCTAGGAATTGACGCAATCTATTTTAACCCCCTCTTTGTCTCTCCCTCTAATCATAAATATGATTGTCAGGACTATGACTATATTGATCCGCATTTTGGAAAAATTGTCGCGGACGATGGTGAGCTGCTCTCTGAGGGAGATTACGAGAATCGAAATGCAACGAGATATATCCGGCGTGTGACGGACAAAAGGAACCTTGAAGCAAGTAATGAGTTGTTTATCAAAGTAGTGAACGAGGCCCATAAACGTGGTATGAAGGTCATACTGGATGGGGTCTTCAATCATTGTGGTTCCTTTAATAAATGGATGGACAGAGAGCGAATTTATGAGAACAATGACGGTTATGAAGCCGGTGCATATGTCTCGGCAGACAGTCCTTATAGGAGCTTCTTTGATTTCAGAGGGGATAAATGGCCGTATAATGCAGCCTATGACGGCTGGTGGGGACATGATACGCTGCCTAAGCTGAATTATGAGAACTCTCCGAAGCTATATCAATATATTATGGATATCGCACGTAAATGGGTATCTCCTCCGTATAATGTAGATGGCTGGCGTCTGGATGTGGCAGCGGATCTGGGACATTCACCGGAATTCAATCATAAGTTCTGGAAGGATTTTCGGAGAAATGTAAAGGAAGCAAATCCGGAAGCCATCATTATTGCAGAGCATTATGGCAGTCCGAATGAATGGCTGCATGGGGATGAGTGGGATACCATCATGAATTATGATGCATTTATGGAGCCTGTGACATGGTTTTTTACCGGCATGCAGAAACACAGCGATGATTTCCGACAGGATATGCTCGGTAATGCGAATAACTTCTGGGCGATGATGCGGGTGCATTATGCAGAATTCTCAGCACCGTCTATGCAGGTGACGATGAACGAACTGTCAAATCACGATCATTCCCGTTTTCTGACGCGTACCAATCATGTGGTAGGACGTGTTGCAGAGAAGGGTCATGAAGCGGCAGGCGTTAATGTGAATAAGGCAATCTTTCGTGAGGCAGTCATGCTGCAGTTTACATGGTCTGGAGCACCTACGATTTATTATGGAGATGAAGCCGGTGTATGCGGGTTTACGGATCCTGATAACAGAAGGACCTATCCGTGGGGTCACGAAGATCATGAATTGATTGCATATCATAAAGAATTGATCCGTATCCGGAAAATGTACAAGGAGCTTGGAAACGGTTCTATAAAATGCCTGCTGATCGAGGATCATATTCTGGCATACGGCAGATTTACGATGACAGAACAGAGTATCGTTGTGATCAATAGCAGCGAGATTACAAGAACAGTGGAGTTAAAGGTATGGGAGCTGGGCATACCCAGAGAATGTGAGGCTGAGAGTGTGATCACGACAACCTCAGATGGTTTTACGACTGAACGAAAAGAGTATCGGATATCAGGTGGCAAGATCATGGTTACACTGCCGCCGCTGACAGGTATGGTGCTGAAACCAAAGAAGATGAAAGGCTAATTATGAAGAAAATGATGAAGAAAGCATGGATACTGATACTGACGATCAGTATGGTAGTGTGCTGCAGCGGAATCGATACACCAGCCTCCATCAGGGTTACGATACCGAAGGATGAAAGTGAACTTCGGAGAGCCAAAGAATCTTCAACAGTTCTTACTCCGGGACAGGGCAACAGTGAGTCTCAGCTCAATCAAAGAGAAGAGGAACTAAATCGTCGTGAACAGGAACTGAATGCCCGCGAAGAAGAACTGAACCGTCGTGAACAGGAACTGAATGCCCGGGCCGGTTATCAGGAAAATACAGCAAATGTCGGACCGTTTTTATCCGGAGACAGTCTGGTCAGAATCGGTAATGTAACCAATGAACAGGTAACAGCCGTTGAAGATGGTTTCAAGAAATTGCCGCAAAAGGTACGTCAGATCATTATCAATGCCGGTTATCGGGTGGAAGTAACAGATGAGGATATCGAAAAACTCATTACCGGCGGCGGAACGAACAGTTGGTTCGGTGCATCGGCAGGGTATCCACTATATGTGATTCTGGTTGCAAATAACCAGCCTGTCAATGATATGCTGCGAACAACGATCCACGAATGTGGACATGCACTTGCCAATACAATGAGTGGCGCAGATACGAGTGAACTGTGGCTGAGCTGCTATGCAGCAGAAGGAAAAACTCTTTATTACACAGCTGAGGTTTCAAATGCCAGTGAATGGTTCTGTGAATGCTTTGTATACTTTATCATGGATCCTGAGTATTTGAAGCTGACCGCACCGAAATCCTACAGCTATATGGATACCTATTTAAATCAGGTATTAGCAAAATAAAAAATACTTGCAAAATGAAGAAGGATTTTGTATAATAGGGAACGGTCGCAATAAACTGTAGCTAATGAATCAAGCACTTATGAATGCAAGCATTCAACGCGCTTTCTTCAT
>JAUNSO010000106.1 GCA_030539165.1 bacterium
CTTTGTTTTATGCAGATGTAAAAAGTAGCAGTAGCTTCTTCATCCAATAAAGGGAGAATGACACGATTCGGTATTTTTCCAACACTTTTCATTACTAGATTGGAGGTAAAGGAAGGAAAAGCTGAAGCTCGTGCCAATGCATCTAATGTTTCTGCTTCGTGCTGAATAAGAAAATGGGTGTGAGGCATTTTCTCTTTATGAAGCTTGCTCCAAAAACCAATTTCTGAAAATAATAACATACTTTCACCGTCAAGTTCGCTCATATAGATTCCTTTGTGTCCGCATAAAGGATGAGCAGGAGGAAGAGATACATATAACTGTTCTTCACAATACTTATGACTGTAAATATTATTGTCTTCTAATGGCTCTGGCAGAATGACTATCTGATAAGTATCATCCATTAAGCCTTTCTTTAATTCTTCAATATCCCTTATTTCGGAGGACATGGTCATATTTGGAAAGGTTCGGGAAACGATAGGGGTCAACATCCATAAAGGAGCAGGGGCGCAGGAAGCAATATTAATTGTGTGTCGGCTCCGTTCCAGCGTGTTTAAACGCTGTACCATAATGTCGGCTTCTTTCAATACGTTTCGTGCACATTCCACTGCCAGTTCTCCACTCTCATTTAATGTCATTTTATTTTTCAGACGATCAAATAATGGGAATCCCAATTCTTCTTCTAATTTCTGAATAGAGCGGCTTAAGGTTGGCTGTGAAATGTGAAGGTGTTCTGCAGCTAATGACAGAGTACCATATTCTGCAATTGCTACTAAATGTTCCAGTTGATATATGTCAAACATAAGATACCTCCTTTTGTGCGTCAGTATTCATGTACTGCATAGTACATTCTACTATTTGCATTGTACTTTTGCAAGTAAAGAGATTATGATTTATGCATAAGATGAAAGAGAGGAAGAGGAAAATGAATGCAATTTACAACATTAAATAATGGCGTAAAGATTCCACTACTTGGTTTTGGAACATTTCAGATACCGAATTCAAAAGACTGTGAGGATTGTGTGGAGTATGCCATTGAATGTGGATATCGATTAATTGATACAGCATCTCTTTATAAAAATGAAACGTCCATTGGAAATGCGGTACAACATGCAAGGATAAACAGAGAGGATATGGTGCTGACCTCAAAGGTCTGGCCTCAAGATCATGGATATGAAAACACATTACAGGCTTTTGAGCAGTCGAGAAAAAATCTTGGAGTGGATTATATTGACCTTTATATGATTCATCAGCCATATGGAGATTACTATGGTTCCTGGCGTGCCATGGAGAAACTGTTGCAGGAAGGTTTGGTAAAGGCAATCGGAGTATGTAACTTCTCAGCAGAGCGATTAGTTGATTTTTGCATGAATCAGGAAGTGATGCCAGCAATTAACCAGGTAGAAATACATCCTTTTTTTCAACAGAAGGATTTGATAGAGATTATGGAAAAATATCAGATTCATCAGGAAGCCTGGGGACCTCTTTGTGAAGGGCAGATGGGAATATTTGATAATCCGACATTAAAAAAGATTGCGGATGAATATGACAAAACAGTAGCACAGATTATAAATCGCTGGCACATACAAAAAGGGAATATCATAATTCCAAGAAGTGTTCAGAGATCTCATATTTTAGAAAATATTAGTATATGGGACTTCGAATTAAGTGAAAAAGATATGTATCGCATAGAACTAATGGATTTAGGTCATAGCGAAATTATAGACCATTGTAAACCATCTACCGCAAAGTGGATCAATGAATGGAAGATACACGATTAAGAAGGAGGAAGCAAATGTATACAGATGAATTTAAAGTAACAGATCCAGAATTTTCTAAGCTGTTTGAGCAATTTGCTTATCAGGAAGTCATCAATGAAGAAGGCAAAGGATTAGAAGAAAAGACTAGATACATGGCAATTCTGGCTACCTTAATAGGGTGTCAGGGAGCAGAATTGTATCGGGAAGTTTTGAAGGAAGCATTAGCAGATGCTATTACGCCTGTTGAAGCAAAAGAGATTGTCTATCAGGCTGTAGCTTATCTTGGCATTGGCAGAGTTTTTCATTGCCTTAGAATTACCAATGAAATATTGAAAGAAAAGAAAGTTGAACTTCCATTACCTGGACAGGCAACTACCACAGCGGAAAATCGTCTGGAAAAAGGAAATCAGACGCAAGTGGAAATCTTTGGAGAGCAGATGCGTGGATATCAGAACATGGGTCCAGAAGAAACAAGACATATCAACAAATGGCTTGCGGATAACTGCTTTGGAGATTATTACACAAGAAAAGGGCTTGATTATAAACAAAGAGAAATGATTACATTCTGCTTCCTTGCAGCCCAGGGAACAGAAGTACAGCTCAAAGGACATATTAATGGAAATGTTCTTGTGGGAAATGACAGACAGTTTTTAATCAATGTGGTATCCCAATGTATGCCTTATATTGGATACCCAAGAACATTGAATGCACTTTGCTGTATCAGTGAAGCATTAGATCAAAAGTAAAAGGAAGGAGATCATCATGAGCACTTTAGAAGAAATCAAGAAGGAAAGTCCATTTCCAGTTGGAGAAGAAAACACTGCCTATGCACAGTACTTTGTAGGGAAAAGCTATCTGGCTGGACTTAATATGGAGCAGGTTCCAGTAGCAAATGTTACATTTGAGCCAGCCTGCAGAAACAACTGGCATATCCATCATAAAGGTGGACAGATTTTACTATGCACAGCAGGAAAAGGTTATTATCAGGAATGGGGCAAAGAACCACAGGAGCTTCACCGTGGTGATGTTGTAAATATTCCACCAGAGGTTAAACATTGGCATGGGGCAGCACCAGACAGCTGGTTTTCACATATTGCATTATCCGTTCCATCAGAAGACGGTTCCTGTGAATGGTGTGAAGCTGTATCAGATGAAGATTATAACAAATTAAACTAAGATTAAGAAAGCGAGGATTTCACATGAGTTTTATTTATTCAGTACCAACAAAAGCATTAGTAGGAGCAGGTCAGTTACAGAATCTGCATAACGAGATTAACAATCCAATGGGATGTGTACAGGGAAAGAAAGCCTTAGTCGTTATTTCCAATGGAAAATCTACAAAAACAAATGGCTCTTTAGATAAGTTAGAGGAACAGTTAAAGTTAGCAAATGTAGAATACGTTATTTTTGATAAGGTAGCAGCAAATCCATTAAAAGCAATTGTTGAAGAAGGTGGAAAGTTTGCAAAAGAGAATGGCTGTGACTTCGTTGTAGCATTAGGTGGAGGAAGTGTTCTTGATGCTGGAAAAGCAATTGGCTTAATGGCAACAAATGCAAGTGATGATCTTTGGGATTATGTTATGTTCGGAACAGGTAAGAAACAGTGGCCACCAGTTCCAGCACTTCCAATCGTTGCAATTCCAACAACTGCAGGAACAGGATCAGAAACAGATGGTGGTGCAGTCATCACAAATCCGGAAACTGATGAAAAAACAGGCGTTATGGGAGCAGGCACAACACCAGTTCTTGCTGTTGTAGATGCAGAGCTTATGACTACTGTACCAGCAAAATTCAAAGCATTCCAGGGATTTGATGCATTGTTCCACAGTACAGAAGGCTTTATCTCAAATAAGAGACAGGAAATGAGCAAGATGGTTGCAAGTGAAGCAATCAGAAATGTAAGTGCAAATCTTGTAAAGACAATAAAAGAGCCATCAGATATTGAAGCTATGGAAAAGGTTGCATTTGCAAGCTACTTATCAGGAATCCAGATGATGGTTGGTTCTTGTACAAGTGCGCATCCATTAGAGCATGCATTAAGTGCATATCATCATGATCTGGCTCATGGAGCAGGACTTATTATGATTTCAAAAGCATATTACAG
>JAUNSO010000062.1 GCA_030539165.1 bacterium
ACGTTATCCAGTGCCTTAACGCCCGGAAAGGTCTTGGTGATATTCTTCATTTCCAGAATCACATTAGCCAACCGTAAGCCCTCCTTCATACAATCTCCATGCTTTAATACCTTAATTAGTTTAACAAAAACAGGGGAATAGGGCAATGAGACATTATTGCAATCAGCTAGCACTTTTTTGCAATCCTGTTCTCATCAGCCCGATTCCCCTGTGACAGGTCGTCATACATTATTTCATTCTACTCTTCCAGTCTCTGTCTTCCGGCAAAAAACCTGAATACACCAACAATCACTACAAGATTGACAATGATGACTACCGTTCTCTCCAGCGCCCCATCTTCGATCTGTGGCTGGTTCATCAGATCACTGATCTGTTGTGAATACAGCAGTCTTGATGCCCTTCGAATATTCTGATTAAAGGAAGACAACATCGGTCCAAATGAAAGGATCAGCCCCAGAGGTACTGCCGTAGCATTGGCAGCTGTCATACTCCTGGAGCTCATTCCGATTGCTCCGCCGATTACCATAGAACACACACATCCGACAGCCATATACACCAGCACCTTGGCAATATCAATCCCCTCATATCCTCCGAAGAAAATGAACGAGCTTCCCGTTATCATCGTACAGGCAAATATGAATCCGCCTACACTCAGCAGATATTCAAAGGGCTTTACATTTGACATCATCAATACCTTCAGTGTATGTTTTTCCCGTTCCTCTGCAATCAATGCCGTGGCAGCCACAATGGGGGTAAATACGATATGCATCGTTCCAAACATGGCTATAAACATATTGCCCTGGGCATACTGTTCCGGAATCGCCGAATCCATAACGATTGCCACCAGTGGATATACAAAGAACAAGATCAGGACCTCTCTGTTCCTGACAATATCTTTGAGCTGGTTGATCCATAATGCTCTGATTGTTCCCGCGATACTCATAGTAGTCCCCTTCCTGTCAATGTAATAAAAACGGTTTCCAGTGTCGGTTCCGATGAGTGTATCGACAGCACACAGTTTCCTTCAAAATAATCTGCGATTTTCTGTGCGCTTTCCTGTGCATTTGGCAGTATCACCTCGGAGCCATCCTTTTTTAATATGAAGATTTTATTCTCTTCGTTATGCTTTCTGCAGATTTCAGCAGGGTTCCCATATTCCACAATCTTTCCTTCATTTAATAACGCAATATTGTCGCACAGCTTTGTTGCCTCTTCCATATCATGTGTTGTCAGAAAGACCGTGGCTCCACCCTCCCGCAGTTCAAAGATCAGGTCATGTACCTTTGCTGTTGTGACAGGATCCAGTCCGCTCGTTGGCTCATCCAGAAAGAGCAGCAGGGGCTGATGAAGAATTGCTCTTGCAAACACCAGTCTCTGCTTCATTCCCTTTGACAGCTTGCCTGCCGGTGTCTTCATAGCGTCCTGAAGCTGTACATATTCAGTCACCTCAGCGATTCTCTCCTTTGCGATGCCATGAATCCTTGCAAACAGGAGCAGGTTATCATAACTGCTCAGCCTCTCATACAGACCACTGTCATCCAGCACCATCCCCATTTGCTCATATTCACGGTCAGACAGGTCTTTGCTGCCCATTCCCAGTACCTCTGCATCGCCCAAATAATGCTTGATCTGCCCTGTCAGTATCTTGATCAGGGTCGTCTTTCCTGCCCCTGATGGTCCAAGCAGTCCGAAGATTTCTCCCTTTTTAATACTGCAGGAGACATCACTTAATACTTCATGTGCACCATATCTCTTGGTCACATGATCAAATTTGATTATATGATCCATCATTTCAGCTCCATTCCTTATTCAGCCTCAGAGTCCGTATCCTCATCCTCTGCTTCAAGTGTCTGTTTATAGCGTTCCAGCAGTTCTCCATACTTCTTTGTATCTGATTTTGTTTTAATGATTGATATCACTGTACTTCCTGCAAAGCATATGCCAAATGAGATAATGAATCCGATCCATCCGGGTGCAAAGTCTAAAGGAAACCACCGGAATGCAATAATGCTGATGACCATCAGGATAATGATGCAGATCATCATCAGTATGGTTCGCCACATGACCATCATCTTCCCAAACAGCTTATCTGAAAAGAAAATGATATTAAATAATGTAACAATCAGATCCACCAGTCCCAGTTGAAACAATGTATCATAACCGATTCCTGCACTTCCAAGTTTGTACATATCTGAATAGGCCTGACTCTCATCTCCGCCGATGACTCCCATGACTGCAACGATCAATATGGTAATCGCATAAATCACTAAAAATCTTGCCATATAACTAAATATGCCTGCTTTTTGCTCCTGCATTTATTTCACCCCCAGTATCTGCTTGATCGTAATCGAGTATTGTCTGGATACGACCAGCTTTTCATTATTATTCATTGTGACTATAATCCTGCCGTCCAGATCCGGCTTCAATGCCTTAATCTGGTTAAAGTTAATAATCGTTGATTTGCCTGCCCGAAAGAAACCGTGTGAGGAAAGCTGCTCCTCCAGTTCGTACAGCTTTAACGGTGTCTCATATACATTTTTGCCGGTATAAAAGAACGTCTTCTTATCTACCGTGTCAATGTATAATATTTTTGCAGCTTCTAATATGTATGTCTCATGATCCTTCATACCGGTCAGTTTACAGTCCATCACTCTCAGCATGGCTATCAGTTTCAGGATTTCGTCATTTGTCTGTCTGCAATTGATTATGATTTCCGTATCCTGCAGGTTCGGGTCCTCATTAATCTGTATCTTCATTTGACACCGCCTTTCATAATGCGTTTATGCTATCAAAGCTTTACCTATAGCATAAGAAAAAAGCCCTTTTGATGCAAGGGCTTTTTCCTAAGTTACCAATATAAACGACTAAGTTGAGATTATAGTGTAATGTGTATCGATTTTTCAAAGCACATCGACAATGCTCCCATGCACATGGCAAAGCATACTACCATCATGGTCAGGAAAATAGCTGTCTTATCATAGACAAACGCCACATCTTCCCTTACTTTTATATTACTGAGCAGTATCTCAGTGCCAAGTAATACAAATACGATCGGCCATGCCCGGATGATCATGATATAGGTCAGGGCAGGTAAAAACAAATGTGTAAGGTATGCAAGACCTACTGCCACAAGCGTGATTCCAAAGGTCATGGAGCCGACTTTGTGTACTCTGGTTGACATCATTCTATCTCCCTTCCTTTACACTGCATCAGAAGTATGATCTTCAATTGCATCCAGTTCCTTTTTCTTACCTTTGATCAGCAGAACACCTAACATAATGACTAACGCGCCTACAAGGATACGTGGAATATAGTCAAAGAACGGGCTGATATATTGATCCATAAACTGGTGATCCATAATATTGTATAAGATTCTCTCCAAAGAATTCCACAGAGCAGAGATCCCGATTACAATCAGTGCAATTCCTGTAACCATCTTTGCCTTTGGTGAAGCCCATATATTTTTCAGATCCTCATCGGATGTGCAGAAGAAATAATGATCCTGCAGTGCATAAAATTCTTCATCCGGCATGGCAACCATATTGTGCACGTGGCAAAAGCTGTAGAACCAGAGTACCGGGAGAAATACAAGCAAAATTCCATTATCTACAATCTCAAGCGTTGCAAAAAGAAGCATAGATGCGCCCAGCAGACTGAGTCCCTGCTTATAAAATCCAAGGAACATCTCGCCGCATCCCGGCCATAGTGAGAAAATAAACAGGAAAAATCCGTGTTTCTTTCTGATGGTTGTGTTCGTGTTGTTGTTATTGTTGTTCATTATCATTACCTCCATTAATTGACTGCATAAAATTTGCTTTTAGAGTATCTATGGATTCTTTGAAGTTTGATCTCTTCTCCATAAATGTCTCCGTGACTTCCGTTCGTTTCTCCTCAATCGGTCTCTTTGCCTCCTGATAGCCTTGATCAACGTTAAATTTGAGATTCGGCACCAGCAGAAGTAAGATCAGAGTGCAAACCATGGCAGCCGATATTTTCATCGTATAATAAAACATCTGCATTTTCTTGGATACCTGTCTGGTATGTACTTCAAGCTTCATCGGGAGCTGTACCTGAACACTCTGGCTTCTTTCCATTATGTTTTCTTTCAGATAATGCGGAGCCGTGATCATATCCTGCTCTGCGATCCTGATCAGCTCATCAATTGACAGTTCTTCTAATTTCATCGGATTATCCTGCATGTATTTGCCTCCTTTCGTTCAGACTCTCATCAAAATCTTCTGTATCCAGAAGCTTTCGAAGCATTCCTTTGGCTCTGTAGATCTGTGTCCTGAGTGTTTTGTCATTCCGGTTCAGACTGACTGTCAGCTCTTCTATGGAGCGCTCCTCACAGAAGTATGCATATGCCACCTCATCATAAGGTGGTGACAGACTGCTGCACGCCTTTTGCAGCTGTTCCCTGACTGACTCCTCCAGACAGATTCTTTCAGGTGAATTTGTCTGCCCGTTTGCCTCAAGTGTTAAAAAGAATGTATCCTCTGTCGGTATATTTCTTGCGTCTGCCCGTTTCAGATAATCCAGACACTTGTTCTTTGCAATCTTACATAGCCATGCTTTCAGGTTTTCACCGTCAAACCTTGAGAGATTTCTGTAGGCGGATAGAAAAGTCTCTTGTGTCAGGTCTTCTGCATCAAAATAGTTATTCGTGAACTTGTAGCATATCGTAAAGACAAGATTCTGATAGGAATCAATCATATGCTCAAGCTGTTGCTGCTCATTAATTCTCTCCGCCTCCCTTCCAAGTGATCGGATGGGAGTTCCTCTCACTTGTTCTCAATTGATAGAACGAGGTAATGATTCAATTTATTTCAACTTTTTAAATTTTTTTTATTTTTTCTGCCTCTGCTTCCAGAAACAAACGCGCCGATACAGCATTTTCCGGGGTTGTATCCTCCAGCGTTGCCTGTATATATGGCTTCTGTGTCTGGGCAAATTTCATGATCTGCCGATAGTCCATCTGACCGGTACCTGCCGCCATAGATCTGATCGTGCCCTGTTCCGGCCGGTAATCCTTCAGGTGAATCACGGCAGTATCCTTGCCCAGCAGCCGTATTGCCTCCTCTATGACTGTATCCTGCTGAGGATAGTTCGTTTCATCCAGCAGATTAACCGGATCCAGAATCACCTGCAGGTTTGGAGAATGGATTTCATCCAGTACCCTCCGTGCACGTTCCGGTGAATAAACAATGTGTTTTGCTACAGGCTCAATAGCCACAACGACACCCATTTTCTCAGCATACTCCACTACCTGACGGAGATTTCGGATCAGCCCCTGCAGCGCTTCCTCACTCCGGCATGCAGGCTCATACCGGTAATCTGCATTGGGTGCACCTGTCTCAGTTCCAACCACACCACAGCCAAGCAGCGCCGCGAACCGGATATGGGCCTTATAATGATCCAATATTTTTTGAAGTTCCTTCTCATCAGGATGAGCCAGATTCAGATAACAGCCCAGCACCGCGATATCCAGTCCAGCCCTTTCAAACAGCTTTCTGACATACATCGCATAGCCCGGTGTCAGTGCTCCGTCTCCGGACGGTATCTCTCCCATTACTTTAGAAAGTGCCAGGTGCACACAACAAAAGCCCTGGCATTTCGCATTTTCTATTTTTTCTTCCAATGTACAGCCCTTCACATCATGAAGCCGTATTCCAAATTGTACTCTGCTCATGTTAACACCTCTATTCCTTGATTCTCTAACTGCTTCACATTCTCAGCAGTCACTGCTTCCCCGTCCGCGCCTACGACAGAAACCCGCTGCAGACAGACGCTGTTAATATTTCGGAAAATAAATCCCTGTCTGCACATTTCCTGCTCCCCGCACAGCATAGCCGGCATAAACGGTTTTGCCTGATCCGCATAGTCCACATAAATATCTTTCAGTTCTATCTGACAGATCGGCTGTTCCGGAAGTCCATAGAAATATCCAGCCGCTGCATGTACATGATAACATGTTATATCGCGAAATACCAGTTGCTGAATCAATGGTGTTCTCTCATCCACCGGAAGCGCATTCCTGTTCTGGACATAATCTGTGCGGCCATCCGGATCGCAGCAGTAAAAAGCATTCACCACAAAAGGAGTTTTGACCTGATCCATCACGATCTGCTCAAAACACACCTCATCCACAACCGCCAGATTGCCACGTCCTCTCCGCGTCTTGATCCGAAGTCCTCTGTCTGTATTCTGAAACAGACATTTTTCCACATGGATATCATAGATTCCTGCAGCCAGCTCACTTCCCAGCGTCACCGCTCCATGTCCGTTTTCCATCAGACACTGCCATATATGGATGTCCTTCGCTGCCTTTTTATACTTCTGTCCCATATAGATTTTTCCGGACTTCACAGCGATACAGTCATCGCCGAGTGTAATGTGACAGCCTGCGATCTCCACATGCTCACAGGACTCAGGGTCGATTCCGTCTGTGTTCGGTGAATCCTCCGGATTTTGGATATCGACATGATAGAATCTGAGATACTCGCTGAAATATGGATGGATCGTCCATGACGGACTGTTACAAAATGTGAGCCCTTCTACAGAGATCTCTCTGCAATGTGACAGAAACAGCATCCTCGGTCGAAAGGCTCCCCGCATTTTCTTTGCATCCTGCCACCAGTTCTCATAAGATGCCCTGCCGTCTATACAGCCCTCTCCGTACAAAATAACGTCCTCGACATCATAGCCTGTGATAATGCCGGTATACATCGGCAGTGGATTTCCCTCCCAGGTTCCCAGATTCAGCTCTGTTTTTTCATCGTAGCTCTCGATCATGCCCGGAAACAAAGGGAACTCATCCCTTGACGTTTCCGCCACCAGATGAGCCTCTCTTTCTATTTCTATATTAATATGACTTTTCAAAAATAATGTCGTGATCAGATAATTGCCCTTCGGGATCAGCACTCTGCTTTCTGCCGGACACGCCTGAATCGCCGCCTGTATGGCAAGCGTATCATTTGCAATCCCGTTTCCCTTGGCGCCAAAATCCCACACATTCAAGGTCACAAACTCATACTTTGTAGACACCGTAAGCCGATCCAGACAATGCTCCGACTGGTCGAGCAGCTCAAACTGATACTCTGTGTCCGGCTGCAGCTGACCAAATGTCACGATCATCCTGTCCACCTCTTTGATCACTCCTGTGTGCAAACGAACTCGCAGTGGCTCCGCCGGCCGATAGATATCTTTACTGCCTCCGTATATTCCTATGGTGATACTTCTCGTCGTCCTGAGCATCTGTACGATCTTCATAGGCTATTCCTTTCTGTTTTCGTTCTTTATCCCTTCACACTGCCTGCGGCAATACCATCAATAAAGGAATCCTGTGCAAAGAAAAATACCAGCAGCGACGGCACGATGGAAATCAAAGATACAGCCAATACACGATTCCACTCAAATCCGGTATCTGCGTCCATCGACAGCTTGACAAAGATGGCTGCCGGATATCTCGCCGGAGTTTTCACATATAACAATGGACCCATGAAATCATTACTCGACCACATGAACTGGAACAATGCACATGATACGATCGCCGGTTTCAGCATCGGGCATATGATCTTGAACAAAATCTGAAATACATTGCAGCCATCAATCTTCGCTGCCTCCTCCAGTTCCTTCGGTACGTTGCGCAGAAACTGAATCAGCATAAATACGAAATAGGTATCAATGGCAAACAGCGTCGGCACGATCAACGGCAGATAAAAATGGGAATCCACCCAGCCCAGATTGTTATACAGGATGAACTGCGGTACATTTAATACAACCTGTGGCAGGAATAACGTACCCATCAGCACTGCAAACAGAAACTTCTTTCCTACGAATTCAAACCGCCCGAATCCGTATGCCGTAATGGTCGTCGATACAATCGTAAATAATACCTTTGGAATGACATAAGAATATGTATTCAGCATAGCCTGCCAGATATTGATGTTGCCACCATAGTCATTAAATGCATTCATATACCCGTTTAATGAAAAGGTACGTGGAATCAGACCCATATTCGTAAATATCTCACTATTATCCTTAAAGGTTGCGCTGATCATCCACAGCAATGGATAAACCATGATAAAGCCGACCAGAATCAGGACAACATAACGTATGACATTTGCAGCAGTTTTCTTTTTCCCGAGTGTCATCAGCGTTTTCCCTCCTCTTCATCAGCGTAATATACCCAATACTTCTGACTCATAAAAGCAACCAGAGACAATACCATGACAATGACAAACAATACCCACGCCATCGCGCTCGCCAGTCCCATATCATGATTTTTGAACGCACTGTTGTAAATCAGCAGTGAAATCAGAGTCGTAGAATTTCTCGGTCCGCCCTGTGTGATGATATAAGGGCCGTTAAATTCCTGAAATGCCTGACAAAGCTGTGTGACCAGATTGTAAAATACAACCGGCGTGATCATCGGCAGCGTCACGGAAAAGAACTGCTTTACCTTGCCTGCTCCGTCTATGGAAGCTGCTTCATACAAGTCTGTCGGAACGCCCTTCAGCGCAGCCAGAAATACGACCATCGCTGAGCCAAACTGCCATACTCTCAGTAAAGAAATAACAAACAATGCATATGTCGGATCAGACAGCCAGTGAAGTCCCTCGATCCCGAAGATCTCCAGCGCACCATTGATCAGACCGTCATCTCTAAACAATGCTTTCCATAGCACAGAGATCGCCACAGAACCGCCCAGAATAGACGGAATATAATATGCTGTTCTAAAGAAGTTCACACCCTTGATCTTAAAGTTCAGGATATATGCAATAAACAGTGCAAATGCGAGCTTCAACGGAACTGTCACAAATGCATATTTGAATGTGACACTCAGTGCCTTTGTGATCTTGGTACTTGTAAAAATCTCTTTATAATTCATCAGTCCCGCTTCAGAGATTCCTTTGAATAAATTAAAATCTGTAAAGCTGTAAATCAATGAAATTGCAAACGGATACAGACGGAATACCAGAAAACCGAGCAACCACGGAAGTACAAATAACAATCCAATATTCCTCTTCCAAAATTTACCTTTCTTCATCTGTCTCTGCCTCCGATCCACATTCCTTTTTGAGTAATAAAGACTGTGCATATGCCATCATAAACGGTCCGACTCCCTTGGAGTCATCTGATACCCTTGGTTCAGATAAATAGTACTCTACACTGCCGTCCCGTGCCTCTCCCGGTCCGAGACCCGCCACCAGACAAATATCTGTCAGATGTGCTTCTTCATTTGTCATCAGCAGCTTCTGTGCAATCAGTGCCTGCAGCACCTCTTCGCCGATCGCTGCGTATTTCTCTATGGACAGTACATGCATCCTGCAGCCCTTGAGTATCGCATATGCGATCATTGCACTGCCCGATGTTTCTGTATAGTTCTCTGCTACGTCTGCACGGTCAATGACCTGATAAAACAGTTTCGTCTTCTGATCCTGATACCGCAGGATGCCTGTTACTGCTTCTTTGAGCAAATCCCCGTATCTTCTGTACTGCTCGTAGATCTCCTCAGACATTGCATCCATGATATCCACCAGTGCCATCAGATACCACCCCATCGAACGCAGCCAGAAATTTGGTGAACAGCCTGTCACCTTGTCAGCCCATGGCTGTATCCTTGCTTCATCATAAGCATGATAATACAGTGTCTTTTCATTATCATACAAAAACTTCCTAACGTTTTCAACCTGATTCATAATATCATGGTAATGCTCTTTCCCGCCATACTTTGTCTCGTATTCCATATAAAACGGCAGAGCCATATAGACTCCGTCCAGCCAGATCTGCCGTGGATAAATACCTTTATGATAAAAATTACCGGACTTGGTACGAGGATGTTCCCTGAGCTGGTTCATGATAAACTCTATTGCTGATCTGTATTTCTCTTCCTTCGTTATCTCATAGGCAGTAAAAAGAACCTTACCGGAATTAATACTATCAATGTTGTATTTCCCCAATTCATAGTTGTTGATATTTCCGTCAGGTTCTATTACTTGCTTTAGGTATTGCAGGACAAAGTCCAGATAGACTTTATCCTGCGTAGCCTCATATAACTGTTTGCAGCCCATCAGTACACAACCGTCCTCATAGTTCCAGTATGTCTGATAGTGTTGATAAGAAGAAAGGAAATGCCCGATATATCCTGATATAGACATAAGCGCTCCTATTCAATTCCTCTTATTTTGCTAAAACACCTTCAATACCCTTGATCAATACATCTGCCGCCTCACTTGAATCATAATCACCATAGCTGAAGCCTGCCTGTGCCTCATAATATACACCGTCTGAACTCTTCAGGGATGCATCCTCAAACTTGGGATCCAGGTTAAAGTCAACCCAGTCAAGTACCTTGCCATTTGCCTCTACAACCATAGGATTTAATAATTCGTTATCCTGGCATACCTTCAGACCATTCTGGCTGAGCGGAATACCTCTCTCAGAAGCCATCAGCTTGATACCCTCATCTTCATTCAACAGGAAATTGATCAGCATTGCTGCTTCCTTCTGATGTGCGCATGTCTCTGAAATTGCAAATGCGAGTGAAACCTTTGCATAGCCACCATGGAACTCGCCCATGTCTTCAAAATAATTACCTACTACCATCTCATTGCCTTCTGACAGTGCATCCTTGAACTTGCCTGCAGAGGAATCCCACTCAAAGATACCTGCATATTTGCCCTCGATCCACTTCGGATTTTTATCCAGTGATGCTGCGCCGTCTCCAAGGATTGTCTCGATAGAAGGAATGACATGTGCATCCTCCAGTTTCTGCAGGAAATCAAATCCGGTTGCAATCTCTTCCTGTGTATAGTTCAGTTTGTTGTCTACTACCCAGTCCTTGCCATATACAGATTCCAGATAGTAAACCATAAAGATCATTCTGTCATACTCGCCCATCGCGATCGGATAGTAGTCATCGCCAAGTGCTGTCTTAAAGGTCTCGCCTGCTGCCATCAATTCTTCCAGTGAAGTCGGAACAGCGATTCCTGCCTTTTCAAATGTCGTCTGGTTCCAGTAGAAAATACGTCCTGTCATAGCGACCGGAATGGCCTGCAGTTCATTATTAACTGTACATGCATCCAGTGCTGACTGATTGAACTGTGTCAGATCAATCGTATCAGATAATGTATTCAGATCTACGAAAGCGCTTCCGTCTGAGCTGAAGGATGTGATCCAGTTCCAGTTGATCTGGTTGACATCCGGTGCCGTTCCTGCATAAAATGCTGTGGACATTGTATCTTCCCAGCCATCCCATACTCCGAAGTTCGGTTCTACCGTGATACCCGGATAGGTCTCCATGAATTTATCAATTGCTGCCTGTGTTGCTTCGTGTCTGCTGTCACCGCCCCACCATGACATGGTCAGTGTACAGTCTTCATATCCTTTGTCATCTGTTGCTGCTGCGGTATCCGCTGCCGGTTCTTCTGCTGCCGGTGCCTCTGTCGCTTCTGCTGCCGGTTCTGCGGCAGGCTCAGCTGCGGGCTCTGTCTTTGCTCCACATCCAACCATTGAAAGTACCATTGCTGCTGACAGGATCACTGCCAATAATTTGTTCCTTCTCATAATAACCTCCTGTATGATGTAACTGCCCCCAAGCAGTTACGTTGTTGTTTATGAGTGCAATATTACCATTTATTTTCGATGATTTCTACAAATAAACGGACATCTTGCGTCTAAATTACAGGTTTTTTGTGATTATAATATTGCAGACTTCACTCAAAACATATATATTAAAATCATATCATATAAAAACAGGAGACAACACCCATGAGTGGAATCAGAATTGATAAAATGAAACGATCCTCCAGCTTTTCCATGCCGAAGGATCATGTACACGATTATTATGAACTATATATTGTCCTGTCTGGACAGTGCCGCTTCTTTGTTGAGACCAATATTTTCTCAGTTTCTGCCGGAAACGGTGTCATTATCGCACCGGGTACACTACATCATACAACTGCTCATTCCGGTGCCTCCTATGAACGTTTTATTATTTATTTCAATCAGGAGGATATCTTATCCGATGTCTGGGACGAAGCAACTGCTGCCATGCCTGATTTCTTTGAATCCAGAAAAATCACCATACCAGGTTATCACCATAAGGAGCTGGCAGACCTGATGCAGAAAATACATATCGAAGCTAAGTCAGCTGGAGATTCACATTCTCTGCTGCTCAACTGCTATATTCATGAATTTATATTGTTACTGCTGCGATATCAGGATGTCACTTCTGTACAAAATGAGATCTCTGATCCGACTGCTGCCGCAATATCACAGGCCGCCGAGTATATTTCCTCCAATCTGATCAATGATATCACTTTGGAGGATGCTGCCAGAGTTGCCAATCTGAGTTCTACCTACTTTTCCAAGAAATTTAAGGAATTAACCGGTGTCGGCTTTAAGGAGTATATCAACCACCAGCGAATCAGACAGGCCTCCAGCCTGTTGCTGCAGACAGATCACTCCATCACGGAAATATCCGAAGAATGTGGATTCCATAACAGCAATTACTTTGGAGATCTGTTCCGGCAGATGCGTGGCGTATCTCCAAGTGTATACCGCAAAATGAAGATATAATACCTATGGATTTCGATTATGGTCAGTCATGCCTCTCTGCAGCATTATCGTATTCCTCGCAAAATCGGGCAGATAATGATAGCGGCTCTCCCGCTTCATAGAAATGTGAAGTGTCTCCAAATGCTGTGATCCGAAACGATGCAATCCCCTTGCGACGTTCTTCACTGACCACTGTTGTCACAGATGCCGGTGCTGCACATGCCCCGTGCCACAATACCATCGGTGTAATTCCCAGCAGATGACTCAGGAGGACACATTGCACCCCAAAGTGGCAAAAGAAAACAAGCGTATCATGATTGGCCTGTCCAACCCTGTAATATTGATTTTCTCTTGTATACCCATGTTGTGAAAGCAATGCATCAAATTCACCGGTAACCCATTCATACTCTTCTCTGACGCTGCCCTCACGCATGATCTCTGTATCTGCCCAACAGGCAGGATCATAATACTCCTCTTTCGAGGTCCATTCATCCGGCAGCCAGTCCCACACAATGGACAGTCCCTCTTTGTCCGGACGATGAATCCTCGGTGCAAATTCCCGCAGCCACTCACATTCCGTCGCTGTACGGTTCATCGCTTTCAACGTAAAGGAAGCTGTATCCTTCGCACGCCCTAATGGCGATACATAAAAATCCTTTACGTCTAATTTTTCTATCCGGTGCGAGACGATTTCAGCCTCGCGCCATCCCTTCTCTGTTAATGAATCAATTGTATAATCCGGGTCTCCGTGTCTCACAAATAGTAATTTCATTCTGTTTCCTGCTTTCTGTATTTCTTCTATCAATACTATAGCATAAACTGTTTGTGATTTGAATATCCTGATGAGCAGTCTATCTGAATCATACAGACCGACATACAATTTTTCGGTAGCTCCTTACGGAAAGGAAATAGAACACACCGTATACAGCAATGTTTAAAAGAACTACAATAACTGCATCCAGAGCAGCACTCGTCTGTGCACTCATCTCACCAAGCGCATGAATATACAGAAGCAGACCGAACACCGTATGAAGCAGGCCTGCAGCTAACGGCATGCCATAGACCAAGCCAAGCTGCTTTGCAATGGAAGAGGTCAGTTCCCGTCCGTTCATACCTGTCTTCCGCAGAATCGCATACCGTGGAGCCTCTTCCTCTGCCTCAATAATAAGCTTATAATACAGAGTGCTGCCGGATGCCAGAGAAAATAATGCCCCTAAGAAGAATCCGATAAAAGCATACGACCCAAACAGTGCGAAATTAGCTTTATAAATTCCAATGTAGCTGATATTACCCGGTAGTCCGCCATGATGAAAACGGGCAGGGATAAACCGGTCAATGGCTTCTACCGTCTGAGATGCCTTCATATCATCATCAAACTGGAACCCGTAGAAGGTATCTATGTCCTCTGCCGCTGCCTTCTGATAAAACCTTTTATAGTTCGAATCACTTACAACAATGGTTGGATGCTTATAGAGATCCAGTACGCCAAGGTACTTATGCAACGAGATTCCCTGCACTGTGTATGCTTCATTTTCATTATGAAATGAAACCTGCATTTCCTGTCCCGGTAAGTTGCTGCAATAATCACTCACTGCATTTCCATCTATAAAGTAGCAGCTTACATCATCAAGTCCCCCCTTAAAATCAGACCTTGTCTCGCTCATCTTCCCTCCGGGCGTATGCGTCTCTTCGATAATTTTCAGATACATACTTTCGGACATCAGGTACGACTTCACGGAAAGACCCGATATCGTCTCTCCTGTCTGCTGATCCTTCACCGCATACTGATTATTTTGTAGTTCAATATTGATAAGCTCAATCTTATCCTCCGAAGTCACAGAGACCTCTCCTACCTCAGAAATGGTACTTAAAATCCTGTCATGCTGATCTTCATCAATATTCTTGGCAAGATAAGAAAACGGCGCGTATGACTCTGTTCCTTCGCCTCCGATGAGATTGTAAAAGGAATAAGATGCACTGATCATTGTAATCGTAATGGCTGTCAAAAGTGAGATAACGGTAAACATTCTGGCATTCCCTTTTAATCGGAATGCGATCTGGGAAATACCGATATAATTAGAGGTCTTATAATAGAACTTTTCTCTTTTCTTCACTGCAGCAACTAACGCCGGTACAAGGCTCCGGAACAGAAAGTAAGTTCCTATCAGAATACAGAGGGCACTGATGAATGTCGGCTTCAGAAGATTCAAGCCACCGACATACACATCCATCCGCATGCAGATGGTATAGCCTGCTGCCAGAAAGATGACCGCCGCCACGGCTCCGGGCACAGAGTAACCGGGCAGCTTCTCACTCTGCTTTTCTGCAGACAAAAGCTCTATCAGACTGTACTGATATATCACTCTGTAGGCACGCAATCCGCTGACGGCAAATAACAGGATAAATGCAATCAAAGTTACCATGACCGCCCCTGCCTCGACCGTAAATACAATCTTCGTACTCTCTCCCATAAATCGAAGCAACAAGGATACCGTATATCCGGCTGAGACAGCCCCGATGACCGTACCAGCCGCAACTGCCAGAAGTCCGATGAAGAATGTCTCGAGGAACATAAGCATTGCTATCTGTCCCTTACGCATTCCAAGTACGGAATAAATCGCAATTTCCTTCTTCTGTGTCTTCAGAAAATAGCTTCCCGCATACATTACAAATACGGCAGCAAACAGGAACACGGCTATGGAAGCCCCCTTGAAGAGTACACTCATCTTACCCGTACCAAACCGGTACTTTTCAAACGTAGGGTTAAAATACATGGAACAGAATAAATTAAAAAGTACTACAGAAAAAGTGGTGCTGAGAAAATAAATAATATAGCTGCCAAACTTCTTCCTGACATTTTTGAATGCAATACTAGCGAAGGTCATGATCATCACCTCCTAATTTTGAAAAGGTATCCGTAATCTCGTCATAAAACTGTTTTCTGGTTCCCTTTCTCTGAATCTCTTGATACAGCAAGCCATCCTTGATAAATAGGATTCGTTTCGAAAAGCTTGCTGCAAATGCATCATGTGTCACGAGTAGTATGGTCGCAGACTGTTCCTCATTGAGCTGCTGCAGACATCTCATCAGATCCCCTGCGGACTTTGAATCCAGTGCTCCTGTCGGTTCATCCGCTAATAAGAGTTCCGGCTGGTTGACAATGGCTCTTGCCGCCGAAGCACGCTGACGCTGTCCGCCGGATACCTCACATGGATACTTCTTTAGCAGTTCTTCGATGCCCAGGATTACAGCAACGTTTCTTACCTGCTCATCAATCTGTTCCGGTTTCTTTTTGGATAAAACAAGTGGCAGGGCAATGTTCTCGAATAGAGTAAGGGTATCTAACAGGTTATAATCCTGAAAGATAAAGCCCAGTTGATTTCTCCTGAAATCAGACAGTGCCGGTTCTTTGATGCCGCATATATTCTGATTTCCGATTGTAATCTTCCCTGCCGAAGCTGTATCAATGGTTGCAATCAGATTGAGCAGCGTTGACTTTCCCGCACCTGACGGGCCCATAATCCCGACAAACTCTCCCTTCTCCACCTCGAAGTTCACCCCGTCAAGTGCCATAGAAGCCACACCCGACTTTGTTTCATATGTTTTTCTTAAATCTTCTACCTTTAAAACTGACATGTTGATTTCCTCCTGAAATATCATTGACTATGTACTTGATTGTTTGTAAGCATAAAAAAGGACTCCCGCTTATCAATCGTCCGCCGAAAAATCTCTCCTCCCGACAAACCCATCATAAACCGTCGTCCTTATGTCTGTTTGTATGCAACCTTATTTTAACCTTAAGTTTGTTACCTATTGTCTATTAAAATAATCATTTTCCTTTGATATTTCCGTGAATTTAATTTTGTTTTCGAATTCTTCTATAGAATTGGAATGTGCTGCGTATCGAAACCACTCCTTCAGTACTCCAATATCCTTCTGTTCCATAATCATTTGTTCAAGCTGCTCAGTCGGCTGTCCATAATCCTCAAGTAATTCCAAAATATCCTCGGCTTTTCCCTCTGCTTTTCCTTCCGCTTTT